>NZCP01000059.1 GCA_002686465.1 Candidatus Woesebacteria bacterium | reverse complement strand
GATGCTGAGGCACTCTCACTCGCTGATGCTGAGGCACTCTCACTCGCTGATGCTGAGGCACTAGAGGAAGCTGAGGTACTTGCACTGGGTGAAAGCGACTTGCTTTCTGAAGCAGACCCTGAAGAAGAAGGCGATAAAGATGCACTCGGACTTAAAGAGGCAGAAGGAGAAATTGATGCACTGGGTGAAAGTGAAGCAGACGGACTGTTACTTGCACTCGCACTCGCTGACGGCGAATTACTCGCACTAGCAGATGGACTTTGTGATGCCGAAGGAGAACCAGCCGTTCCATCTACATAAAAACACAAATCTGAATCTGCCAAAGTGCTATTGCACTCACCATAGGTATCATCAAACCCCGCAATTCCGCCATGGCTTGGAGAGGAGCCATCATATCCAATAAACAAAGCCGCAGGGGAAGTAGCAGGAGTTTCCATCTCTATAGAAATGATGTAAGCTACTCCAGAGGCCATCCCGTATCGCTGGTCTCCAGAAAAAGTAAAAGTTACTAAAGCAAGAGAGGTAGTAAGAGTAGACAAATCTATTCCCGCCGAGGTTGCAAGTAAGTCCCCAGATACTATAGTAGTGCCATAGGTTCCAGTGTCAGTATAAATACGGGCAACCATTGTCCCCGTATTTGTACCCGTCGTAGACTTTCTTATATAAAACTTAGCGTCATCCAAAAAGTAATCGGCACCTGGCTTAAAAGATTGCCCAAATACTTTGTTTCCCCCACTTTGAATAAATTGTTCTGAATCTTGGTTTGCTTCAGAATATGAATCTACAACTGCCATACCCCAAGATTAGAGCATGGATTTATTTGAAGGCAATTAGACTGTTGGGATCCCACCCAGGGATATCCCAGTTTTCACTCTCTGTCCAATTGATAAGAAGCTGTTGATTTCTGTATTGATCTTTCTTCCATCTTTGGCCTGTAGCATTGTCCCCATGCTTTATGTCCACATTGGGAAACTCCGACTTCCAGGCTTCATATTTGAATTGATTTTTCCATTGAACCCTGCCGTGAGTAAAAGGTTCAAAGCCCATATTACGAGTAAATCCTTCTTTTTCTACCAACGCATACCTTTCTCTAAAATGAGTAATAGCTGCATCTCTATGTACACAAAGTCCTGATAACTGATTAACGTCATAGTGGAGAGCGTGTCCGTCTGTATTTCTAAGAAGCCAAACATTCTGGTTGTAGAAAAAAGTATCTTCTCTTGTCGGGTTAAAATCAAAATGTGAAGGGTGGTACAAAACGTCATGCTCACAAAAGAAGATAATATCCGACTTGCTATTCTCTAATGCTCCCAAAATCTGCTTAAATAGAGTTAAATAACTCTTTTTCATTGTGGGGAACCGCACATTTTTTACTCCAAAGTCCATCTTCTTGAGAGATGAACTAACAATATTTATTCTTTTGTTTTGACTGATTTTTAGAAGCTGATCTCGGACTGGTTTGGCAATCTTCTCGTCTAATTCATTAGTCGTATAATAGATTATTCCTTTGGTAACTTCCCAATCCGGAGGGTTGAACTTGTCCAAAATCCATTGAAATTTGCGAGTAGCTAAAGGCCACTTGTCCTTTTGAAATAACTCTCTCGACATTTCCCTGTTCTCATTAACTTTGTCTTGGGGATTAGAATACGGGAAACCGAAGTCTCCACCCCTGGTTCTAAACATGTGTGCATACCATGTCCGCAGATTGACTATTACCCGGCCTCCCGACAACCAAGTTTTACAGGCAACCTCAACTCCCTGTTGGCCCCAACTATTAAAGTCCTCGCTACAAATATCTAGCTCAAACCATTTTTCTTTTGTACACATAAAACAAGAGCCTTGGATACTCATTGTTTCTCTCAAATCTCCTGTTTGAGTCTTTGACCACTCACCCCAGTATTGAAAGTGCATTGTCTTGTCAAACCTAAAAGAATGGGTTGCTGGACTGGGTTTGGGGAACCAAACCACATCCTTAGTTGTCGGCTTTCCACAGGTTTCACACACTCCAGAAGGGCTTTGGTAGCGTCTGTGGCCCTCATCACACACCCAATCAAAGATGTGGAGGTTCCTCATCACCGGAATCATTGTTACGTTGTCTCCAGCTTCCTTGAAAGCGTCAATCATTTTTACATCAAACCCTTTGTCAAAAGCACAGTGAGCATCAACCTTCATTAAATACTTACCTTTTGCGAGCCTTGCGCCTTGATTTGCTGCTGCCCTCTGGCCCACCGATACTGGGTTATAGATTATAGTTACCCTCGAATCTGGTTCTAGTGGGGGATCTGGAAGATAACCGTCTAAAATAACTATGATTTCAGTATTTCCTTCAATGTTTTCCAAGAGGTCTTGGATAGTGCGACCCAAGAACTCCTCGTTACGCGCTGGGATTAAGATTGAGAGATCCATTGTTTATTTTTCTCTAATAAAGCTCTAGTTACTTTCGGCTTGTATCCCAAACTCTCGGCCCATGCGCACCAAGCGTATACATCTTTGGGGATACACTTAGAGTTCATGCCTCTTTTGTCTGGATAAACAAATGTCCACCAAAGATTGAACCGGGGGTCGTCTCCGTAAACCGTATCTCTTATTGTGTAATAATCTATTCCTGCTTTTTCACAAACATCATATAATTCTTGAGCTTGTGCTACCTTAAAAGCGATAGCTCTATTCTCTGATAGCTTTATCACTTCTGCTTCAAGATTGCTAATTTGACGAATATTTACATTGGCGTTATATACCTTGGTGTATAGGTCTATAAGTTTCTTGCGATCCTCCTGCTTCCCTCCAATAACTAGAAATGGTCTGGTTTTCATATCCAGAAATGGGTGTGCTGCTGTTTCCCCAAGATATTCTGGTTGGTAAACAATTCTCTTGTTGTACTTTTTTTCAAGATAATCACAAGTGCCGGGGTTTACTGTAGAACGAATAACAATTAAAGGGGACTCGCACCATGATACTACCTCCTCAACAATCGAAGTATCCAATTTTCCTTCTCGCACTACAGGAGTCGGAACACACACAAAAGTAACTTCACAACTGTTTACATCTTCGGGTTTGCCTATTCCCAATGGCTTGTCATATACCCAACCCTCTGGGAAAAGTTTAAGCATAGCAAGACCCACCCAGCCTCGGCCTATAATACCAATTTTAGCCATTATCAAGCTCCTTATACAGTTTACTGATAGCTTCAATATGATACTCTTCAGATTTTTCGAGACATTTACTTTTATAATTTGAGTAAATCCAAAGATTTTCCTTTAATTTGTCTAATTCAAATAAGAACTCGTTTAGGTTATTAACTGGTAGATAGCACCCTTCTACTTCCTTGAAAGCTGGTTCATCCAGTGCAATTGTCGGAATACCAAAAGAAGCAGCGTTAACCATCTTCAATGGATTAGATAATAGTTTCTTATAGGGTCGCCAAACAACCTGTACGTCTATTTTCAGGTAAAAGTCTATAATGTCTTGTCTTGTAAAGAACCTTGAAAACTCTAGTAACTCCATACCTCTTTTTGCTAATTCCTCCCTCAAACCTTTAGGAAGAAGTGTAAATGCTCCCTTGGTTCCAATAACCCCTACCGTTTTTATCTCCTGTCTAGTTCTTTTAACTCGTTCAAAGTTACAATGATGTTGAGGAATAAGAACAATCTTGTTGGGTACTACGCTAGACATAGTAACAAAATCTATTTTAGAGCAAACAATCACCGTTACTTCAGGATGTTTTATAAGCAACTGTCCCAAATTATGCCCATCAACGATATCTAGGTATGGTTTTCCTTCAAAATTAAAATCTTCATTCTTCCTTACCATCGGCTTCACATAGATGCAAACGTCATTCTCGTATCCTTTTTCGGGGTTAAACTTAGCTCCGATCTGATCGGCTATCTGATCTCCTCTAATCATTGAGGATACACGCATAGCATGACCAGCATTCTTGGGAATGGGTTTCACCCTGAGTCTTAACGGCTCATGTGGATTAATATTCAAAAACATCTCTTTGGCAAAAATGGAGATCATAAAATATTTTTCCTTTCCAACTCCTTATATGTGATTAAGGCCAAGTCAAGACTGGGAAAATATCCAAAGTCTTTTCTCTTTTTACTTGTTTGTAGACGTATTCTCCATCTCTCGTTTCGACTGTCAAAATAAAGATTTTTGTAACCAGAGGTGTTGTTTTTTTGGATACCTTTATTTCTCTGATTTACACTTCTAGTGCAAGTCTGTAAATTGGATTTTCTATTGTCTAACTTATTTCTATTTATATGGTCTGTTTCCAATCCACTTGGAGTATTATTTATAACCCTATGCATATAAAGGTCTCTATATATTTTTTTATCGGGTAACCATTCTTTTCTTTTAACATATACGTCAAAATACCATTTCCATTGGTTGAGATACTCGAAGTCCTCATCGTCAACTAAAGTAAATATATTGGGATACTTCCCCGTGCTTATATCAACTTTTTTCATAAGACAAACTCCTTTACTACTTCTGCAACTTTCATTCGTCTACCAGGGACATTTATTTCGCAGTTGAAATCATGAGGTATTAAGCCTATCCAATGCAAAAATTCGTCTTTATCAACAATATATCTGGTAGTGTCCCTGATTTCTAGTGGGTCTCCAGCTTTTACTTGGTTACGCATAGCATTTATTAAAGTATTAGGGTTCTTACCCCAAACGATGTTGCCTATTCTAACTATGCAATAGTCGGGAAAATTGTCCTTAACCATTTGTTCCATCTCCTCTTTGTGCCGTGTGTACCTTGTATCCGCGTAGAAGATTGATAATGAACTAAAGTAAACGAGTCTTTTTGTTTTATCTTGTTCTAATAAAAGGTCTCTTTCCCTTCGATACTCAGACTCTCGTAACTCAGAACTATTACTAACTCCACTAGCAAAAAAGAGAACGTCTTTATTTGCTTCTTGTAACACTTGGGCAATATCACCACTTCCCACAACTTCCTTCATGGCCGATCTCCTTCTTGGCGTACAAACATCCACCCCGGATTATCTGGGCCAAAGTTTGGGTCTCTAATATCGTTTGTGAGGATAAACCAAGGGTGGATATTTTTAGCGTAGCAATAAGCCGGAATTACGTCTTTAACGTCAACAATATTCCTTTTAGATCGTTTGAAGTCATGGCCGAAGACAATACCTCCTACTTTTACCTTCTTTGACCACTCGCAAATATCCATTGCAACATTAACAAAATCATGTGCGGCATCTATGTAAACAAAGTCTAAGGAATTATCCTCAAATTTCTTTACAGCTTCCATGCTAAACTCCCTATAAATCGCTGTATTATATGGCATTAGCTTCAAGACGGTTTCGTGATACATTTTATCCAAGTTGTCATATTCTTTGTACCCCCGATAGTGTTTCCAAGCGTCTATACAACTGAGATGAAGCCCAGGAACATTCTTCAAAAGAACTTCTGCATGATATCCTTCAGCTACTCCTACTTCTGCACCAACACTAAATCCCAACTCTGCCAAAGTTTTAACCATAATAGTCCGGTTGATGTTGTGAATCTCAATCGGAGACTTACTGGTAGCATCCAGTCCAAACTTATTGACTATATGATCTAGTGTGTTCATATCTTTAATACCTTCTTTTTCCTAATCCATGTTCTAGGAATTTTAAACAAGCACCCGTACTGTTGGTCATAATCGTCTGAACTTTTATCGCTTTTTTTAGCTGCAAGAACAATATATTCTTTTGTTTCTTCTAGTAACCATCCAACGTTTTCTACAATCCAATCACGACCCTCACCCCACTCTTTCACTTCCTCTGCTGTTTTCCAAGCAGATATACCCTCATTGCTTATTGCGTCGTGCCATTCAACATAAACAAGTTTATATTTTTTCATTTTTTGACCCAGAACCAACTTCTGTATTTATCCCTTGTGGCTGATGGCTTAGTCGTCCCTTTGTCATATTCCAATGAACCCACAATAAATAGGGGTTGCATACGGTAACTGCGTGCATATCCTTCCAAGGCCCTCTTGACGTGGTTGTGTTTCTTGTAAGAGAAAATTGCATAGTCGTGACCTGAGACTATTCCTCCTGGCCTAATTTTCTTTAACCAGTAGTGTAGGTCATTTGTGAAGTTTGGGAAGTCATGGTTAGCGTCAATATATACAAAGTCTAGTGATTCATCTTCAAAATCCTCCAAGGCTTCCATTGAGCCTTTTCTAATAATTGTGCAATTGTAGGGTTTAAGTATTTTTACGCATTCTTCGTATCTTTCGTCATATTTTTTCTGCTCTACATCAATGGCATCTATTCCTTCCTCATAAGCTCCTGCCGACCAGGGATCAATACAACTTAAATGTAAGTTGGGGTTAGCTTTACACAGAATTTCGGAATAGTAACCATTTTCTACTCCAACTTCAGCGCCTTTATTGAAGCCTAGTTCTCCAAACAATTCGGCCATGTCATTACGACTCATGTTGGGAATGTCGATAATATACTGTTTGCCAACTTCTATGTTGTATTTTTTAATTATGTAATTGTAGGTATTTGTTTCCATAAGCCCTCCAGGTCAACAAAGTTGCTGAAAACGTCAGTTCGTCTTTGATCTCCCTCCCAAACCTTTCTGTATTTGAATAGGGGATGTATCAAGTGGTACTTGTAGGTGTGATAATAAGTTTTAGTGGTGTCGTGGACGACAATATATTTAGCCCAATTTGCCAGGCGTTTAATATCTACTATTCTTCTGTCTGATGGCGAATGATCTACCAAGGCCACGTCCCAAAGTTTCTCTATCTCTGCATCATCCCAATTCTCAATAAGTTTAATTTCATGGTGTGGCGCTCGATAGTAGTCTATCCACTTGTCCCATTCTGGGCTATTGTCATAGGAAACCAGCTTTCGGCCATCTAACATACATGAGTAATGTAAAAATGGGGTACTAAATACCCCGGTCCCAAGTTCCAATACGTCCCCATCAGTCAAAGACATTACTTTTATTAACGGTGCTAGATGTGTCCCGTAATTAACACTGACATTCATATTGTTAGACATTTTCCTCCTGCCATTTATGCAACAACTCTTTCCAGTTCTCAGGCCAAGTAGGCATAGGCATAAACCTCTCTACAAACCAACTAAAATCATGTAACCTTTCATGCCACTTATCTCCTACCCAATACTTAGCTGCTATATCGTAAGACTTGACCTCTTGAGCATGGTCCATATGATAACCACGTTTGTTTCCTTGCTGGTGCAAGTGCGCGTACCAAGTCTTTTTGTTGACCACTACTTTACCTCCACCTAACCAGTTTTTTAGTGCCAACCATATGGGTTCTTGAGCGTGGCCATATGGATCTATGTTGGGGAAGCCACCCAACTCAAAGTATCTATCTTTAGTCATAAACCAGCCAGAACCATGTATTTGAGGAGTCTCATCAACGCCAGGATAGCTTGTGAGACGTTCTTTTGTCCTTTCGGGCCAATGTCCCCCTGCCTTGAATCTAAAACCCTTGGGATCGGTAAAAGGGCAACAGAGATAAAAGTAATCATAGAACTCTTCTTGCCCGTCCCTCATCTGAATACTCCAATCATCTTTAATTATCTTGAAGCGAGGCATTACTATCCAATTATCTTCCATATCAGCTTGAAGTATCTCGTCAAAACCTTTACCAAAGGAGCAATGAGCATCAGATTTGTAGATATACTTTCCGGTAGCCATAGCAGCCATGGCATTGATGTTTGTTTTTATACCCACTACTGAAGGGAAAGGAATAAATTTAATATCATCTGGATATGCGAGTGTTTCTGAAATTATCTTGTCGTTTTCTGAAAATCCGTCAAATCCAATAATTATTTCGTGTTCTCCGGTGGCATTAGCACTAATACTTTGTAGTGTTCTGTGAAGATTATCTGAACTCTCTCCCCTTGCTGGTATTAGTATTGATACTTTAGCCATTCGTGTTCCCCACAATTATTAGTCTGTCATCATAACGCTTACCTACCTTTTTTACGTTTACCCAAAAAGGTTCTGCCGGGTATCTCTTTAATAACTCCTTTGCTACATTTTCGTCAGCTACATCTTCAATAACATAAATTGCGCCCTTTTTAAGCATGGGTACAATTGTTAAGCAAGTAGAAATCTGGTCTTCTGGCTCATGGGAACCATCATCCACAAATAAATCAATGTTTGGGCCTGTCATCTTAATTAGACCCTCTAATTCTCCAGCAGAGGATTGGTCGCATTTATGTATATGTAAACGAGGCCATTCACTAATTAAGTAAGGTGGAACTCTACTATCGTCTATATCGGCTCCATATATCTCTGCATTGGGAAAGAAGTCGTGCCACATAAAAAGACTAGCACCCTCTCCTGTACCTATCTCAAGGACTTTTTTAACCTCATTTCGTCTGTCTTTGAATAGATCGTAGTAAAAAGGGGTGTAGTGATGCTTACCCCACTTGTCAGTTTTATACTTGATAGCCAATTTAGTTAGTGTGTCCATCCCATCTCCTTTATCTGCTGTTTCCAATCTTCCGGCCAACTTGGCATACCGGGAAACTTCTCATCAATAAACCAAGCAAAATCATGTATACGTTTCTCCCAACGATTGTTTAACCAGTAATCAGCACTCCAACTACTTGCATTTACTGTCCCGCCGGGGAACTTATACATCCTTCCGTACCTGTTTCCCTTATGAAGATGGGCATACCATGTCTTTTTATTGACCTTCAAAGCTCCGCCACCTAACCATGTCTTAAAACCTATCTCTTGGCTCTCTTGAGCAAACTGACCATATCCTTCCTCCGATAATCCACCCAAGAAGTTATCAAAATGATTTTTAGTCATAAAGTAGCATGAACCCTGCATTGAGGGTGTGTCGTCTATCGGAAAATCAAATTCATCCATAATCTGTTTATCTCTTTCTGGTCTTTTCCAAGGTACACCGTGCATCCCGTCATCATGATTTTTACCCTTCCGTGGAAAATCTATATACATATAATCAATTGGGTATTTACCATCGGTTCGTTCTTCTATTTTCCAGTTTTCAGCATCAAGAGCATAACGCCGGGGAATCTGCACCCAATTATCTTCTTGATGGTTCTCTGCGAGTATTTTGCCGAAGTTCTCACCAAACATTACGTGGTCATCACACTTCATTATGTATTTACCCTTGGCTAGCTTTACGCAGTTGTTTACTCCTTGTCTTAACCCGACTGGGGAGTTTGGATGAATATAATGTACTCTAGCATCTTCTGAAAGAGGCTCCGGCCAAGTTTCGTCCACGTTTACAATAACTTCCACACGGCACCCAGCATTTTTCAAAACATCTTCTATTGTTTGTGTGGTAAAGGGTGAATTTCTATTGGGTATGATTACGCTTAGGTCTGTCATCTCCTCTTTTTACTACTATCCAATCTTGTGCATCAGTTATGTCGTTTTCTGAAATTGACCATGTATAAAATGCACCCCTAGTGTAAATAGTCAACCACTCACTTTTAAGTAAACAATAGTCGGCATTCCCCCAGGATATTCTAGCAACCTTCTTTCCTTCTATAATCTTCTCCATCGCTTGAAGAAAAGACATTGTTATAGACTTTCCAGTAGTTCTCTTTATAGGTGTTAGTGTCTGTTTCATATTACTCACCTGCTTTCCCTGATTGCGAAGCACTTGCATTTAAGCCCTTCATTTCCTGAATGTATTTACCAACAGCAATTCTTACGTGTTCGCTTACTTTACCCGGAAGTTTCTCTAAGAAGTTAATTTGTTTTATTTCCAAGAAGACATTAAACCGCCTCATACACACATTTTATACATTCTATTACAGAAGTCAATAGAAAAACGGGCCACCGAAGCTAGTCTAAGAAGATAATTTGTTAAGCAGTTGTCCTAATTCCAAAGTACCTCCAACATTATATGTTATCTTTCCTCCCCGTGTTTTTATCTCGGCATTAACAAAATCCAACATAGTTTTGTACTCCCACCAATCAAACCCCTCTTTTTTATCTACTTTGTCAGCCCACGTTTGCAAAAGTGCTTTTTGGTTTTTGTCAGAAATGGAGATTGAGGTAGAAGAAACCTTCGTCAAAGCCACTTTTTTCAAAATACTAATGGCCCTATCAGCATCAGTTACTTTAACAATCATTTTTTCTCTTTTTCCTTTGGAAAGAATAAATCGTATATAGGAAGAAGGTCAATCGTCAATTCTTCTTTGTCGCTCATTTCCTTTAGCCGTTTTATGATAATATCCTTGGCTGCATCTCCTATCTCTATATCCGCTTCAAACTCTGGATTCCAACTAATGCTACTTTTTCCATCTGGTTGTGGAACAAGTTTAATTTTATATTTCTTTACTTCTTTTTCTGTAGCTGAGAGATTCCTTCTGAGGTCATCTAATATACGAATAGTTATTACGTTGCCTGTTGGAGGAAGTATGTTGGAGAGTTTGATTCTATCAGAGTACGAAAGTTTCATGTCTCTATACTTTACACATTATAGACTATTTGGTCAACTTTAGGAGTTGCTACTCCTGGAAATTTCTACCCACTCAGTTCCGTTGTGGATACATATGAGTCGGTCATCTATGTGGTCCATAACAAAGTCAGCACCTGCAAGGACAAAAGTGTCTGCACCTGTAGTATCAGAGACTGTAACTTGATCATTTGCTCCAGAGGTAGTTGTTTTCAAGATTAGGATATCCCCTTCTGCACCACCTGTTGCTGTGACTAACGTATCAGCACCAGCTCCTGCTCCACCTTCTACAACTAGAGTGTGAAATGTTTTGGTTACAGCAACTGCTCCACTAGCTATTGTTAATGAGCCTGCTGCACCATGCCTCATAACTCCTGACAAGAAAAGGTCCTTAGCAACCCCAAGACCTCCATCTGTTTGTATAGAACCAGTTGTTGCGCTAGTAGATTCTGTGGTGTCGTCTGTGATAACACGACCCGTGAAAGTAGCGAGACCAGTAGCAGCGAGTGTCAACCTTACAACGGAATTTGTCTGAATCTTCAGAGGATGAGAACTTTCAGTTCCAAATAAGATATGATTTGACACTACACCGTCCACTAGAAGGTTAAGTATAGCCGTACCTGCCTTCATATAGTGACGCACATATGAAGCTGTGGCAGTCGAGTCGTTCTGGATACGGATACCTGGGTAAACATCCGATTCAACTGACGAAGTAGACTTCTGGATTCCTAGAGTGGTAGTTGGCGATGTACCTCCCAAACCAACATTGCCGTTATCAAGAATAAGGAGGTTATTGGCAGTATCAGCATTATTACGTATAGCAAAAGATGTAGCACCAGGGATTATTTGGCTGGCGGCTGCTGCAATAGTAATAGCACCTGTTTCGTCTATCGTTAATCGGTCTGTTGGAACTGTTCCAGCATTTGTTGTAGCAAATATTAGCCTCCCAGATATACTATTGCTAGATGCAGTAGCTGTTGCCTCGGCATAAACGGAAGCACCAACTATAAAACCACCAGAGTCGCTTCCCTTAAAATTCACACGTCCTAACTCATCTTGATCGTCTACCGCAGTGTAATTCCCTAGTGTGCCGTGATTAGATTTTTGTAGATTAAGGAGTGGGGTTTCAGCAGCACTAGCTGAGAACAAACTTACGTTTATCCCCATTGTTCCATCACTTCCTTGATTACCCACAATATCTAACCAGGATTTGTTTGTTCCATATACCGTTCCTGCACCACGCCCAAGAATCATTCGTTGAGCATTATCAATACGGAAGGATTCAGTAATATCGTCAGAACTCGTTCCTGCTGCTGTACTAAAAATTAATGCTCCACCAATACTATTGCTTGCTGGGGATGCGTCATCAACTTCGCCACGGATTTGAGCAACAACGGTGTGATGATTTGCCCCATCAGCAGCACCCCATAAAATATCCCCGACAACATCGTTGTCTTGGACAACTGTGGCTGTACCGATAGTACCACTCCTAGATTTGACGAAAGAGAAGCCTGGTCCACTTGAATCGGCAGACCAGCGACCCAAGGCAGCATTGGAATCATTACCACCAGTACCTAAAATCTCAAGTTCGGGCGTAAGGCCGTTAGGAAGGTTTGTTATCTGTGTAGCATTTCCAATTATCAAACCAAAGCCATTAGCTATGGTAGCGTCACGTTCCATAGCAATAACTCCTGTTGAAGTGCCTCCTAAAGTAATTGTTCCTGAACCTGCGGCGTCAATAGTTAAATCTTCATTTGTCCCAGAAGTTATTACCGATAAAGCGAGACCTCCTGCTTCTGCTGCACCTTGAATTAAAAGTCCTGTTTTAACTGAACCTGTGTCCGTACCTACTCTAAGTACAGGGTTAGTATTGCCATTGGCTCCAACTGCTAAAGCTGCTGCATTGGCTGTAGTAACAGTGAAGGGGCCATCGGAAACACCAGAAACAGTTATATCGCCCCCAATAACTGCGTCTCCGCTTAAATAAAGGTTACGGGGTCTATTTGCTCCTGAAGCTCCTATATCATAGGTAGCATCCGGTGTCCAAAGTAGATGACTATATAGTCTCCCAAGTGAATTTTTTGTTCTTGCGTGGCTCATATTAGATAGCTAAACTCAGGATCTCCAACGTATCGGTTCCTGCTGAGTCAGTTCTAATATAGACTGCTGGGTTGTCCGAACCTGGGGCAATATCCAACTCTAAAACCTCTCCAGCACGAACAGTCCAGTAAGCGCCACCAAGCGCTCCATTATAGACACGGAATGCAGCATCATTTCTCGTACGGATAGATGCACTACCTATGTCATCTGCGAAGCTAATGGCGATTATCTCAGTAGATACCGTTATATTTTGAACTTTTGGTACTGATCCTCCTATTGTTACTTGTATCATATTAACTCCTCACTATGGGAATGATATTGATGCCGATGGGCTTGCACTTGCGCTTGGTGATACTGATGCTGATGGACTGTAAGATGCCGAGCTTGAACTTGATCCACTAGATGATGGACTAGCACTCCCGGATGGGCTAAGAGATGCACTAGCTGACTTACTCGCACTAGCAGAAGGACTTTGAGATGGTGATTCTGATCCACTTGCACTGGATGATGGGCTTACAGACGCACTAGATGATGCTGATGGGCTCAAAGACGCACTGCCACTAGCTGAACCTGATGCACTGCCAGACGCACTCCCAGAGGCTGAACCTGATGCTGATGGGCTCGCACTCCCAGATGGACTGAGGGATGCTGAACCACTAGCCGATCCTGACGATGATGGGCTAAGACTGGCACTACCACTGGCTGAACCTGATGCCGAACCGGATGCACTACCAGAAGCAGATGGACTTTGAGATGGCGATGGGCTTGACGACTTCGATTCTGAGGCCGAGAAACTCTGACTGGCTGATGCCGATACTGATGTACTTGCACTTGGTGATAGAGAAGCACTGGTACTTGCAGATGGGCTTACTGATGCTGATGGTGATGCTACCCCCGGAGTTGGTAGTGTCCAAATAGAAGCATCGGTTGTACCTGTATTAACATAGGCATTTCCACCTGTCTTAGTAAGGTCATAGAAAATTGCTCCTTGTTTAAAACCAGAATCACCAGTAGGAAGCGTGTTTCCTTCTGCTTCCAATATGTTGTCTCCCGAAGCGTGTCTTAATTTATTCTGTGGAGAGTCTAAAAGCGAGGTGTCCCACCTTAAAACTCTATTTGTCCTGTAGGGAGCAAGGGCTGTTAAGAAATTTGCCTCTGTTGTTGTTCTCTGCGCACTAGCAATAGCCTCAACCCTTGTGAGTTCGTCTCTTGTTTCTCTTGGTAAATCTTCTTTAATTCTAAAAATAGCCATTTTTCTTCCCAATAAAAAAGGGAACTTAAATGGGATTTAGGGAGGTAGCCCTTTTTTTCCCAAGCTCCCAAGTGTAATACTTAATTATTTACTTGTTAAAACTTCCAAAGTCCTTCGCAAGCCATGTGTCGAGTGTGATCCTTTACTTTGGCTCCGTACACGAATAGGTCTTTGTAAGCTGTACCGAAATCTCCAATTAAGTCTTCTTCCATTCTTGCGTCAAGCACCTTCTCTGCAAATGTCATCCATCCTGGGTGTCCTGCAATAACGTGGTATCCGGCTGTGTTGTCTCCAGTAAGTCTATTACTCATAAAGAGTTTGAATCCCTGTAGTTGACCCATGTATCCCTTTTTAACTAAGTCTTGGTATGCTTCGTCTACATGGAGAGCAATACCTGTTCCTTGAGTTAGTATTGTGAAAAACTCTGGAGGTGCAATCAAGAATCTGTCCGAATCTGGTACTGCTGTATACCCATTTCCTTCGGCTAGGTTAAGTTTCTCTCTGAAAGCTGCAACCTTAGAAAGGATATTTGCTGCTGTGATGGTTAGCACTGATGCGTTCTCAACTGTGAATGTAGCTGTAGCTGCAATTGCTCCACCTGTGTAAGCGGAATCTATGTCATCAAGATCATCTTCAATAACCATTGAGGTTGTGTTTGTAAAGGTCTTAACTCTGTACCATGTTGAGTGTCCGTCTGCCTTGAATCCTTGACCCACCATAGCTGAAGTAAATGTAGTACCGGCTCCTGTTACAAGACCTGTGGTTACATCAACTGTAACTGTTCCTGTGGTTACATCTGTTCCAACTCTGTTTCCTGCTCCAACATCAGTGTAAAGTGCAAGAGCAAATTCGTCCATGTTTTTTGCTCTCTCATTACCAACCTGGGTAACAATATAAGGATGCGGAGTCTTAATGTAAGACAGCCACCTTGCAAGAGTCTTTTCTTTCCAGTAGAAGGATTTATACTGATCTATAATTAGCTGGCCGTTATTTTCCGTTAGAGCATCTGCTGTAAGTGCTGCATCCGCATAAGTCTGCTCGGAAAGTTTATCAAAGTCGAGGATATTAAGTTTGGAGCCTACACCGTTAATTTCACCTTCGTAGTTTCTGTTTACGACAATATCAATCAAGTTATTGTCATACACCCACTGCATGACTTTGCTTGAAAATCCTTCTGCTAGTTTTGTTCCGTATGCTGACATTTAGTAAAAGATGAAGATTTCTTTTACCGTCCCTAGATGGGGTTAGGAAGTTATCTATTTGTAACTATAAAGGGGTATGTTATCTCTTGTCAAATTGACAAGTGTCAATATAATTAGGTATAGTTTATCAGTGAACAATAGACACCTAGCCTTAATGTTTATCAGAAATGGACATTCCCAATCTGGAGTTGCCCGAATTTTAGGAACAAGTCGTCAAAGAGTTCACCAAATTGTCAGAAATTATGTGTCAAGGTGGGGTACTAATAAGGAACAACTACAAAAGTTGAGGGGTGGTTGTAAAATTTGCAGACAGGATGCAAGCCAGCTTCATCATATTGACGGCAATACTCACAATAACCATATCAAAAACTTATTACCAGTATGCCCGCGCTGTCACTACGAGTTGCACTATAGTGAGATAACAAAAAAAATTAACAAAAAATTAAAAAAGGGGAGATTTTACATTCCGCCAAAAAGAAGAAGGAAATCAGAATGGAGTAAATGGTATGTTCGGTGTATCGTTTGTGAACAAACTCGCCGTAAATACTTTGCAAAAGGGATGTGTAGCAGATGTTATAGTGTCTACTGGAGAATGAAGAGAAAATCTGAAGAATTAGCACTACTATAAAATTTGTGCTTAAACATTCTGTTCTATCTTTCCGGATGTCAAAAATTCCCTGTATTTGTTATAATCTGTTTCTCTTAACTTCCGGGCTTCTTCTAGTGTTATCTTCCCGTCTTTCGGTTTCGGTTTATCGTTTGGCCCGCCACTTCCTTTTTCAAACATCCTCCCTTTATTTGGGGATTTACTGCTAGAGTGTTCATGCAAGAAAGCAGAAATAAGTATGTTAAACGGCACACTGTTGTTAGTTTCTTCGGTTGCAAACTCCTTAAACTTGTCTGTCTTGCCTTCAAGTTCTGGATTATCAACTAATGTTTTAGGATCATCTACAAAAGTTTCTACTGATTCGTTCCATTTCTCTATCTTAGTAGCCTGTTCCTTAGCCTCTGATATTGTTTGCCTCCAACGCCGACTTATAACCGCTTCTCTTGCAAAAGTCCTTTCGGTTTCGCTCATCATGTCCCAATCGGAAAACTCTGTTGCAAGTTCTTCTTCTGTTGGATCTGGTACGTCCTCAGCATCAGCTAATGCTTTACTGATAACTCTATTTTTGGCGTAAATCTTTTGGTTCTCACGGGAAGAATCAGAAAATTTCTTCTTGTATAGCTCTTTGGATGGAACTGCCTCGCTGGGGTCGGCATCCGGCTCAGGAGGGGGTGGCTCGCTAGGTTCTGGCTCCGATGGTGCAGGTTCGCTTGGAGTAGCTTCTGGAGGGTCTTCCTCTGGAGGATTATCTTTCAACTTTTCAGCTTCTTCGAGGGCTGCTTTTTCCTGTGCTTCTAATTCTTCTTTTGTGGGTTTAACGTGTCCTTTAGGCTTTGCCATTTTTCTTTTTTACCGGCTCCTTCTTGGAGGTTTGGTTTAGTACACCTTTGTACTCTTCTAAGTCTGCTCTCTTAAGATATGATCTTCTCGCTCTCAAAAAGCTCTTTTCGTCTTCCGTAAGTTCTTCCAGATTTTTTTCAAGAATTTTATCAAGATACTCTTTTGACTTTGGATCCACTCATTTATACTAGAACACAAGTGTATCTTTTGTCAATTACTTCTTACGTTTTGCTTTAGTAGCAGCCTTGCGACCTGCTTTTGTATATGGAAAGCGTTTAACTTTACCTTTTACCTTAACTCTCGGCATATTATCCCATCCTCCTTCCTATATTACTTAGTGCTTCTTCTAGTTGTGCTTTGGCCCTCTCTGGAGAGACTAAGAACGCTTCTAGCAATAAATAGTTCAGAAGCCTAGCCTTGAGGAATATTTGTTTCCTGTTGTCAAACTTGAAGATAAATACTCTAATAAACTCTGGCTCATTGACCAACTCTCTTTCAACTGCCTCCCGCATGGAGATAACATACTCTCTTAACTTCTCTGGGCCCATCCGGGACTTATTAACATCCTCAAGCATCTTAAAGAACGATTCCCGCTCCTCAGCGTTAAGATTCTCTACTTTAAATCCGTACTTTTTTTCTAGTTCGTCAATCATTGTATAGGTTGGTTAATAGGCGGTGGCGGTGGCAATTGTGGTTGCCCTGGCTGCGGTATACCTTGACCCACCGGCGGTAATACATTCAGTTTCTCTTTCTCATAATCCATAACCGCAGTTAACTCATCAGGTGTTAAATCCGCAAACTCAAGTAATTTCCTCTGGTGAATTTCTCTCAATTTAGGATTATCTGGCATATTTACCATAACCGCATTTAGTTTTACAAGGGTGTCTGTGTCGTTAGCCTTCTTTTCATCTTGGCTCCAAACCTTAACTCTGTACCCAGCTTTTGTCATCCAATCGCTAGGGGATATTTCTCTTTCAAAAATATCGTCTGTGTTTTTCCCTTCCTTGTATATCTTAACAGCATCCAACTTCTCCGGGGCTGCTTCAACTAACTTCAAGAACTTCTCTGCTCTTTGTTTCCATGCATGAGTATAGAACTTAGACATACCCTGTACTCTTGCCTTAGCTTCTCCTTGAGCCAGTTCCACCTCGCCTAGCGTGATATTACGCTCAGTTTGTACCCCTTGTTGAGTAGAAGTTGCACCCGTAGCCTTTTCAATCATTCCAACCACCCAAGTATTAAACTCTAGGTTTCCTGCGTCTCCGGGTAACTCCACCTTTTGAAGCACCTCAGATGGTTTCCCTGGCACTGGATACCAACCCCAAGGGCGAGGTTCAAACGTACTAGGTATAAATCCTTCTGCTTTTAACGAAGAATCATAGTAGTGCATACCAAAGTTAGAAAGAGTCCTTCTCTCGACCTCTTGGCTAAACCAGGAGTTGATAACTTTATTAGGCGTTCTGATAATATCAGCTATCCCATCTGTCCAGAAGTCTTGTTTGTCTATATCATCTCCCCAAGTGTTGTACCTGTAGTGGCTTCTCCAGTAATGATCCTTCGTTACCCCGATTATTTCCTCTTGGGGCTTCTTCATTAGAATTGTTCTTTCCTCAGCCTCAACGTATGTAAATATCTGTTCTGGAACTTCTTTTCCGTCAATCTTTTCACCGTTTCTAAATACAGAGTGTATAGTAAGTTCTACATAGGTTTCTCCCAATACTGGGTCTTCAATGTCGGTTACTCCCATATCGGCCAGCTTCTTATTCTTCTCTTGTAATGAGTTTTCATTATCTGCTGCTTTTACTATCCCCAGTTGGGACTTAAAGAAGTCTTCTAGCTTCGCTACCTCTCCTTGATCGTAGTCCGGGTTCTCCTTTAGGCTACTAAGTGGTTTGAATATGTGTAAATGGATCAGAAACCTTGATGAATCAATGTCATAAGGATTCATAAACCTGTCAACCAAGATATCTTCACTGTCTTCAATATCAAATACAATCTTTCCATCTTCTATCTGCCAAGAGTCAAAAGTTCTGCCAAAGAAGAAGTTTTGTTTTTTATCAACAATATCTTGTAGTTCTGCGTTGTTTAATTCAAGCGTCTTCTTCCAATACTCATTCTGGAATAGCTGTGCTTGTTTGTCATTGTCCAAGTTTTCGAAGACTATTACCGGCATATCGTCAATATCCTTAAGGATAGTGCGGAGCTGTGTTTTCATTAAAGGAAGGTTTACAGACTGCCTCTGTGTCAAGCGGTTTACTATTACTTTGTCCCGGTAAAGCTCGTAATTCTCTCGCCAAGGTTCCTCACGTCTTCTGCGATATTCGAATCCGCTCTGCTTGTTGTTCGAGAGCATCTGAAGCTCTAAGTTTTCTGGTTCAACGTCTGCCATATATTAAGAATATAACACTGATTTACTCTAAGGCAAGTAGCTAGCCTACTCCTTCAAGGAAGGGTTTTACTCCGCCTGGATCGCCCGGTTCCCATACAACTGTTCCCTTGCCAGAAGATATTGCATATCTAATATCGTCCATATGGTGGTTCCAAATATCAGCAGGTTCATTAGTAGTCTTTCCCTCCCGATCCACTTTCCATAAGTAGTTTCTGTATTCTTTTAATGTATTGACACTTCTTTTTGTTATAAAGACCTTCTGGTCTTGAACTACTTGAATACCTTGACGAATCGAGTCTTTTCCTTTAGTGCTGGGGAATATGGGTACACCAAAACTCGCTATCTCGTCAATGCTTTTTGGTTCTGCGCTGTCTGCGATAACTGAAGCCCTTGGTAAGTTAAGAAACAACTCTGCAATTTGTCTATTACTCAAACCCTTTTGGTGAATCACCTCATCAAGAATAATAGAGTCGTTCCATTTATAAATTGCGTCTGATGCAGTTGGATCAACACTATAGCCGAAGTCTAAACCATACTTCTCCAGCCTCGCCTCCTCTGGTATGTCGTCTATTACTTGCCAGTCTGTGTATATCTTTCCTTCCAAGTCTCCAAGTTGCCCTAGTCCGTATACTTGCCACCATGCCCGGTTGTGCTTGTGTGATTCAATCTCTTTAACTGTAGACTCGTCCAACCCCTCGTTATCTTTATAAGTAAGCGTTATAAAATCAATGTCGTCGCGGATTCCCATCATTTCAGTATAAAACCAAAATTCACTGACAGGGTTCCAGTCAAGCCATATAGTTTCGCGAGTACGAACAATAAGCTGATCTATAATGTTATACGCCAAGTTATTACATTCATTGACAAACAAAACATCTCGCCTTGGGCCGTGTGCCTTGCCGTAAGTATCAACAGAGAAAAACTCTAACTTATTGCCTGTTTCAAACGTATAGACTGTCCGTGGATTCTTCACCCATCGGGAATCCTCCCAATATTCTCTATCTTTCATAATCATTTCAAAGTCCAACATCGCACCACCCAAAAGATGGGGATACGATTCGGAAACTACGCTAACAAGTTTGTTTTGGTTCTTAGGAGATTGACAGTAATCAATGAGCCAAATGAGAATTGACACTGTTTTGGAAGCCCCAGTACCTCCAGTGACCGCCCTTATTCTCTTATCGAGTTCAAATATCCTTTTGGTTGCAGAAGTATCAACGAAGTTAAACTTTCGGCTTTGTTGAAGATCCTCCATATATAGGTGTGGGTATCGGTTGCCCGTCAGAAGTAATATCCGATTTTTCAACAGGGGACATACCAAGCATCTTCAACTTACTCTCCCACATTTTCCAGTCATCCTTTCCGGCTTTCTCCATTTCCTCTGTGGCTCTCTCTATTCCGTCCCGGATAGCTTTCTTTGCCAGTGGATGTTTCTTCCAATCAGTTATTGTGGTTGGGTCAATCCCTAGTGCCTGTGCGATTTGTACCCAGTGGGCTATTGTGTTTCCTTTGATGAGTTGTATGAAGGCTTCAAATTCTGCCTTTTTGTAGGGATTCTTTGAGTTACTTTTACCGTTCTTAATCATAAGAGTTTGGTTATCACATTATACCACTATTTCTTTTGATTCGCCTTAGAAACGATCTGAGGAAGCTGTTTCCTTGCCTTTTTCGCCTTCTCAGTTAATATCGCACTAATAAAAAAGGTGTTGTTTTTTCCCTGGACTTTTCGGATGACAATAGTTTCTGGTACAAATCCAAACTGCTTGACGAGATGTATCGGCTGATATTGCCTCCTTTCCTTATCCTTTAACTTAAAAGTCGGTGTATTGCGAATTTCTACACCTACTTTTTTTTCTTCCGGGTTCTTCATATTCTCCTTAGCTGTACATAGAAAGTCTTGTTGCTGCTGATGTATCCGCGTCTAAGATATCCCTTTTTAATCAAAGACCCAAGAGCTTTAATAGTGGTAATTGCTATAACCCCTTCCTCTTTCATTTTAGCAATAATTTCCTTGTGGGGTACAGGAGTTTTTTCCTCATGTACCCACCAATCAACAAATTTCATTATGTCTTCTTGTAACTGGTTTACTTCCCGATGGTTTCTATAGATAGTCTTGGGCATATAAGTTTACTTAATCTTTTTCCACACAAGCTCTACTATCTCATCAACCACCCTGTCTTCTATGGTTCTGATACCTAAGTCTAGTCCTAATGCTGGGCTATTTTCTTTTGTCATAGAACTCTCTCAGTTGCGTTCCTTTGTCATCTTGAAAACCCGACATTTCAATCATTTGCTTCCCTTTATGTTTAAAGACTTTAAAATGCCAAATATGTCTATTCCCACACTTACAACACCATGTACTTAGAAACCCATTGTTTTCGACGTACACTGTTTCGTCCATGTAAGGAAACTTAATTTTCTTCATCTATTCCCCTCCTTTAATTCTTTCTTGAGTTTGGAAATAAAGTCAATTGTTGCTGTCGAGTAGTAAATTATTCTCTTCCCACCCACTCTTGTTTCGCTTAGATTTTGTCATAATGGTATTAACAAACCAGGTCAGGATATGGCTCTGTAATATCATGTTCTTGCCAAAACCTCCACCAGGGTTTTTTAAGATTGTTTGGACAAAAATATATCCAATAATAGTCTGGCTTTCCTGTATCCTCGTTGTAAGTAGTACTTCCAACTTTCGCTTTTAGGAGAGTCCCACAACTGTAACAATATTTTTTAGGTGATTTTGGTTTTGTCATCTCACTCCATCTGGTATATAAGAGCCTCCAGAGTTCTCCAATATAATATTATCTACCTTAAATCTTAACTCATTAACATCCTTCTGTTGTGTTTCAACCTCTTTCAACACTCTCCAAATATCGGCAATCTCTCTCCTTGCTTCTTCGTCCACTCCTTGTCCATACACTACTTGTTGTTGCCCACCCCTGGTCTTCAGCTCTGCAACTTCCATTTCTAGCTCTCGTACCCTCTCTCTGTC
>NZCP01000058.1 GCA_002686465.1 Candidatus Woesebacteria bacterium | reverse complement strand
CCCTTGATACCTCTCCATGCTAAGTCAGCGCCACCACTGATGCCTCTTCCTATTCCGCCACCTTTGACCCAATCACGAGCGCCACCTAAACCTTTTCCTAATCCTTTAGCCATTTTATCGGCACGGCTCATAGTACCAAAACCTGTTGCTGACCTGCTCACATTTCTTGCAATTCCGTTCCAGCCCGCTTTAAAATTTCTATTTAGATTTTTTATATTTCGGGTAAAATCTTTTCTCATAGCTGTGGTTGCTTTTGCAAAGCCCCCACCTCTACCTCTCATAGCCGGTGTCAAACCCATCGCAGTCACGTGAAGCGCGTTTTGAGTTCTGTCTTTCGTATTGGGAAGCTTCTTATCTAGCAAGTTTGCTACGTCTTTTACTGGTGGTATGTTGTCTTCTCTAGCTAGTAAGGTGTTTCCTTGCTCGGCAACCCTAATAAGCTTTGATAATTTAGAGCAGCAATCATCTCCTGAGAAGGCTCGTTCTGCAGTCATGCCTTCATCAACCTGTGCTTGAGCACGACGGAATGCTTCAAGATCAGCTGCCTGTTGCGGCTCCATATCGGCCATCCTGCTGATCATTGCTTCGTTACTCTCAGCTAAGTCTATGAGAATCTTTTTTTGCTCCGGATCTTTAGTTGTATTAGCTTGATGAAGAAGTTGTTCTCTCGTCTTTATAGCGTTTCTCTTTATAGCGGCTGTTCCTGACGGTACTCTTGTAGCGATTCCTCCGCTTGCTGTTACGGGGTCGATTCCGGGCGTCCTACTTATAAATCTTCCTTTCTTATCAAGCTTGTGCATTTTGGGAAGTTGTTTTCTTAGTCCTTCCCTTGAGACAGTATCATCATCCTTCGAACCCGTGCCTCTGATGCGTGTGAGCGTATCATCTAACTCTTTCAAGACACCCCTTAGATTATCGAGGTGTCTGGATGTCTTCTGATTACCGCTGTCATCTTTGCCTAATTTCTTCTCTTCAGCGCTAATTTTTCTTTGGATTTCAACCTTAGCTGAGCTGGCACGGATGGACAAGTCGTCCATCAAATTCTTCATGCCTGTATTTGACTTCATTTGTTTGTTTGCTTTCTCCCAGTCAAATCCTGAACCAACACCAGCCACCGACTTGGCCCGATCCAATGCAGAACCTCCCACGGTTTTTAGGCCTTGCATGCCTGTCATAATATGACCGGACTCTGCCTGCGCAACATTTTCATCTAACTTATCTTGAGCGGCTTTTCGTGCCCGCGCTATTCCTGCCAATTCTCCTTCAGCTGTAGGAGCAATTCCTTCTCTAAAGCCTTGCTCCATCCCCCCTCGCGTTCTTGCTTCTTCTTTTTTTAGTACGGCTAGTATATTTCTCAAAGTAACACTTTGTTCTGCTAAATTACCAAGCGCGCCTTTTTCCATTTGCATTAGTTCGTCAACTTGTTTTTGTGATGCACGGAATGCATTTTGATCTCCCACGGTCTTGCCTGTTTTTGGATCGATAGTTGGATCAAGGAACTGCATTAACCCTTCTTTATTATTTGCCAAGTCCAAGAGCATCTTTTTTTGCTCCGGATCTGTAGTCCTATTAGCTCGGTGAAGGAGTTGTTCTCTCGCCATTCTGGCGTTTCTCTTCATGTCTTTGGCTCTTCCTACCGCAGCGAAGTCTCTTAGCTTATTGAATCCCGGAGTATCAGGCGTCATTCCTATCATTGACTTTAGAGAAGATGCGATTTTTATAGCACCCCTACCTTGAGTTATGCCACTACCAGTTCTCGTTCCTACAGCCATTTGCTTCAATCCTGCGTTGAACTGATCAATAACTCCTTGGAAAGATTTCGGATCTATAAACGCCTTGATGCCTCCCATGGCTTTTCTATCTACGTCATCAAGTCTTTTTCTTGCGGCGGCGACCCTCTTTTTTTGAATTATAGCACGTTCTTTTTTTTGGTTGATGTCCATGTTAGCCAGCTTTGTAACAACCGCTTGATTTGCTTCCTTTATAGACTGGAGAAGTGTAGCTACTTTACCCGTGCCTAGCGTTTCTCCCACATCTTCTTGCTTTAAGAAATTTTCTAACTGAGCGTTAATTTCAGTTCTACCTAAGCCCGCCTCTTCTCCTTTTAATTGAATTTGAGCAAGCTTATCTATTACTTTTTGTGTCTTTTCAATATTCGCCTGTCCTTCAAAGTATTTGTCTTGACCCCTGCTTCCCGCACCTCTATCCAGTATGGACTGTCCTGATATTTTTTTTGCGTTAAGTTCTTTAAATATTTTTCCAAAGTTATCTACGTTATTTTTTCTAGTTACCTCTCTTCTGTCTTTGGTTTGTCTTTCGAGTACTCTAGCAAAATTTATATCTTCCTTCATCATTGCTGTTGTACCTTTACCGACAAAGGGAGACATTCTGTCAACTTCTAGCTCTGCCTCAGTCAATTGAACTTCTCTGTTTGCTGCAGCTTTTCTTTCTTTTAAGGTCTTTGCGTCTGCGACTTTTTGACCGGCTAGCATAGCTGTTCTTGCTAAGACCTCGTTCATTGCGTTAAGTTCTTTCGCGGCCTCTGCCGCCTGCCTTCTGGTCGCGCCCTGAGCTTTGGCGTCTTCCCCCTTGGATTTGGTTATGTTTTTATTTAGCTCTTTTCTTGCTACCAGTTCTTGAGCTTTTTGCTTCAAGCGATCCATGATCTCGTCAGTATCTTGTGACATGGATTTTAATTTTTCCATCGACTCCAACATTTGGCTTGAGATCTTCGGAAGGTCTTCGAATACGCCAATAAGGTCTGCTCCACTTTGTGTCGCTTTAGCGAACTGTTCTAATGCTTCATCTGACAGGGAAGCAACCGTGGCGCCAGCAAATTCGCCTTGTGCCTTGTTCCCAGCTTTTGTATCTGCGAAGACTCTGTCATTACCTAAACCGAAAAATGAGATGTCTCCAAGTAAGTCGTCCGCCTTATCTAGTTTTTCACCGAACTCAGCGGCTATTTGTTTTTGTTTTAATTGACTAGCTTCTTCTTTTAAAGCTTCAGCAACAACTTGTTGCATTTCCGTTAGGTTAGCTGCGGCAACTACTTGACTACGGTATTGATCAGGTAATCCTGACATGGCGTCGGCTAAATTATCTTCTAGTCTTGTCAGAGTTTTTCCACCGGTATTAGGATCTTCATAAGCTGCTTGGAGTTTTTGAAAAACCTGTGCATATTTTTGAGTACTGTCGCTTAGTTTTGTAAATTTCGCCCTAGCGTTTTCCGCTTCCTTTTTCAACCTTGGACCTATATCCGTAAATGCAGAGTGAATACCTATCGTAGCTTTGCTTACTAACGCTAGCCCGCCTACAACTAAGCCTGCTGGACCGGGTATCATAAACATTGCTGTCGCAGCCATGGAGGCTCCTTCTCCCAAAGAACTTAATGTGCCTTTTAGCTTACTTGATTCATCGTCTATCATTCCGGCCATAGACGAAAGAACCATGCCACCCATCATGCCACCCAACGCGGCCCCCGATTTGAATTTTTCTGCGCTTTCGCGTTTTTCAGCTAAAGCTGATGACGCTTCTTGAGCCTCTTTAGCTTTCTTTTCTCTTCTTGGTAATCTGCTTTCTTGTTTAGCTGTGTCTGCTTCAAGACCGGTTCTTCTATCCAGTATTTCTCTTTCTCTTTGTTGTTTATAACGAGTAAATTGATCTTGCTCTGACTCCATCTTCGTCGGAGCACCAAACGCACCTCTCCTTTCTACTCGTCTACCGCCGGTCGCCCTATCTACTTCTCTTTTTTCGCTAGGCGCAAGGTCATCTAATTTTAAATCAGTTAATTTATCTAGCTCTTTATGATTACTATCTAACGCCACGCTGTTCTGTTCGATCTTCCCTTTGGTCTGATCTAATAATGCTGCGTACCTTGCTGTTGCTCGCCCAGCTTTTTCCATAGCCACAGCACCCTTATCCATCATTTTTTCAATCTTTGGCATTTGCCCCATGTAAGCAAACGCACCAATGCCCATAGCATCAAAGAAGAAATTCGGAATGTGTCCGTCAGAATACATTTCCTTACCTGATCCAGTTTTCATTAAATTAGATTTTGATCCCCCTTGCCCTCTACCTACGTGATCCTTTCTAATTATTTTGTCAGCGTTTTTACCGTGCTCTTCTACTTGTTTTTTACTGACAACAACTGGTGACTGTAATCTGTGAGAATATAAAACCTCCGCCTTTCCTCCCCTAGACTCTTCTCTTC
Source organism: Candidatus Woesebacteria bacterium (assembly GCA_002686465.1). Classification (GTDB taxonomy): domain Bacteria; phylum Patescibacteriota; class Microgenomatia; order UBA8517; family UBA10165. The sequence goes on along the minus strand of NZCP01000058.1, from coordinate 3,247 downwards.
CTATAGCTTCTTTAATGCCGTTTAAGCTTGCTTCGAAATTAGGAGTGAACCCTGCTGAAGCCATTCGATATGTCCAGTCTGTTTGCCCCATGTTAGTCCATGAAGGTTCTGGGTCGCCATAACCCTCCATTTTTCTTAAATTTGGAGCCGTTGTAAATTTTTTCCCTTGACCGACGCTTCTTACAACGTGCATAGCTGACAAAGAAGTAGAGCTATCCCCCAACAAAGCGTTATGACCTGTTCTTTTTGCGTGAGCATGTAATTGATGATAAAGATCTTTACCATATCCTTTACCACGTAAATGCTTAGGCGCAGGACTTACAAACAGAACTTGTAATGCTTTCCCTTCGCCTTTTGGGTCAGCAACTGACTTAGCCCTAACATTACTGAAGGCTTCCTTACCAACTCTTGAAGTGAAGTTTACGACATCAAGACTTGCCCCGCCACCAACACCAGTGTGATGAGTACCGGGTTTGGATGAAACTGTTAGAGGTGCTCTTTTTCTTTTTTGAACAGAGCCAGCAGCTTTTGCAAAGTTTGGAATGTAGCCCGCGGCTTTTCCTTTTTTCTTACTAAACATACCGGGAAGTTCGCGCGCTAGAATAGCGTCTTGTTGGTATGAGAATTTAATTCTTTTTTTATTGTGTTTACTGCTTAAAACAGACTCGTCAATACCTGCCGCTTTTTTAATTTGCTCAACGGTGTACGGGATGCTCTTTATCTTATCTACTCCTCCGTGTAAAATTTCTGCAAACCTTCCTGTATTTCTGAGGGTTATTTGGGGTGGTCCGGGTTTCTTCTTTTTACCCGCTCCTTTACTTGCAAATTTTTTATTTAAATTTAATTTAATTCCTTGCTCGGTTCTTTCTCTGATATATTTATTTAAAAAATAACCCTTCTTGCTGTCATCGTGCCCAGATGAATTAAAAATTGCATCTCCAAACTTAGTACCCGTTCGCATCTGCAACGTTTTTCTGTCGACCTTTCCGGGGCCTATCAGCGCTCTCTTGGTGTCGAAGTCCATTGGGCGACTAGTGTTTTTTTCAGAGGCTCCAAAATTTCTTGCTATAGCATTTTCAAAAGAAATTGCCATCCCTCCACCACCTATTTTTTGTCTACCGTTCGCCGCTAACGAATTTTTCTCTCCACTTATATTATTTTGAAATATTTTATAATTTGCCGAACCAAGGGCAGATCTAGCTGCCTGACCGTGACCTCGTATAGTGGGGTTTGCCCACGACGCTATCGCACTTTGGCTTACATTTAGTGCTTTTGCGGCATCTGCTTGGCCAAAGCCGGGCCTATTTTTCATTTCTTGGATTTGCGCAGACCTATTTTCCCAAATCGATTTCATCTCTACGGGGGATCTACGTTTGGCACCGGTAAGTTTTCGTAGTTTAGCTTGGTTAACTTTCTCCTGTTCTGTGAACTCCTTGTATTTTGGGTCAGCTTCAGCAGCAGCCCCAAGCTTTTTTCGGATCCGATACTTAGCCGCCTTAAGATTCGTCTGACGTCTCTTCAGGTCAACAACTTCTGGAGAGCCAGTTTTGTGCCAGTCTTCCTCCGTGGCAAAATTCGGGACAAAGCCTCCTGCAAATTGAATTGGATTTTGATGCTGTAAATCAGAAAGTTGTTTATTATATTTACTTTTAAGTCTATTTCTTTCATTGTCTCTTAAGTCTTTTATTTTGTTTACACTATCTACGACTTCTTTATCTGGTTTAACAACCCTTCCTTCTCTTCCAATTAATGTACCTTCTGCATATTTTTTGACATTACCGGATATGCTTTTCATTTGCGATGGCCCGGGTTTTCTGAGGCCCCTCGATTGGGACATAGAGTTTAGTCTTTCAAATTCTTCAGCTATCCGTTTTTCAACCCTTTTGATGTCTTGATCTCTTTGCTTGATGAGAACGTTTCGTGATTTCATGGTTCTCACATTTTCCGGTCTAGTCAATACTTCCGCAACACGCGGTTCTAAAGCTTTTGCTGCCTCCGTTTTTCGACCTTCCATAAGAGCGGTTCTTACTTTCGTTGCGCTTATAGCTGAGGTGTCTCCCATTCCAGCGGCTTCTAAATCTCTCTTGACTTCAGACACTTCAAATCCTTTCTTTTTGAACTTGCCTGCGACATTAGGATCATTTACTCTATCCGAACCAAGGAGCACCTTTGAGCCTTTCCCCGCTCTAACTAACTTCCCTCCTATTCTGGTTACTTCAGGCATGTTGTACCCATCTGAAGTCATATAATGTACGTTTGGATGATGAAGTTTAGCTAAGTCTATCTTTTCCTTGATAGATAAGCCTACGTCTTCTGTTCTGGTTGCCCCTTTGGACACGGCAAAAACGGGAGTTCTTCCAGACTTTTTAGCGTCTGCTTGTATTTGTCTTAAAAGCTCTCCGTGACCCTTGTGTGGGGGTGTAATCGCTCCTGCTCCCATAGTCATGGGAACATCATGAATCTTTTCTATTTCTGACGGGTCTTTAGATCTCCATTTCCATTCGCCTTTCTTTTGAACAGCTTGTAAAGATCTAAACTTCCCACGTCTCCCTGCAAATTCTTCCGCAACTCTTGCTTCTGCCGCGCTCATGTCTTCTGGTGCATATTTTTGCGCCCCAGCTTCTCTTCCGTATGACGTTTTAGATTTTCCTGCTAAGATTTCTTTGTCTCTTAACCCTTTTCTTCTAGCTACTTCTTTCGGGGGTACGTCTAGGTGAATTACTTTATTAGATTTACTAAAGTAAGGTTCTTTTACTAAATTTTCTCCTTGGGGTGCCGCTCTCAAAATGGCAACTTTATGCCCACCTTTCAAATCGTCTAACGATCTGATTTGTCTTCCCTTATTACCCATGGCGAAAGACGTCTTGCCTGCGCCAGCTGCAGCATTAATCAGGGTAGTTTGTTTTCCTTGAGATTGAGCGGTAGTTGCAATTTTGTTAAAAAGTTTTTTTATAGTTACGCTTTTTTCTCCCGGTAATTGCTGTTGAAGTAAAGTTTCTCTTTGCTCTGGGGGTAAACTGCCGTAATGTTGCCTTAAGAAATCTGCGTCCAATACTAGTCTTCCACCTTTAGTTTTCTTTCCCGTTTTTGTCCTTGCGAACGCTGGAGTTCTAGACGCTCTTCTTTCAGCCGCTAACTGCATTTCTTCAAAACTTCTTTTAACAGGATCTCTACCTTTTACAGGTACGTATCCTCCACCAAGTTCTTTAGCGGTCATAAAGATACCGCTTTCTTTCATTTTTTGTTT
>NZCP01000057.1 GCA_002686465.1 Candidatus Woesebacteria bacterium | reverse complement strand
CTTGCCGGTTTGTTTGATATCCCCTCCGCCTTCACGAGTGAAGCGTGATTTGATGCCGCCTCCCAAACCCTCTCCTATTCTTTCTGCTTGTCTGTCGCCTCCTGGGGTCTGGAGAGGGACTTGCCTCAGGTCAAGGATTTGATTTATGATGTCCGGGACTGTTACCAGCAACATTACTCCCCCAAGAGCGATTATCCCCTTTATAATCTGAGGGTTCTGGCCAATATAAGGTGGACCCCAAATCCCGGAATCCGCTGTGTTAATTTGTGCTATAAGTAGTTCGACGAGAAAGATAATAACTCCTATAAAAAGAAAGACAAGGAGGTTTGCTAGAACTCCTTTCAGCCATCCTTCCCAAACGCCCTTTCCAGACAATGCTGCCCATAATATTAAAATTGGACCGAATATTAAGTAGAGCAAAAGGAGCAAATATGCCTTTGCTAGAATGAAGAGCACACGGATAAAGAAAGCAATTATAGCGATGGCGAGACCGACGACGATTGGTATCATCGCTGTGCCGGCAACTATGGCAACCCCTGCGGGTATTACTATTGATAGTATATCTCCCGCAATACCAGCAAGTCCTCCTGACATCTCTGGGGCTATGGATTCGGGGATACCCGTCACCACATCCGCCATGCCCTCAAAACCCTTGGTTACTATAAAGCTTAGGGTTTGGGGAAACCCGGCGTTTGTGAATTCCAAAAAATAGTCTCCAGCTGCTTTGTCGTTATATACTAGCTCATTGGTGCTTAGTCCCCACACCAACAACCCGAAGATAAGATACATAATGTCGATCAGGAAACCGATAATTGCATATGAGAAGGTGATTAGCAAAAGGGCAATGATGGCTCGGGGAAGAGCCGATTGAATTGTGATTACCGCCTGGGGAGAAATTTTCGCGCGGAACATAATTGCGAGTCCTAAGCCGACTATGCCGACTACAAAAAGTATATAGGTAAGATTACGCACAGCACGCCAGACGTTTAGGAATGGTCCTAGTACCTTGAACCCAGTGGTGCTGTCCTGGGCGTAGGCCGGTTTGACAAGGCGCAACCGTTCGCCGATATTGGCAGCGTAATAAACACCAGACGCAGGTGGACTTGCGTAGAGTCCCGCAATAACAGTTGTTGTTGTATGGATTGCTCCTTCCTCAAGGTCAGAAGGACACACCGTCTCGTCTGTACACCCAAGAAGCATGGTGGCCAGACCCGCTAGTACGCCGATCAGACTTTGGAAGTCGAAGACCTGCTTGTTGTATTCTTTTCCCTTTAACCCAGACCACCATTCACCAAGGGTGGTGGTGTATAGGGGTTGGGTAGCAGCCTGGGCCGGAGCAGCTGTTGTAAAAAGTAAAGCGCCTGTTGTTGCCAAAGCAATGATCGGCATATAAATCGCAAGAAGCACGGGGATAATTAGGCGGGCAAGTCTTTGTCTTAGTAGTGTTCGCATTTGAATATTCTGTGGCTGTTTAGTTAATAGTTTTTAATTTCTTTGATTATAACACGTTTGCTTTTCTCTCTAGACTCTAATAGTCGATATCAGGATCGAAAGTTGATGGGTACATGGAATCCAAAAGCTTGCCTGTTTTTTCATAAAACCCCTTTGTTCCTGAGTAGCTTACCCCAACTTTTCTGTCACCGTCGTTCAAAACCTGATAATCAACCACCTCTTTTTGTGTGTCACTTTCACCTAGAACAGTAGACGGGAAAAAGGCATTTAGGAAACCAGTATCTCCAACCGTTTGTCTTTCTAGCGCCTCTTCACCAGGCAGATACTTAAGTTGTTGTATGTTTGCTTCAACTGTAACCTTGCGACTAAACAACGCGTCGAAAAGGTTTTCGATTGCACCAACAAAATCTCCAAACGGGTCAAATGCCTTTGGCTCTTCATGGGCCACTCCTTTTGACGGTGCCGGTACACCACCTGCTTCTTCTGGGCAATCATTCAGTCGGTCGGGAACTTTTGGGAAAAATGTTTCATTGGTGGCACTGGGGGTTAGACCTGATCCGTATCCAGGGACAAAGAATGCCTGAAGGACACGAGTTCCGAGGATGGTTGTTTCCCAATCTTTTGGCGCGTCGAATTTGACCGGACTTGAAGTTATCTTAGCTTTGTCGTCTTCTTCGTGAGCTGGATCTTCTATACCTTCTCCTGTGATCGGATCTATGACCTGCAATCCTGTTTCTGGGTCAATCCTCGGATAAGTTCTCCCTCCTCTGGTTTTTCCACAAGTAACATGAGCGATCTGCCCCTCAATTTTAGTTCCTGAATCAACCGGAGGAGTATATGAGTTTCCGGAAGGTAAGAGTCTTTGAAAAACTTCTTCATCAAGGAGGACCTTTGTAGGCTTGGATATATCCGGGGCGACAAGGTCCTTTGGACCGATTTTTCCATCTATAGAACGGTTTGATCCAATCTTCGCCTCGATTTTAATTGTCTCACCAGGAATAGCAGAAGGGGAGAAGTCTACCACTGTTGCGTGTGCAGAAGACGGGAGAAACAAAAGCAAAAAGTACCCCGCCGCCGCTAAAGCTATAGCGGGCAAGCAGGCGACAAGTAAACCAGGCTTGAGAAAAATATTATTTAACATACGAAATGGGGCGGTGGGCAGAAACATAGTCTTTCCAATTTCTTAAGGGTTGTGTATTACTTTGAACGTTGTGACATCAACACCTGTTATTGTTTCAATCAATTTAAGGATGATAAAGGCAAGAACTAAAACGACGAGTCCGGCAATTGCGTGCGTGAGCGTTCCTTTTGCTCCCTCTACCGCTTTAGGGTCGCCCCCTGATGTGAGGTAGCGGAAGCCGCCAATTAAGAACATTATAAAAAGGACTATTGCGGCAAACGCAAAGATGACTAAAAGTACATTTTCAAAAACTACTTCGGCAAATTCAAACGTGGCAACACCATCTTGTACCCCTCTTTGGGCAAAGGCTGAGCGTGTAAGCAAGTGCATCAGCAACCCACTACCTATGGATGCACCAACAAGCTTTCGGAGGGCTGAAATTGTTCCCACAATCTCAAGTGTATACTCAGAAGCTATAACCGGTCAAGTCCCTTGAGGTCTATTAATTTCCAATTTGTGCAATAGAAAGATTGAACAAATCGAAGCCGAACAGAGTTCTCAAAAGTTGGGTAATTGCCCAAGCCGAGAACACTATAACCAATCCGATTAGAGCTGCAGTAATTTGCGCTCGTGCTTCTTCTGTCTTTGTCTTGTCTCCTCCAGAGAGAATCCATCTGATCCCTCCAAGTATCAACCAGAAAAAGAAGATAACAGCAGCAGCAATGACCGCTATACGTATGAGTCCTGAGACTAAGCCAGCTATTGTGAGTTCTTCAAGGTTGAAAAGGGGGTTGGTCTTTATATCGCCGCCTTTTTGTAGCTTGATAGCTGGTGTCGGTGACGCACCAAAAACAGGCAATGCCGAAGAGGCCAAAGCCATCGCACTTGCTCCTAATGAACTAAAAACTTTTCTCATTTATTTTCTATCACCTCCCTTTAACGATAATACACACAAAACCAGTTGTCAAGTCAAGCAGTGATTTCCTTGGAGGTTTATTTCACCACTAGTGGCCCAAGATTGATTTCTAGTAAGTCTATTCCAAAGATTGTCTCCAGGAGTTTAAGCACCGCAAAAAGCGAGAAGGCAATAACAAGACCGACTAGGGCATTGACTATTGTTCCGCGAGCAGACTCTATTTGCGCTTTATCTCCTCCAGACACAATCCAGCGGATAGCACCAATCATGAAAAAGAAGAAAAAGACAACAGCAGCAACCACGATGAGGGTGCTAACAAGAGTTTGTACCAAACTGCTGAACAATTGCACTCCTTCTGGTCCAGTTTGCGGGCTTAAGTTTGGCGCTATTGGGTTGGTTAGAGTACCCCCAGAAGAGTCCCATTCAACACAAGTCCATCTCCCAAAGGACTCATCACATTTAGTGCACCCAGGTGTTGCTGTAATACATTCTCCCTCGGTCGCAGATTGTGCAAAAGCAGGGTGGGCAGCAAGTGCCATTGCGAAAAGGACGAAGCTTGCCAAAAGAATTGTCTTAAATAAATGTTTCATAGGACTAGTTTGTTCCAGGTGTTAAATTATTGATGAATGTGCCGATATCGAGAATATTGCCTATTCCCAGCAAAAACCCAATAACCGAAACAAATATTAGAGCGACGAAAACAACTATTAGACCAATAACTGCATTTGTAATTCGACTTCGGGCTGCCTCAACGCTTTTTGCATCTCCTCCGGCGCTAATCCACCCGTAGGCGCCAATTATGATTTGGAAAACAAACCAAAGGATGGCAACCACTGTTAATACTCCGATGATTCTTGAGATAGTGCCTGCGAAAATTTCAGGGGCCCGACTTGGATCTACACCGCCTAAGGGACCAATACCGCTGATTGGTGTTGCAGAAAGTGGTGTTGGGTTTTGTGCAATAAATGAGATCATTTTGGTGTGTAGACTTGTGGATTAAGAATCGCGTCTGCTTTACCAAATATGAGTTGGCTAATCACTGCTGCGATTATAAATGATGCGGCAATGATAAGTAATCCCAAAAGACTTTGCCAGATTTTCCCCCAGGCGTTTTCGATATTTTTTGGATCTCCACCTGCGGATATAAATTGATATCCTGCAATGATGATATTTACTAACGCATAAATTCCTCCAATTGCAATGAGAAGTCGTAGTACAACGTTGAGAAGGTTAATTATTCCGCCAGGACCACCGCCGTGTGCCTCAACTCCTGGAGGAGGGGAAACTGCGCCAAATGGGTTTTGCGCCAAGAGATTTTCCATTACGGGTTTAGTTTACCTTCTAAGATTTTGAATCCTGTTAGCAATTCGATTATTTTGATTATCCAATATGAGGCAAAGATTATCAAGAAGCCAACAGCTGCCATTGTCGCCGCCTTTTTTCCTTGTGCTGCCTGCTCAGGGTTATTCTGTCCGCTACCGGCGATTATGCTAAACCCCCCGAAAATTAATACAATGAGAAGAATTACACCGGCCAGGATATATAAGTTGGAAACAACTATTGACACGAGTGTTCCTACATCCTTCACTTCTGCAAAAGGTGCACCGAACTTATCTTCAATATCAACTTCGGCGTAGACATGGGTAACAACGTACAGGAACATATATAGGTTAGTGTATCAAGACTACTCCCTCCTTCGCAAATTTCTTGCAGCTACAACGCTGGTTATGATAAAATTCCACACTCGGGATTAAGTTTTATGGCTCCTAAAATGAACGGGAATTCTCCAAAACATATTGCCATTATTATGGATGGGAATAGACGTTGGGCGGCGAAAAGGTCGTTGGGCCCAGTTGACGGGCATAGGATTGGTGCAGAAAAAACAATCAAACCCATTGTTAAAAGGGCCATAAAAAGAGGTGTTGAATATCTGACTTTTTGGGCATTTTCCTCAGAAAACAGAAGTAGAGACAAAGCAGAACTCAGAGGGCTTTTTAATATTTTTCGGGAAGCTCTAAAAACCAACCTTTTTGAGCTAGAAAAGCTAGGAGTCAAGATTCAGATAGTGGGAGACATTAACTGGTTTCCGCGTGATATTGCAAAACTAACGAAATCTACTGTTCGACGTACAAAGGATAATGGGAAAATAACAGTCTCATTTGCTATAAATTACGGAGGAAGAGAAGAGATACTTCGGGCAGTATCTAGACTTATTCAAAAAATTAGAGCACATAAACGCTCACTTAAGGCATCTGTTACAGAGAAGGAGTTTGCTGGTCTTCTGGATACTGCAGGGATGCCAGACCCAGATTTGGTAATAAGAACGGGAGGTAATCTTCGTCTCTCTGGGTATTTTCCTTGGCAGACTATTTACTCGGAGCTTTATTTTACAAAAACCCTCTGGCCTGATTTTTCACCAAGCAAATTTGACAAAATCCTTGAGAATTATTCCAAACGCACAAGAAGGTTTGGTGGAGGAAGAATTGCCGACTATGTCGGCAAAGTAACATCGAAGGCTCGTAGCGTAGTAACTCGTTAGAGTTGTGACTTTAAAAGCCTCCAGAGTACTTGTCCACAGTCTTTTCTTAGGCTTTCAAGTTCTTCAAACTTACTAGCTGTAAGATAGTTTTGTTCTCTAGCGAAATCCAGCAAGTATTCGGTTTCTGCCAATGAACTATATGCTATCTTCAGGAATTGACGAAACTCGTTTCTGTTTTGACGAGCATGGCCCTCGATGATATTAAGGACCACAGACAGTGTCGCACGTCGTAATTGAGAAGTTAATCCATATAGTTCGTGTTTTGGGAACAGTGGGGCTGTTTTGTAGATCGCTTTTGCGAGTAAGTCTGCCTTTTCCCAAGCAATTAATTTTTGATAACCAGGAATGCCTTCTTTTAGTTTACCGGTCACGAGTTAACAAGTTACAAGTTACTTTCCAAATACGCTTTCAAACTGACTTATTCCAAATATTAGTCCTAAAAGCTGTACTAGCCAGAAGGCGACAAAGATAATCACAAATCCAATTAGCGCACTCGTAATTTTCTCTTTTGCCGCCTCAACTGCTTTTGGATCTCCCCGGGAAACCATCAATCCAAACCCGCCCCAGATTAGATAAAGCAGGAGAATTAACCCTGCGATACCAAAAAGGTAAGGGATTATGTCATTGAAAATATCGCTGACGGAGCTGTTTGTAAATTTGAACTCGGGTAAGGCTTGCTCGATTGTAGGGAAGTCGACTGCGCCAGGGGTACGGGGGGCTGCTGGACTAGGGGTTAGACTAGGTAGTTCTATGATCACAGAGTAGCAACTATAAAGGTTTTGTCCCGCCCCTGTAAGATCATCGCCTGCTGGGTATTTAACATAACAAGTCTTTATCGGAGGGCAATGGTCCGGATCGATTAACCCGGTAGCAGTTGGCTCAAGGCTTCGAATTTGATGAGGGTCACATTCTGGGTAAAGGTGTGTTGCATAAACATTAGTATTGAATATCCCCAGCACGCTAGCGATCAGGCCAAGTAGATAGACAAGGGGTAGGGTGAATAGTGATAGTTTTACTCTTCTCATTAGTAGTTTTTAGAATCCCGGAATTTGGAAAATCGTGACCCCGATTAATTTTAACAGGAATACAGAGAAAACTATAAGTATCAATCCCGAAATTGCCGCTATCAAAAGCTCTCGACCATCTTGTAGTTTCTCAGGATTCCCGGACGCAGTCATTATTTTGAACCCTGCGAAGATGATTAGCAAGAATGCAATTCCGCTAGCAATTCCAATTGCCCATCCGAGAAACCATTTAACAAATTCGTTGGCACCAGTGAATGGGATACAACCAACAGCTGTTCGTAGCTGGGTTTTATTGGTATCGCAGTACTCTAATCCAAAAAATGTGATTGGGCCAGTTGGTCCATCTCCTCCTGGAGTGTTGTCAACTGGCTGTTCTTCGGTCCCCACTCCAAAGGGAAGTGCAGGGCAATGAGTGGGTTCAGTTGTAGATCCCAAAATGTCGTCCTGCCTGAGCAACCAGGATAGTTGGTAGCCCCGCAGTTCTACTTGGTATGCGCCTGTGGAGGGCAGTGGCCCAGTTGTTACTTCGAAGGAGAGGTCATCGGCGCTTATATTAATATCATGCACGTCTCGGCGAAATCCTCTTGCTGTGATTTGCAGCATACCACCGTTCTCGCGTATATTTGGAAGCTTCTCTCCTTTTATTGTAACTGGGCTATTTATGTCCAGCTTTGTTGTTACAAGAGTAAGTTTGCAATCAGAAACGGCGCGGTATATAGATGGCGCGACACACCTGGCGCCGTCTGCACCCTCCGCCCATAAAAATACACTTCTTCGGTAGTTTGGGAAAAACAGGTGCGGGTTACATGTATTCAGAAGGCCCGCATCTTTTGCAAATTTGTGCGAGATTGTAGATGAGCCTGGCTTGGGAGTAAGAAAGCCACTTCTGACGTCTCGGCAGGCACCAGTGACGCTGGCGTGTAAGTCAACACGGATTTCATAACGCCGGCTCTCATCAAGCCGCTCCCCCTTAACAGGACCAACTGTAAACTCTACAAAATCCTCGCTGGCCTTTAGCGGAGAAGGTGACATCGAGAATTGCTCGCAGGTGTCAATCGCACCTACTTTTTGTGGGAAGAGAAATAATCCTACTAGGAGGATAGAACAGAGCGATAATAAAAACTTCTTCATTTTCTCTGAGTTTAACATAACTCTCTGCTGGCCCGCTACCTGTTGAGCCAACACTGCTATAATTAATTAAATGTCAAAACTCAAAACTCAAATGTCAAAACCATTTTTTGTTCTTGTTACTTGTTACCTGTTACTTGTTACTCTTACTCCCGTTTCTGCACTCTCCGGAGAATGTGCTGCGTCTTCGATCCCTTTTCATAAACTTGATACATGTATTGCAGAAATTGAGCGCGAGGTTAGTGCCTTAACACCGGCGCATGAACAGAACCAAGAAGAGCTCTCGGGTCTTAGGAAACAGCTGAAATCTATTCAAGGCCAGATTGCTAACTTGACCCGTCAAGCAAACGCCCTTGCTGCTGACATCCGTGGGCGGGAGGAAGACCTTGTACTTCAACAAGAACTTTTGGAGGAGCGAATCCGAGAATTTTATATACGAAGTCGGCAGTATTCTCCTATTGTGGTTTTTCTCTCGACAGCATCAGCAACTGAGTTTACACGCGAGTTGGTGCTACGCGAGCAAGCAGCAACCGAGGACAGAAGAACAATTGAGGATTTAGCGGAAAAAATTATTGGTCTGAAAGATGACAAAAAGACTTTGGAAAATAGCCGTGCGGGACTAAAACGGGTACAAGCCGAGGTTGACTCGCGTGCAACTTTCCTTGCAGGCGAAGTCGAGAAAGTTGAGTCTTATATAAGCAGCCTAAGTGCAAAACAACAGCAACTCCTTGCTCAGAAAGCCGGTGGTTTTCAGACATCCATCGGAGAAACTCCCCCAACCCTTGACCCTTGTTCTGGTCCCCCAGGATCTTCAAACTATTGCGATCCTGGGTTCGGCGGCTTTGCAGTCTTTTCCTTTGGAGCTCCACACAGAGCAGGTATGAGCCAATTTGGAGCTTATGGAAGGGCAAAGTCAGGCCAGAATGCAGAATCTATTCTTTCTGCTTACTACCAAGGAGCAGATCTTAATAAAGGATATTCTGTCCCAGGGAGTATAAATGTCTCAGGTTACGGATCTCTACCTTTTGAGGATAACTATCTTTTGGGGATTTATGAGGTTCCAGAATCTTGGGGTGACAAAGGTGGGTTTGAAGCTCTAAAGGCACAAGCTGTTGCCGCAAGAACGTACGCTCTTGCTGTTACAAATAATGGACAAGGAACTATTTGTCCTACAGAATCCTGCCAAGTTTATAAACCCCAGCTGAAAAGTGGGAAGTGGAAAGAGGCGGTACAGCAAACTCGTGGTTGGGTCTTAACCCGAGGGGGAAGTCCGGCAAAAACTTATTATGCCTCGACGTCTGGAGGATTTACACTTTCTAAGTGGGGTTGGAATGGAATAAAAGATGCAAAAGATGGTGATTGGCCAAACCAAGCTTATGAGAAAGTTTCCGAGTCGCCCTGGTTTTATAAAGCTTGGTATAAAACTCGTTCGGGTAAAAGTTGTGGTATGGGGAATCCCTGGTTGACAACATCGGAGATGGCGGATGTGTTGAATGCCTGGCACGTTCTTTACAAAGGAGGTGGAGACGTATCAAGGGTTTCGCCAACCGACACTGGTTGTTGGCAAGGCAATCCATATTCATCCTCGGAACTTGCCTCCATTGGCGGATACACAAACGTTTCTTCCGCATCTGTTGTTTACGGTAACGACGGTTCAACAATTCAGGTCACTTTCTCTACAAATAAGGGGTCGACTTCAATATCAGGAGAAGAGTTTAAAAAAGCCTTTAATTTGCGTGCACCGGGCTATATTGGTGTCAAAAGCACATTGTTTAATGTTGTGCGTACAAATTGAAAAGAAGCCACCCGCCTTCGTCGCGCCGACGACAAGGCCTCTGGCGACGCAAGGCAAGACTATGGCGGGCAAGGAAAGAGGAAAAATTAGTCCTTTGGTGATAGAATTGAGGCAGAATGGTAGACCTATACGTTGCACAAAATAAAAGAAACAAGCAGAAAGAAGAACACAAAGAGACTGTGTCAGACGAACTGGAGCAAAAAGACGAACAAAGACCAGTGGCGCAAGTTGAGCCTGAGAGTGAGTTGCGCAAAGACCCCGGTCATACACATAATCCACTAGCAACATATGCCTACAGGCCAGAAAATGTGTGTTTCGTAAACCAGGAACCACAAGAAAGAGTTGTTCTTCTTTTGCGAAGACATCTAGTTACAAATATTACTTGGGTACTTATCGCGACCGGTTTAGCTTTAGCACCACTTTTATTTACCTGGTTCCCTATACTTTCTTTCTTGCCTGGGAGATTTCAGTTTATTGCGGTACTTTTTTGGTATTTGATAACGACCGCTTTTATTCTGGAAGAGACGCTTTCTTGGTTTTTCAGTGTCTATATAATTACAGAAAAAAGAGTTATAGATGTGGATTTCCACAACATTATTCATCGAGAGATCTCTGAGGCAAGGATCGATAAAATCCAAGATGTTACCCGAAGAGTTGGAGGTATTGGAGGTACGGTCTTCAACTATGGGGATGTGCAAATACAAACCGCTGGTGCCTCGCCTAATATTGTGTTTAACCTTGTCCCGTCCCCAGTAAGAGTTTCTGGAGTTTTGCAAGAGCTGCGAACACACACTGAGCACAAAGTTCCGCAAAAGGAGACATCTTAATGTTGGGGCTTGAGACAATTATACCGGAAAGCACTATTTGGTTTTTGGTGAAGATTTTGTTTTTGGTTGGTCTTTTGGTCTACCTTGTTTTTGCTGCTGTTGTTGTGCGCCAAGTTCATCTTATGACTTCCACTCTTCAAGTGGGAGTCGAGTTGCCGGTGAAGTCGATTGCTTGGATCCACATGTTTGTAGCAATAGGTGTATTTTTACTGGCGTTACTAACTCTCTAAGAAAATGCATGCTGCCACTGCCAAAATTGTCGGTGCAAACCATGGCCAGATGTGGACACAAGTCCATAGTTTTTCTCCACAAGACGAAGACAAAAAGCAAGAACACGGCGAAATTGTCGCAGCGATTGCACTCAAGGGTGGTGAGGAGGCAGTTGAAAAGGAAACCGGGTCTGTAGAAATTGGGCGTGAGGTTTTAACGAGGCTCCATGAGGAGTATTTTGGCAAAACAGAAGGTTCACCTTTTGATCGCCTTAAATCCTCTCTTGTTCGTGTCTCCCAAGAATTTCCCTTGCTTGGCGTGGAAATTGCTGCCTTGGTAATTTGGGGCAATTATGCGTATTTTTGCATTTTAGGACGAGGGTCGGTTTATCTCAAGCGCGATGGAAAGCTGATACAGTTGTTGTCTGGCAGTGGTCAGGATGTGGTATCACTTTCTGGAACACCGCAAGTGGGCGACATTTTCCTGTTTGGAACAGAAGGTTTTTTTCAAGCTGTTCCCCCTGCGTCTTTGGGGGATATTTTGTCAGATTCGCAGTTTCAGGATGTGGCCGACAGTTTGGTTGCTCAAGTGCATAAAAGAGATGACGTGTTAGCAGCAGCCGGTCTGGTCAGAATAGGGCAAGAAAGAGATGAGGGTCACACAGATGAATTGCCACCTTTAGACAAGGGAAAAGTGGTTGTCGAGAAGATTTTAGGTTTAAAAAGCGTATTTCCCGGCTTTATAAAAAACCGAATTCATTTTCTTGCGTCAAAACTGCCAGAGAAGCAAATTCATATAAGACATAACACTGGTCCTTCTCGTCGGACTACGGTTTTTATCGGCGTTGTTTTACTACTTCTTCTTTCTGTTAGTATTATTTTTGGAACCCGACAAAAAGACCTTTTAAACTACCGATCTTCGTACGAAGATCGTTTGACACAGGCGCGAAACGACTATCAGGACGCGCTTTTGCAAAAGGATATAGATTCCCTGCGAGCAAAGGAGCTTTTTTTGCAATCAAAGGAACTTGCCGGCATTCTTAAGAGTGAAGGGGTTGAAGACCCACAGCTTGATGAACTAATCAAAGGGATTGAAGATAACACTTCAACATTACTTGGGCTTGTTGAGGCGCAAACAGGAGTTTTTCTCGACCTGTCCTTGGTACGTTCTGGAGTTGCTGCATCAGAAATCGTACTTCATGAAGAGGATTTGGCGGTTTTGGACCGCGCAGGGGATAGAATTTTTTCTATTTCTGCTGAGAATAAAGAGACAACAGTTGTTGCCGGCGCTGGAAAGCTAGGGAGACCCTCGGTGATTTCTCTGTACGGCGGGCGCTATTTCTCTTTCGGAGACAGAGGAATAATTGAAGTAGATAAGCGTGGGGGAGTAGATACCATTGCTGACGAAGATGAGGATTGGGGGGCAATAATAAAAATCGGAGCTTTTGGAGGGAATCTATATTTGGTCTCGCAAAGTGGAGAGATTTGGCGTTATCCGGCAATTGATGATGGATTTGGGGCAAAGCAAAAGTGGTTCGGCAAGGGTGTGACGCCCGACTTAACAGATACTGTCGATTTAG
Source organism: Candidatus Woesebacteria bacterium (assembly GCA_002686465.1). Lineage (GTDB taxonomy): Bacteria > Patescibacteriota > Microgenomatia > UBA8517 > UBA10165. The sequence continues at coordinate 36,652 of NZCP01000057.1, read as the reverse complement.
CGATAGATGGGTCAATTTGGATCTTGGCATCGAGCGGCAAAATTAGTAAATTTACACGAGGGGCTCCTGAGAGATTTTCAATCTCAGGGATGGATGAAGATCTTGCTGAACCAAAAGCTCTTTACACAGATGAAACTTTGGAAAGCGTGTTTATCCTGGATCGTGCAGCAGGAAGAATAGTTGAGGTGGATAAAAAAGGAGATTACAAAAAACAATACAAGACAAAAGAGGTTGCAGAAGCCCGAGATTTTGTAGTTTCGACCTCTGTAGGTAAGATTTTTCTTCTAACCGAAACAAAGATTTTGGAGATTGCGCTACAGTAGCTGTGTGAGATTTTCCTTACTTGTCGGCAAATCACTCCAGATCCATGAGCCCTGTGAGTGGAGATGGAGGGATTTGAACCCTCGTCCGAAAAAAACACAATGTACGTATCTACAAGCTTAGTTTGTTGAAAATTTTACTTATAAACACATCCTCAACAAGCAAAAGTGTTAGCGTTTACAAGAATCAAAGTCTTGAGCTGATACTGATTAGGTTATCAGCAGCATCCTGACTAGGTTAACACCCAGTATTTTGCGATCAGGAACACACAATACGGATGCCAGTTAAGCTACTAGCATCGCCGGAGCGACACCATTACCATAAACTGGAGCTACGGATTTACCCGTGCCAGTTAAAAGTTTTGGCTCTGTTTTTCGAGTTTTAGCCAAACTCGGCCTGCAACGTGTCAAAGTGCAATTCCGTCGAAACCTGTCATCCCCTTAGTTTTTTAACTCCCGTTCGATCTCTCTTTGTATATCCTTTTGTCTCTTTGCGTCCCTTTTTTCGTACTTTTTCTTGCCGCGACCCAAGGCCACTTTAACCTTGACTAGTCGGCCTTTAGTATACAACGAGATAGGCACGAGAGTCAATTTCTTTTGCTTGATTTTAGTCTCCAGTGAAACTATTTCTTTTCGGTGTACAAGGAGTTTTCTAATGCGCAAAGGGTCGTAATCTGCAGCTCCAGAAGACCCTTTATATAGAGGGATGTTTGCACCCAAAAGCCAGGCCTCACCGTCCCGTATTTGTGCAAAAGACCCACCAAGATCGGCTCTGCCTTCCTTTATTGACTTTACTTCTGCACCGGTTAGAGCGACTCCTGCTTCAAAACTCTCTAAAATTTGGTAATCGTGTCGAGCACGGCGATTAAGGATTCGCATGCCTCAAGTATATTACAATAGGGTGTAATGTCTATTTTTGACCTTCTTTACCCAAAACGATGTACAGGTTGCAACAAGAGTGGTACTTATTTTTGTGCGAAATGTATTACGGGAGCAAAACTTCATTTTCCTCAGGTTTGCCCGGTTTGCGAAAGGCCGGCTGTTGATGGAGCAACCCATACTAGGTGTAAAAAAGGGTTGGTTCCTGACGGATTAACGTCTATCTGGGCTTATGAAGGGGTACCTCGAAAACTTATCTCCAAGTTGAAATATAAGTATGTTGTGGAGGTAGTGCTCAGTCTTGCGTCCCCCGTTGGTGGGACACTTAAAAATTGGACTCGGTCAAGCCTTAGTGCGCCCGAGTGGCAAAGCAGTGGGTTTTGTATTGTTCCCATACCTCTTCATTGGACCAGGAATAATCGGCGGGGTTTTAATCATGCGGAGGAAATCGCCAAAATTTTGGCACAAATTATGCAGTGGAGAGTTGCATCGCCTCTTCGCCGCAAGAAAATGACTGGTTCCCAAGTTGGATTAAAAGAAAAAGAAAGGGAAAAGAACATCAAGGATGCTTTTGTTTTGGACTCCGACCATTTAATTCCCAAATCGTCTAAAATTCTTCTTTTCGATGATGTTTGGACGAGCGGGTCGACAATGAAAGAAGCGGTAAAAGTTCTTAAAAAGGCGGGCTTTAATCGCGTTTGGTGCCTGACTTTGGCAAGGTAGTTGTTACCTATACAAAAGAATGCCAATTACGATTGAGATGCTAAGTAAAATCCCCAAAGAACTAGCAAGAATGATCGGCCTTGCTTTGTGCAATATTCCATATGTTAACCAAAAGCTTCCCGTTGCCACGGAGGCACCCCAGGTAATTACAGAAACCCCGGACGGATCTTGCTCAAGCCAAATTTTCGCAACCTGATGGGTGGTCATAAGGGGGGAAACTATCGCCACGACATAAATAAATTTATCTACAAATCTTTTCCATTTGTTAGGGTGCGGATAAGGCTCGTACTTCTGATAGATTCGTTTTCTAACGTGGAAGTGGTGTAGACCGCGATCGTGGTGTGTCATTGGCCTACTTAAATAGTAGGTCTATTTTGGAGGATTTGCAAGCGGTGCGGAGGGTACAGGATTCGAACCTGTGAGGGCTTGCGCCCACGGGTTTTCAAGACCCGCGCCATAAACCACTCGGCCAACCCTCCATGTTATGAGAACAACCTCTTCTGTAAAAATATCCTTCCAGTCCCTGTTTTTAAGTACTGTTCAAACGCAAAAGCTTTACCTTTGCTTTTAACTCCAAAATAAGCTATTAAGTTAACTGGCAATCTCTTCTTTGTTGCGGCGATGTGTCCTCTTTGATGCCTTAAAAGCCTATTTTTTAAGTCGTTTGTACATCCTATATAAGTTTTCTTGTCTCCACACTTCAGGATGTAAACATACCACATGGAAAAGCGGATTCATCTCGCCGACGCTTCGCTTTGGCGAAGCAAGGCGGAGGAGGTGGGATTCGAACCCACGTGCCCTGTAAAGGGCGAGGCTTAGCAAGCCCCTGCCATCGGCCACTAGGCGACTCCTCCAAGTCTACAAAGAGGGGGCACCCAACGTTCTGCGAAGCCAAGTCTGACTTGGCGAAGCAGGTTGTTATGAGTGCCCAACGTTCTGCGCAAAGCGCAGGTTGTTATGCGACTCCTCCCTGGCTAAAGTATACCAAAAAGTGTGATACAATTGAAGCGGAGCTGCCATGGAAGAACAAACACCGGCTCAAGTTGGTCAGCCAATTGCAAATGATCCCCCACGACCTCAAAAAGAGGAGGTATTGTTTTCCTGGAAGGTTCCAGCAAGACCTTTTAAACGTCGTGACAAGAATTTCTTCACCACAGTAGCAGCACTAGCGTTTCTAATAGGATTGATATTCTTCTTTTTAGAGGGCATTTTGGCTGTGGCTGTAGTTATGTCGTTGGTTTTTCTTGTTTATGTACTTTCAACTGTTCCACCTGAAGAAGTTGAGCACAATGTAACAAATAAAGGAGTTTCTTTTTCTGGGAAGAAGTACCATTGGGACAATCTTCGCCGGTTTTGGTTTACCAGGCGCTTTGGGCACGATCTTTTAGTTATTGAGAGCACGGTTTTACCAGGCAGGCTTGAGGTGGTTGTTTGGGGACATGACAAGGCAAAAATTCAGGATGCTCTAGAGGAATATATACCCTTTGAAGAAGCAGCTCCTAGCTTTTTAGATAGGGCGGCGGCTTGGGTTTCTAAAAAGGTTCCGTTTGAAGAATAATCTTCTTTTCTTTTCCCACAAGACTTTTGAGGCAGAATTTGGTAAAATATGCCTGGATTGGTCCCCGTAGCTCAACGGATAGAGCGTTTGGTTGCGGACCAGGAGGTTGGAGGTTCGATTCCTCCCGGGGACGCAACGTACAAAATAAGCAGAGCTTGATTTTCGCAAGCTCAAAATCAAAAGATTTTTACGTTGCTGAGGCGTAAAATTTGTTCACAAATTTGTACGGTCCGCAAATAGGGTGAGGTGCCGGAGTGGTCGAACGGGCTCGCTTGGAAAGCGAGTGTGGCTGCAAAGTTACCGTGGGTTCGAATCCCACCCTCACCGCCATGGCAGACAATCTAGTATCAGGAGCAGTTATTTATAGAAAAAAGCATGGTGTTATCACCTGGTTTGTTACCCAGCCTAAATCTAAGGAGGGTAATGGCGATTGGGAGTTGCCAAAAATTCTTGTTCGACCTGGCGGGTCATCGGTCCAAGCAATCTTAAGATATTTGCGTGAAGATGGTCGGCTAAAGGTAACTGTGCTTGAGGAGGCGGGACGAACAACCATCTCAACTACCGCCAACGGTGTATCTGTGGGGACAAAGATTATCTTTTACCTCTTAAGAGGGGGGTTTATCAGGGAAGAAGGAGAAGGACCCATATCTCTTGAGGGAGACTGGCTACCTTATGCCAAGGCGCGCAGGAAGCTTTCTTTAGTTCGCGAACAGAGGTTTTTCAGTCAAGCTAATATGGTTTTGAAGGAATGGTACAGAAGAAAAAAGAGAAATCCTGAAAAAAGGATCGCAGGAAAGTAATTTAATGGAGGGTTGGCTGAGTGGTTAAAGGCGGTGGTTTCGAAAACCATTGGGCTGCAAAGTCCGCACAGGTTCGAATCCTGTACCCTCCGCCTTGCTTCGCCAAAGTGAAGCGTCGGCGAGATAAATCCGCCATTGCTCACAGTTTTTCTGCCACAGGAGCTTACTATGGATCAAATTGAAGAGGTGAAACGAAAGGCAGATATTGTTGATCTGATTTCTGAGCATGTCGAACTGAAACGTGCAGGCAGGAACTTCAAAGGGATTTGTCCCTTTCATTCTGAAAAAACTCCTTCATTTATAGTTTCCCCAGAAATGCAGATTTTCAAATGTTTTGGATGTGGTGCTGGTGGGGATGTTTATCGTTTTCTAACAGAATATGAAAAAATTGAGTTCCCCCAAGCGTTAAAAATTCTTGCTGATAGGACAGGAGTGAAATTACGTTCCACTAAAGGTTTTACTTCTTTTCAAGAAAAAGATGAGATCTATAGACTCAATAACCTGGTTGCTGAGTTTTACCACTTTTTGTTAGTTGGCCACGACCTTGGTCAAAAAGCTCTATCTTACCTGAAAGGTCGAGGCATAACTAGCGAGGCTATTAAGTTATTTAAACTTGGGCTTGCACCGGATAGGCAAGATTCAACTTTCCAGTTTTTAACTAAAAAAAGGAATTATGACCCTCGTCTATTGGAAAAGGCAGAAGTGGTGGTAAAAAGGAATAATCAATATTTTGATCGCTTTCGAGGGCGGATAATTTTTCCGCTACAAGACCATTATGGCAACACCCTTGGGTTTGCCGGCAGAGTGCTTGAGGAAAAAGGGGATTTTGCAAAATACATAAACACTCCCGAGACCTTGGTTTTTAAAAAAGGGAGAATGTTTTACGGTTTGGATGTCACAAAGCAGGAAATTAAAGATTCGGGTGTTGCCGTTGTTGTAGAAGGGGAACTTGATGCTATATCTTCTTGGCAAGCAGGTGTGCGTAATGTTGTGGCAATAAAAGGTTCTGCACTGACTATAGAGCAGTCTGAGCTTATTTATAGATTCTGTCCCCAGGTTACACTAGCTCTTGATAGTGACTTGGCGGGGGATGCAGCCGCGCGACGCGGAGCCGAGATTGCTCAAAATAAAGGTTTAGATGTGAAGGTAGTAAATCTTGGTGATTTCAAAGACCCAGGAGATATGGCCCAAAAAAAACCATTAATGTGGCACCGAGCAGTTAAGAACGCACAAGGAATCTATGACTTTTTAATCGACTCTGCATTCAAAAAGGCGGATATAGAAACAACTGAGGGGAAATCAAAAATAAGTCGAATTCTTGCTCCTGTCTTAAGGAGTATTGACGACGAGATAATTAAAGCACATTGTATAAAGAAAGTTGCTCAAAGGTTGGGGGTTCCGGAAGAGGCGGTTGTCCGGCAAGCTGGAAAAGAGGAAGCTCCCCGCCGTGTGTCGAAGCAGCAGGAACCTGTTACTCCAAAAGGAGAAACCAAGACAAGACGTGATCTCCTTGAGGAGTATCTCTTGCAGTTAATATTCCAAACAAACGTAAACCTTCTACATACCGACAAAGAGGTACGAGCAATTATTCAGAATCCAGCCAACAAGAGGCTTGTAGAGGAATTTGACGAATGGATAAAAACCCATAAAAAATTTGACGCATCATTATTTGCCAGTCACATACCAGCCGAGCTTGTCGACCTGTTTGCAACACTTGTTTTAAGGGATACACAAGAAGTCCAAAACGAGGGAACTTTCGATAGAGAGTTAGAGTCTACTAAAAGGTCAATTAGGATTTTTGACACACACGAAGAGATGCAACAACTTACTGATGAGATGAAAAAACTGGAAAGCCAAGGGAAGGGTCGAGAGGCAAGCAGTCTTGAGTCACGGCTTGTGCAAACTGGCGCCAAATTAGCAGAACTTGAGGTAGGCTGATATTATTAATAAAGATGGCACAAATAACTTTGAGAAAACCTGTAAAAGAACTTGCTGACAAAGGAAGGGAGCAAGGTTTCTTAACCCAAGAGGAGATATTGGAAGTTTTTCCCGACGCAGAGGTCCGTCTGGCTGAGCTTGATGAGCTCTATGCAAATCTCATTGACTCTGGAGTTGACGTTTTTGAATCAGTCACAGAAGACGATCTTGTAGAAGATGTAAAATCTTTAGATGTTCTGGAGCGGGAGATAGAGGCATTAGGTAGGGTTGACGAAGGATTGTCAACAGATCCAGTAAGGCAATACCTCCGTGAGATAGGAAGGCACAGACTTCTTGTTCCAGAAGAGGAAGTTGAGTTTGCCAAAAGAAATGAAAAAGGTGACAAAAAAGCAAAGGAACGATTAACGCAAGCAAATCTCAGGCTTGTTGTCTCAATTGCAAAAAAGTATGTTGGTCGTGGGTTGACTCTTCTAGATCTTATCCAAGAAGGGAATCAAGGACTTATCCGTGCTGTCGAAAAGTACGACTGGCGCAGAGGGTATAAGTTCTCGACTTATGCAACATGGTGGATTAGACAGGCGATTACTCGTGCTATCGCCGATCAGGCCAGAACTATCCGAATTCCAGTTCATATGGTTGAGACCATCAATAAGCTATTTCGTATTTCCCGTCGGCTAATGCAAGAGTTGGGGCGTGAACCGAGTGTTGAGGAAATAGCAGAAGAGATGGAACTCTTACCAGATCGTGTTCGAGAAATTTTCAAGATTGCACAAGAGGTAACATCAATTGACGCAAAGGTGGGGGATGATGAAGATAGTTTTCTTGGGGATTTTATAGAAGATACCAGCCAGCCGTCTCCAGTTGACCAGGCATCGCGAGAGCTTTTAAAAGAAAGCTTGGAGGACGTTTTTTCAACATTATCCGAGCGTGAAGCGAAAGTTTTGAAATTCCGTTTTGGGTTGAACGGTAATAAACCAATGACTTTGGAAGAGGTGGGGCGCGAATTTGGTGTTACTCGAGAAAGAATTCGACAAATTGAAGCAAAAGCCTTGCGAAAGCTCCGACACCCCTCCCGTCGCAAGAAGCTACAGGATTACCTAGAGTAGGGACTACTCGATAATTTCTTCTGACTCATAAATTGTGTTGTCAACAGGTGCGGCTTTAGTTTCTTCTTCCTCTTCTTTTTCAAATGCGAATGTTGAGACGAAAAGATCATGTAGTTTTTCCCAAAAATCGCCATCTTTTTGACCCTCTACCAGGTAAAGTACCTTTGCTTGGCCAACTGTATCGATTGCTACGGTCCAAAGCTTCCCGTTTTGGGTGTATTGTCTTGCGGAAACCCCATCTAGTGAGACTGCGCCAACAAGGCTTGGCTCGGCTGGGGCATTCTCATCTTTTTCCAGCCAGGCGTCAATAGTTTTGTGTTTTGTGTCCTGCATGGTAATTGTCATTTTTTGCCCATCCTTCTCTAGAGAAAGTTGAGTATAATAGGTTTCCTCATCTGGAGTAGTGTCAGAAACGCTTGCCGATTCAAAGTGTTTGAAAGAGAAGCCAGATTCGTCCTCATATAAAATCTCAGCATCGGATCTCGTGATCAAGTCTAAAGGAGAATTCTGTCCGCCTGATGCGTCCCTTGTTTGGAGGTAAAAAACCACCCCAGCTGTAACGACACCGGCTATTAACAAGCCGACTATAAATAAAAGCTTCTGTTTTGACATAAGAGTGCTTTAAATATATCATGAAGGAGGTAAAAATGATAAAAAAGATTGCGATTTTTGTGCTCGTTGCTTTTGTTTTTTCTCTTGCTGCACCAACACCTGCTTTGGCAAAAAGGAAACTGCCAAGGGTAGCCCCGGCTAAGGTGCAACCTGCTCCTAAAAGGGTATCTGCACCGTCAGTAAATACTCGAGGAGTTGGTGTTTCAGTAAAGTTTCGTGGTGACAGGCGCGCGATTGTTGCCACTTTTAGTAATCTTAGCAGGGCCTCCGCCGTATCCTATCAGCTGACTTACAAGAGTGGTGGCATAAGACAGGGTGCTGGAGGAAGTTTGGGGTCTTTGTCTGAAGATCCTGCGGTGCGTGAGCTACTCTTTGGCACATGCTCCCACGGTGTATGTCGCTATCATTCAGGAATTACTGGCGCTAGGTTTGTAATTACTACAACGCTAACGAATGGCCGGAAGGTAGTTAAACCCTTTAGGTTAAGAGTTTAATTAAATTTTCAACTCCAGATGAATTCAAGTAGAATGTTTTAGGATGGGTCGATACCAACGACGAAGACGAACAGCTTTTGATACTTGGCAGATCCTTGGAGTCTTGCTTGTTATTATTTTGGGGCTACTAGTCGTTGCATTTGTTGGGGGAATAGACTTTAAAATATTGGACTTCTTCACACAATCTTTTGTTTGGATAGTCGCTCCGTTTATTATCCTTGTCTCAGCATTCCTTGTATATTTATATATACGAGATAGACGTCTTGTCCGTGCCCTCAGAATATCTGATGTCGACGGGATGGCAGGCATAGAGTTTGAAAAATATGTTGCCGAGATTTTGAGGCAAAAAGGATATAAAGTTATCTTGACACCGCCCTCAAATGACTTTGGAGTAGATTTAGTGGTGGACAAAGATGGTATCAAGCACGCAGTGCAACTAAAACGTTATTCAGTAAAAGTAGACCGTAAAGCAATAAGTGATGCTGTGGCAGGATTGCAGTATTACAAATGTAGCAGGGCGGTTGTGGTGACAAATAGTCTCTTTACAGAAGCCGCTAAAGAATTTGCGCAAGCAAATGATTGTATCCTAATCGACCGAAACAAGCTTAGTGAGTGGATATATAATTTTCAGCAGGGGAAATAGACCTCTTACTGTGTTTTTCTTAAGTGTTTGAAGACTTCGATTTGACCAAGACGTTTTTCTGCTTGTTTGCGGGAAGAAAATGTTCCCGTGTTACGGCCTGATTCTGCAACAACCCGATATCCTTGCTTTACTTTCCAGATCATCAGTAGGCCATGAAACCTATGTAGGAGAGATAAAGACCAAGGGCTCCAAAAACAACAAGGAGTGGGACTAAGAGTTTATTTCTCAAAAGCGTGTCGACATTTTTTATGGCTATACTGGGAAAGAATAAACGAACTACTCCTTTAAGAAGTGAAAGCCAGCCGAAAATTGTGATAATCACACGCCAGTCGGCAGTCCAGACATTGTGGCTCACAACAAGAAGATTTCCTATGATTAGTGCTAAAAAGCCGGAGAGATACATTGCGGGGGAGTGTTTCCCAAGCACCATAAATTCGTCAATTTGTTTTGGCCGAACAAGAAGACCAACGGCGATGATTGCAGAGTAGAGGCCAGAAATTAATAAGTGGATGTTAAAACTGAAGTGAATAGATCATATACCCACCAAGGGCAATTAGGAACAATCCAATAACAAGTCTCATGAGCTTTCGATGGCGTCTGCGCCACTCTTCAAGCACTTCAGTCCTCCCACCGTACGCAATCCCGATTACTACAAGGAGAGGTATGATGAAGACAAAGTTGTAAAGGAGAAGATATGGGATTGCTGCTGAGTATGATCCTTGGGCAAGGAGCGCAAGAACTGCAAAGTAAGGAGCTCCTGTACAAGGGAGCTCAACAAGGACAACAAAAACCCCCAGTAGGGCAATAAGCAAAAGACTCGATCGTGGGTGTTTTTCCTGCAGCTTTTCAATTTTTGCTGTGTATGCCTTTAGACGGCGGGACGCACCTGGAATCATTTGGAGACTAAATCCTTTTCCGTACCAGAAGAAATCTTTAATCTCAAAGAGCCCAGCCACGATGGCAATAATTGCTGCAACCCAATAGAACCCACTTGCGACTCCAACAGATACAGCTGCTTTGAAAATACCAAATCCGAGCGCAAGATAGGTAATGTAGACGACGATGGTGTAGAGAAGACCACCTATAAGCATTCGAGTTCGGCTTGAAAAGACACGTGTTAAGAAAGCAAGGAGGAATATAAGAACACCGAGTACACAAGGATTGATGGAATCAACCAGAGCCGCGCCGATTATAATTCCAAGGGTGAGATCTTCTCCAATCATATTTCGTCCTCAGCCAGAGAACATTCTGATACCTTACCTAATTCCTCAAGAGGTTGAACACCCGACTTAAAACGATGTACGTCATTTCCATCGTCGTCCTCAAAAATCCAGGTTGGGGTATGGCTTATCTTTTTTGCGATACATCGCTCTGCTTCGTTGTTGTCATTTCTAGGATCACATTCAATTTCTTTTATATGTTGGAACGAATCTCCAAAGAGCTTGCGCTGCTTAGCGCAAAAAGAGCAAGTTACCGATCCATACATGCGCATACCGCTTTTTTGCAGGCACTGTGCAAAGGTGTCGTATTTGCCTTTTGGTGCAGCTTCTTTGCTTCCTGGGCGCAAATATATGAATCCAGCAATAATAACTACCGCAACGAGACCAAAGAGAAGAAGCGGACTCTTAAATGTGGGGGATTTTGTTTTTTTAGCAGCCAAACTCGCCTCCGATTGGGCAAGCCTCGGTGTCTTCTCTAACCTTTGGGGTTCCAGGCTCTGGCCCGCTTATAACATAATCTTCAACTAGTCTTTGACTCCACTCGTGTTCATGGTTCCATAGAGTCCAGAAGTGCCTCCATTCGTTCCACCCAATTCCAAGTTCTTGTACATAAATGTCGTTTTGGGCAAGCATATTCCCGATCTTTCGCCCGGTCATGCAAGGCATGCTATAGCAGTAAACGATGATATCTTTGTCCTTTGGAAGTGCCCTGAATGCCCTTGTAATTCTTTCAACATCGCCATAGGCTGAGGTGTAGGGGTCTTTATAGGCTGGGACGTTTATTGCACCGGTTACGTGCTCACGCTCATATTCTTCTTGGCTTCGCAAGTCAACCAAGACGAAACTGTCGTCGCCCTTATCCATTGCTTTGCGAATATGGTGTGGGCTTACGTTAACGGCAACTTCTGCTGCGTAGTAGTCTTTGATTATCTTGTCTTCCGATGGGGTGTAGAAGTTTAGTACAGCGAACGCAGCTACTGCTCCAGCTACGGCACCAGCAAGAATGATTGTAAGTGGGTTTTTCATGGCAGCTGTCAACTCCAAGTTACCCCGGCTAGACGCGGATGTCAAGAGTGAAAACATTGCTATAATTAGTCCATGTCTTTTTCAAAGCTGGTGAAGCGCTATCGGCAGTGGCTTATTGTCGCAGGCATAATTCTTCTTGCCGCTTTCCTTCGTTTTTACAACTTACCTGGAATCTTCGTTTTTGGAGGAGACGAAGAATATCAATCAATACTTGCCCAAACGATAGTTCGTGACTTCCATATTATTTGGGTGGGAGTGAATGCAGCAGGTCTTGGGTTTTATCTTGGGCCGTTTTGGACCTATTTTACCGCCCTCCTTCTGTTTTTTTCTAAAAGCGACCCCCTAGTTACAAGCTTTGCAGCAGCAACACTTGGGGTTGGGACAACCCTTTTAGTGTTTTTTGTTGCCAACAAAATGTTTGGGGCAAAAGCCGCCTTTGTCTCAACACTTCTTTATGCAACGCTGCCTCTTATGGTCTTTTTTGACCAGAAATATTGGAATCCCAGCCTTGTTCCTTTCTTGACCCTGACTTTAGTTTTTTCTATTTATCAATCAAAGAAAAACCTATGGTGGTGGACCGTTTTTGCTGTGGCATTTGGTCTTGTTTTCCATATCCACCTCTCCCTTGTTCCTTTAGGATTCCTTGGTGCCTATTATTTTATTCGGCAAAAGGGGTTTTCTAATACAAAAATTTTACTTATAAGTTTGGCATCTTTTCTACTAGTTCTCTCTCCCCTGATTGCTTTCGATTATTTTCAAAAAGGCAGAAACATAACTACCCCTCTGCGGTTTAAGCAGGTGTCTGCCGACCCGACAAATAAAATTAATCCTATTCATCATGCAAACGCACTGTTTTCCACCTTAGGTAGAATTTGGTACCTAGCTCCTAATAAAAGTAATTCTGATGAGGTACTTTTCTCTTGTACTTCATTGTCAATTTATGGTAGCCCAACCTCAATTGATCAATTTTCAACAAGAACTACAGCTCCCATTTGGCTGTCTATTGCCTCGGCCTTGCTGATATTTTACTTTTTGCGTCGTAAGGAAACTTGGAAGGATTTTGCAAGTAAACTTGTGGCGATATCACTAGTCTTGGTCGTTGTTCCTTTCCTGTTTTTCACTGGCCGAGCATTTGAATACTACCTTTTAGGAACCTTTCCTTTAATTTTGCTTATCCCAGGGCTGCTCCTTAAAGATTTGCGAGGGAGGGTCTACTATGTAGCTCTGATTCCTTTTCTTGTACTCTCTCTTTTGGGCATCCACACCGTCTTGAGTGCGACAGGGGAGTATGGGCTTGTTGCCAAAAAGAAATTGGTCGAGAAAGTAGCATTCTTTGTTAAAGATGAGCCTTTCGAACTTACCCAAACTGGGGTTTGTCATGCCTATGGTGGCTGGAGATATCTTTTTGTAACTTATGGAGGGATAACACCTGAGAGAAGTTTTACAGATGGGAGTCTTGGCTGGCTTTATCCTAGCAAGATTACTGATAAGGAGGCAAAATACAAAGTCGTGATGAGTGAAAGTAGAGCACCAGTGGACATAGATGTCTCAGGCACAGTCAAAAAGATCTCCGAAGGCGGCTTCGACGCCTACATTCTTGAGAATTTTTAATTCTAACCCGCAATGGTACGGGTGATTTGGATGTGGCCATCTCTTTGGGCTCTGCGAACCGCTTTTACACCCCCATATCTTTGGATCCAAGCAACCGCTGGGAGACCCTCGTGTGCTAATCCCTCAAGTTGTGGGTAGGTTTGGCCTACCCTTGCAGTTGATTGGACTACTGCAGTTATCCTAGCTATTGACGTCTTTAGTCTTTTCCCACTCCGGTGTTCGGCTGCGCGTTGCGTAGTCAATTTAACACTTGCCAGGTAATTTGTCGTATAGTTGGGAAAGTCACTTTCAGGAGTTGGGTTAGGATGTAATAGTACAGCTTTTTCAAGATGACTTAGCGCTTCTTGCGGCTGATCTAATTTGAGGCGGCACATTCCTATAAAGGCTTGTAGTTTGTACTCCAAGAACGGCAGTTTAGGGATCAAGCTTTCTGTGCGGACAGCTGCCGAGTCCAATAGTGTTTTACTTTCTTTTGACAACGGCAAGTGCATAATTCGTTGAGCAGCATCAAGGTAGCCGTCAACGTAGCCAGGAAAGTCAGAAGTTGGGGTTGGACTGGGGTGTTTATTGATAGCTGCTCCAAAATGTTCTAATGCTTCTTGTGGACGACTCAACCTTAAAACACAATTTCCTACTTGGGCATGTAGAAAATATGCAATTTCGGGATGTTCGCTAATAGTTCCTTCTATATTGCGTATGATGTCTTCAAATGCTTTTTGCTTTCTTGGCCCCTCCGGCAGACGCGATGCTTTAGAAACCACAATAGATACGCTACCGATGGTTGCAGTATCTGTCCCAGATCTAACATACTCCCTTACTCTATTCCACATGCCTCCGATTTCTTGAAGAAGTGCCATATCTTAATTCTTATATAGGATTATATCAGAGGCCAGCGGTAGGTATTAATTTAAGTCTTGTTCTAGCTGGATGTGGCGGAGCTTGAATCCGTAGGTATTTCCAGATTAGCCCAAATGTCGTCACTTTTGCACCAGTAAATACTTCTAGAGTATTCTTTACCTGTTTTAAAGTTGTGGCTAACGTCCTTCTTTTTTAACAGCATTTCTTTCTTGCACTTTGGACACTTCATGGTTGGATTATATCAGAATTTTCAATTTCCGGTATTAAAATTTGAGGCTGAAGGGTAGGGTTATCTCCTCTTGGTAAGTTCTGATGCTTTCAAGATTCGCCACCTTCTGGCTTGTCGGTTTTTCCCTGTCTGGGGGACTAGCTCTGGCTCTCTTCCTAATTGTCCCGGGAAGACATCCTCTATACCTAGCAAAACCGCTCTGTGTTCTGCGCGGGTTTTGTGTGTAACCCACTTCGCATAGGTTTCAGGCAAGACAAGCTTTTTCCTTTTTTGTTGGGCACGCGATGGTTCGCCAGAACTTTTGTAGTTACCATGATCGAATTGGGTCACAGCGTACTCGGCCCAATGGGGGTATGGGTCTAATGCTGCAATCATAATTTCGGTCGCTGTTCCATATTTTTCTCTATCGGGAATCGTTACATTCGAGGGCAATGACTTTAGAAGTCTAAATGTTGCTGGTGGTCGAGGTTGTGGAGATTCTCCAAACTGCGTTGCAAAATACCAGAGAAAACCTTTTAGTTTTATAGCATCTATCCCCGTTTGCTCTGTGGCTTTCTTGACAGCCAACTCGAACGGGGGCTGGTCAAAAAAGTTTTGTCCAGGTTCCAAATTTTCGGGCGACTCTAAAACAATTTCTCTATTTTCCATCGGCTCCCCGGGTAGGATTCGAACCTACGACCTTAAAGTTAACAGCTTTCTGCTCTACCACTGAGCTACCGGGGAACGTAAATAAGCGTGTCTATTATACCATTTTGATATAATCGCTTCATGAAAAAACTTCGAGCTTCAGACAAGATATATATCTCACAGTCAAAAATCCCCAACGCAGGGCGAGGCGTCTTTGCACGAGTTGATATTAAAAAGGGTATGATGATCGAAAAATGCCCACTTATCGAAGCCCCAAAATTTGATGTTTCAAATTTAAGAGAGAGTATTCTTGTGACCTATTTCTTTTACTTCGGTAGAAACAAGGAACGACTGGCAGTTGCATTAGGTTTTGGGTCAATATACAACCACTCTTATGAGTCAAACGCAACGTATAAAATACAACAGAGAGAGCAATCAATTGACTTTGTTGCCCTAAAGGACATTAAAAAAGATGAGGAGATAACAGTTAACTACAACTTTGGGAGCCCAAAAGACAAGAGGCCATTATGGCTTAAGACGGAATGATAAGCATAGCTTAGCACCCTTCGGTTGTGGAAGTTCTAAATCGTCCCCCTTCGGTAAATTATAATACTGAGTGCAATCGAAGTACTCAGGGCCATGGCATCTGGCGAGCCAAATCAGTTTCGATGTACAAACCTGTCACACCGTTTGGTTGAGCCTATCACAGCCGAACCCTTCCAGGTGGGAAGCAGCCTATAGACGAGAAGGTATTTTATGTGTACAATGCAATTGTAAAATTTAAAAGAATAATTATGGATGAAATCAGCGAAAAACTAGGAGATAAAAAGGTAATAAAGAAAATCACTTCTCAGGTAGGTATTGGACTATTTGCTCTTATCCTCATCTTTAATACTATTGGGACAGTGGGGGCAGGACAAAGAGGAATATTGCTTCAATTCGGAGCAGTCCAAGATAAAGTTTTTGGAGAGGGACTTTATTTCAAAATGCCTTTTATGCAGAGCGTGGTAAAAATGGATGTAAGAATTCAAAAAGATGAAATTCCGGCTAGCGCCGCTTCCAGAGACTTACAAATAGTCACTTCAAAAATTGCCTTAAACTATCACCTTGCTCCCGATTCAGTGAATAAAGTTTGGCAAGAGGTGGGAAAAGACTACAATACTCGTATCATTGCCCCTTCCATTCAAGAGGCGGTCAAGGCAGAATCGGCAAAGTTTACAGCAGAGGAATTGATTACGAAGAGAGAAGAAGTAAAAGAACAAATCAAAGCAAACCTTGCTGTTAGATTGTTAGCACGTTCCATTATAGTTGATGAATTTAATATTATAGATTTTGAATTTTCCAAAGCATTCAATGAGGCAATTGAGGCCAAGGTTACGGCAGAACAGTTGAAACTTAAGGCAGACCGGGATTTAGAGAGAATAGTAATTGAAGCTGAGCAAAAGGTGGCCGATGCAAGAGGAAAAGCAGAGGCCATTAGTATTGAAGCCCAGGCTTTAAGGCAAAATCCTCAAGTGGTAGAGCTCCGCTGGATAGAAAAATGGGACGGGAAAGTCCCAACATATTGGGGAGAAGCAAGTCCGTTTATAGGAATAAATAGATAAAACAACTCCAAAGTTGTCAAAACCGTCCCACTTGGCGAGCATTCCAACACGCCTTGTCTGCTCACCACAAGCAAACTACCCCATAAATTGCTGATCGCAACCAGATATGGTACAATTCTTCCCGTTAGCTTTAAATATTGATCAGCAAGTTAATCTTTCTGATTTGAGTCGGTTTCTTTGATTTGGGTCTTCATATTTGTCCCTTCGTTAAATCGTCTCCTTTTAAAAGCCATTCATATATTAAAGATGAGAAATTTTCAGCGTGGTCGTTCTCGCGGTTTTCGCGGGCAGAACAATAGATCATTTAACCGGTATCGATCAAATAGGTCATTTGGTCAAAATAGATATCGAAATCAGGGTGCTTCTTTGAACCCGATGATGTTTGTCAAGAAGGCTGACGATGTCATTGAAACGCCATATGTGCCAGTTGGCAGTTTTTCGGATTTACCCCTTAATGAAACCGTAAAAAAGAACGTGTTTGCGCGGGGTTTTGACAAACTGACTCCAATTCAAAATCAGGCAATACTTCCTATTCTGGAAGGAAGGGACTTGGTTGGTATTGCCAACACAGGAACTGGGAAGACAGCGGCTTTTTTGCTGCCTTTGATTACAAAAGTCTCAAAAGATCGAAATCAAAAGGTTTTGATTATAGCACCCACCCGTGAGCTGGCTGTACAGATTCAGGACGAGTTTAAACTATTTAGTTTTGGTATGGGGATTTTTTCAACATTATGTATCGGCGGTGCCTCGCTGAATGTTCAGGCACGCCAGTTATCACGTCGGCCAAATTTTGTGATCGGAACTCCGGGAAGAATCAAAGATCTAGAAAGCCGACGCATTTTGAACTTAGGTCACTATGGAAACGTAGTACTAGATGAGGTTGATCGTATGTTAGACATGGGGTTTATCCACGATATCCGACATATTGTTTCGTTTTTACCAGAGAATCGCCAATCTTTGTTTTTCTCAGCAACTATACCAGAGGAAACCAAGGTGGTAATGCAAAGCTTTTTAACTGATCCAGTTACAGTATCGGTAACAACCGGCCCGACTCCTCAAAATGTTGATCAAGACATAGTTCGAACTCAAGGTAAAAACAAACTTGAGATTCTTCACCAGCTATTGATCAAGGAGGAATTTAAGAAGGTTTTGGTTTTTGGCCGAACCAAATGGGGGGTTAGTAAACTTGAGGTCAGTCTAACCCAGAGAGGTTTTAAAGCCGCAGCAATTCATGGTAACAAGAGCCAGGGCCAGAGGTTGCGGGCTTTGAATATGCTAAAAAATAATGAGGTTCAGATTTTACTGGCTACGGATGTAGCTTCTAGAGGGATTGATATAGAGGATATTACTCATGTCGTTAACTACGATGTGCCAGGATCATATGAAGACTATATACATAGGATAGGTCGAACAGGAAGAGTAGGGAAGAAGGGTGTTGCACTGACTTTTGTTGACTAAAGGTTTCTATAAGGCGTTCTTCGGACATTCGGCTGAGCCCTTCGGTCTTGAGCTCAGGGTCGAAAGACTCACCGTCGAAGTCCTTGCTCAGTGCGTGCGATCCAACCTAGAGTTCCTGCTCCTGCGTATAGACTCAACCCTTGTGCTGGTGTATCGATATTATGCCCTGCGTATTGAATCGGTACTTCGAGGTCGTCCAGTCTCGGGTGCTCAGGTCCGTGGAAGGTGTATGGATCTGGGTTTCTACCTAGACATGCACAATCCCCAAAAGTTTGCAACCGAAGTATGCCGTATTGATCAAAGGTGGCAGAAATTACAATGTGACCTCCTCTGCCAGTAGGAATCTCAACTAGAGGATCAACTATTTTATGTACTGTCTGTATAACGCCCTCAACTTTACGGAGAACAGCATCTTTTCTATCCGCATCAAGGCCTACCAACCATTTTCGCATGGAATGCGTTGCTACAAGATCCGTATAGGATGCTGCTATCATCAAAGCCTCCGGTATATCCAGACTTACATTTTCTTTCGCCTTTGGGGGCCAGCAATCAAAGTCATAAATTCTTTCTACATCAGTTGGTTTAACAATGTCTTGTGATCCTTTCTCCCCAACAAGAAAAACTAGTTTTTCTGGATCAAAGTAAAATGGTCTTCCACAACGCAAGAATATTTCTCGTTGTTCATCAGGGGCGCTATCTATCTCATGCATGCCGTTGATTATAGCAGCATTCAAGAAAACTCCCGACTGAAAGTCGGGAGATGAATTGAACGCTGATATGTCAGCCTCCTTTAAAGGGAACCCCGCTCTTCAGAGCGGGGAGGATGTCATATCAAGGCAAGTAAAGCGGTGGTCCCACCTTGGTATAATTTAGACAGTGCGTAAACTTCTATTAATTGGCTTTGTATTGGCACTTCTTGCCCTGGATTGGGCAGCGCTTGACGATATCACCACAGGTGTGAAACTATGCATTACAGTTTGACTTAACTGTATCATTTTAGGTATGATCTCCGTGTGAGCGCAGTCAGGAAAATTGCTAAGGATTACTTCTCAGAACTTAAGAATGCCCTCGATAAAATCGAACTTAAGGATCTTCAGAAAATTACAGAGGTTCTCGCTCAAGCACGCAAAGACAAAAGAACAATTTTTATAATGGGTAATGGTGGTTCTGCTTCTACGGCCTCTCACATAGCTTGCGATTTGGGAAAAGGTACCCTAAAAAATGTCTACAATCCGGCGGAGGACAGGCTGAGAGTGATATCTCTTACGGATAATGTTGCGACTATGACTGCTTTTGCGAATGACCTTTCTTATGACGAGATATTTGTCCAACAACTACATAATTTAATGAAGGAAGGAGATGTTGTTATTGGCATTTCTGGTTCGGGGAATACGCCGAACGTGATAAAGGCTTTAATGTATGCAAAGCAAAATGGTGCAACAACCATAGGTTTCCTAGGATTTCATACCGGTGGTATTGCCAAGGAATTTGCCGACTACAGCATTATCGTTAAAAGCAGCAGCTACGGTGTTGTTGAAGATGTCCATTTGTCCTTAAACCACATTTTGACGATTTGTCTCGCGTCTAGCAATCAAAGCGAAGTTTTTACAAATGGAGAAAGCAAAGGTTTTAGGAAAACTAAAGAAAGCAGACGCCATAAAAAACGCCTCCCCGGGAACCAAAAGCGGGTTTTAAGCCGCTAGTCGCCAGGATTTTCACACATCATGATCTATACGATCGATGGGTAGATGTTTATCCTCCTCCTGTAACCCCAAAGAAGAAGGTAGAAAGATCTATGTTGGCGAAGTGCAAATACCACTCATTCCAAATCTTGTAAGCTAGGATGATTATCCAAATAAGAATAATATGCTTTTTGTAAGTTTTGAATGCTTCTAGATCTGAACCGCGCTTGAATACTAGGAGTGCATAGATCATCATGAGCGGCTCAAGGAAATTTTGGAAGTAAAAGAACATCAGTTCGTTGTTGGTGAGAAAATACAGAGCCTGGCCGATCGTTCTGTAGATGAAGAGTACGACAACTATTAGTTTGATACGCCATCTGAGGCCGACAATCAACATGATAATGTAGGAGAAGTAGTCGGCGACCTTGTCTATTGTTTGGTATAGACTTTCCTCCATCCCAAGTTCCAGAAGTATGTCCCCATCTAGAACGTCTAAGACGTAGTTGGCCCAAACAGCAGGGAAGGGGAACCAAAGCATTAGAGAAGGGACGATAATTTTAAGAAGAACAATAAAACCTTGGAGAGGAGTAAGCATTAAACTTAGGTAAATCCTGACTTGTCGAGAGATACAAAGAAGAGATACCCCGCAATTAGCAAGATCAAGACCAAAACTCCAAAGACTACTAAGCTCCAGATGAGGATTTTCTTTATGTTCACTGTATTTTAGATTAAGAGAAGCATGCTGTGTTTGTCAATCTCGGTCTTGACGTGTATTATATAGTTCTTATATAAGCGAAGCTTGTACAAGATCTACAGATCTTATATAATAACTATATAGCACCAAAGGTGCTGTACAAACTTTGTTTATATAGCATGGCTATACGAAGACTTGTTATCACCGGAACGTATACATATACCGTCTCTCTCCCGAAAGACATGGTTCGCAAACTGAGGTGGCAGAAGGGGCAAAGAGTAGAGGTAAAGAGAAAAGGGAAAAAGTTGTCGATTCAGGACTACAAAGAATAACTTCAAAATATGCTACACTGGAAGTGTAGTAGGGGGTGAGACAATTTGGCAATTTTTAAGAAGTCAGACTGGGGGCTTTATTCTCAGATTTTGATTTCTGGTAGTGTTATCGCTGTAATCCTCGGCGGTCTTGGGTTTCTAGGAACCGATATTTGGCTTGCTTCAACCCAATGGTTAATTGTCGCAGCGGTTCTAGCAGCATTTGGGGTTTACGCGAAGTTGGAGTCTTAAAAATTTGTTACGTTTCGGTAATAAGAACCTCACCTTCGGTGAGAACCTTGTCTCCTGCGGAGATGAAGCGGTTAAAGTACGGTAATCCCGAGCTAGGGAAGTCCTGGTAGAGAAGGTAAAATGCCAGAAGGTTTTTGTTCGTCGTTAATAAAGGTGGAATTTCCAGGCTCTGTTCGAACCTCTTTGCCTTCCATAAAATCTTCATTAGAATGTTCTGGTTGTGACTCTATTCTCTTTTTAGGTATGTCTTGGTGGTCGATTGTTCCCGTATCAGAGTTTTCTGTAGTTGTTTTTAGTCTATCGAAAAGACTTTTTTTCTCATCTTCGCCGCCTCTCATCTTTTTTGTACTCCGGCATTTGTCAGGGTTTTCCTCACACCATTTCGCACATTCTTCCTCGCCCTCACAAGACGGTTTTTCAATTTCGTAGTATTCAACACCGGGTTTAGTAGTACGAGGCACAGACTTGTCGCATTTCTCTTTGTTTGCTGGGTCTTTACATAGGCGTTTGCAAGAGTCAATTGAGTCACAAGAAAGATTTTCTTGGAATCGCTCAATCAGGTTTTCCTTGTGCTCCTCAAGCCGAGCTTTAATTTCAGCAGGTGCGTGCTGGTCGGCGAACTTGTCGCAACGATCTTGGTTTTCAGAAGCAGAGCAAAAGTTCTTGCAAGACTCAAACGAGGTGCAGTTTAAAACTGTCTTTGCGCGCTCTAACATCTCTTGCTTGTCTTTCGCATGTCCATAGTGTGTTTGCTTTGCAGCAAAAGAGACACATTGTCCCCGGTTTTCCTCGTCTTCACAAAGGGTTTTGCAGTCTTGGAAAGAGTCACAACCAAGCTCGTCGCGGGCTTGCTCAAGCACTGCTTCTCGATATTGTCTTTTTGTATGTTTTAGACCCTTCTTTTGTGCAAAGCTTTTACATGTGTCTTCATTTGCTGTCTCTTCGCAAAAGCTTCGACATTCGGAAACATTTGTACATCCCCCAAGTTCAGAAATTGGGAAGGTAATACCTTTTGCCTTTGCTTTTTCCTCCATTTCGGCATCAGTTGGCGCGTCTTGCGCCAAAACCGTAGATCCTAAGAACAAAAAAGTAACGAGAAGTGACAAAAGGGAAAAGAGGGTGGTGATATTCTTAAAATTCATCGAATGGGTTTTGGTATTCGTCGCTACTTACTGAGTCTTCTTCAAACGGATTGCTAAATGTTACATCCTCGCTAAATGGGTTTGTAGCGTCATTTAATATATCTTGGGCGGTAGCGGGAGCGGCCTGTTTTTGCAATTGCGGCAGGATGTATACATAGCCTAGATAAATTAGACCACCGATGGCAATTTTGATTACAAGGATAATGAGAACGATTTTTAAAGGGAATTTAAAACCTTTTTTTTCAGATGGTTGCTCAGGGGATGGAGTTTGCGTTTGGACAACTGGTTGAGAGGCGGGTTGCGGAGTTGCTTCTGGATTTAATGTATTGCCCATCCTCTCCATGTTAGCCGACTTGTTGCAAAAGTCAATATCGAGGGGTTAAAATTAGGCGGTGCTTATTTTTATACTGATTGCAAACGCCCTCGCACTTTTTGCAACAGCTTGGCTTATTCCTGGGATTGATGTTGCTGATTTCCCAACAGCGCTTATTGCAGCGGCGGTTCTTGGACTTTTAAACACCTTCTTGCGACCCCTTTTGTCACTCCTAGCCCTTCCCGTAACAGTTGTTACCCTTGGCCTTTTTTCTTGGATAATCTCGGCTGTAGTTCTTTGGCTAACAAGTCTTATTGTTCCTGGCTTTGTTGTTGACGGATTTTTGCAAGCTCTAGTTGGTGGAGTAGTTCTTGCCTTTATCGCAGCACTTCTTCACTCATTGGTGAAAAGGTAATGATGGAAAACCTTCTTCCGATACTTGCCCTTGCAACTCTTGGTAGTGTTGCCGGCCTGGCAGGCGGTCTTTTTCTGCTCTCAAAAAAGGGATGGAGTAAGCACATTTCGGTTCATGCTATCCCATTCGCAGCAGGCGTTATGCTTGCTGTATCCCTTCTAGATCTTTTGCCTGAGGCAATAGAAGAATCAAGCGCTGCGACTGTACTGCCAATAGTACTGGTGGTTATCGTTGCCGCCTTTTTCTTTGAGCAATTTTTTATGCATATCCATCACCACGAAGAGCACAAAAGAACAACTCTTAAATCCTCGATGCCAATTGTTGTTGCAGGGGACACGATTCATAACTTTATAGACGGTATGGTTATTGCTGCAGCCTATTTGGTTGAACCGACACTTGGAGTAGTTGTTGCACTGGCAACATTCTTGCATGAAATCCCTCACGAGATGGGGGACTTTGGACTCATGCTAAAAGCAGGCTGGAAAAAATCAAAAATTATCATGGTAAACATCGTTTCTGCAATGGCGACCTACCTGGGAGCAATTTTAGTTGTTGTTTTCGCGGTCAGTATCGAGGCTAACCTAAGCATTCTTCTTGCGGTCGCAGGCGGTCTGTTTCTTTATATTGCAACCTCAGATCTTCTACCAGAGGTACACGAGGAGCACAAAGATAGTCCTTGGCACCAGGCGGGGCTGCTACTTGCCGGAGTTTTCCTGATTTGGATAATTGGACAAACTCTTCCGCATGGGTAAAAAAGTGCAGATTTTGGCTGGAAAAATAAAGCTGCAAGCAGTTCTAGGCGACTCCAAACAAGCAAAGGCAATATATGATTCCTTACCGATTGAAGGGAAAGTAAATACTTGGGGTGAGGAGATTTATTTTAGTATTCCTGTGGATTCAGTGGAGGCCCCAGATACTGAGGAAGTTGCGGTAGGAACATTGGGATATTGGCCTCCTGGCCGCGCATTTTGCATCTTTTTTGGAAGGACCCCTGCTTCTACGTCTGATAAACCCCGCGCAGCATCTGCGATAGTTGTTGTCGGCGAAGCGACAGGCAACCTATCTGGTCTTAAAAAAGTCAAAGATGGAGAGAGTGTAGAACTTAGGACTTGACTCCGGACCCCCCCCCGTTATAACCTGGTATTTGTAGTCTGGGAGTGATTAAATAATGTCTGATGAAATATCGACGCTTATGGTAGTCAAAAATCTAGTAAACACGTGGTTTATTGTCCTTCCCTGGCTCTTATTTGCTGCGTTGGTGGTAGCAATCATAGTAGATATTGTTAGAGCAAAGTTTGTTTTCTCAAAGCGTATTTTGATTGCACTTGTTGTAATTTTTATACTATTTGCCGTTTATAGATTGGTTGACATTTTGTTTATTAGTGGCATCTAAAAGTTTCCACAGAGCTTCATTGTATTGATTTTTAATCTTTCTCCCTGCGGCGTCTTTTTTGGCAAAACACCTGCCTCAACGAGCGACAAACCCCGTGCAGCATCAGCTGTTGTGGTGGTCGGAAAAATACGGGGGGGGGGACTTATCTGATCTTAGAAAAATATAGGATGGAGAAAAAAATAAACCTCCAACTTTCAGAGAAATCGGTTTGATCACTCCTCCCATTCACCCCCGCTTAAATACTCTATTTTCGGCGGGGTTTTCTGGGAGTTTGAATAAAATTAGTGTTAATATAGAATAAGGAGAGGGAAAAAAGCTTGAACACTCTAAAAAACCTCTTAGCGATTATTTTTTTCCTAATCTGGATACCTATCGGCGTTTTGCTTCTTGCAGGAATCATTTTTTTGATAACTGCTAACCCTTTAGCCGGAATGATGGAAGGTATGCAAATGATGGGGGGAATGGGTGGCGATATTCCTTCTGGAGGCCAAGATTTTCCGTCAGAGGAAATGTTGAAGCAGTTTATGCAGCAGCAAGACCCTGGTGGTAATTCCCCAGGAAGGTTCAGCCCACCCCAGCAATAGAATACATGTTCGACGTTTCCTTTCCAGTAGCCTTTGCCTCGGGACTAGTTTCCTTTTTTGCCCCATGTGTCGTTCCCCTTTTGCCAGCGTATGTTGGATATGTGACCGGAGTGTCTTTACAAGATCTGAAAACTTATGGCATTGGAAGGTATAGAACAAAGCTTTTTGTGTCTTCCATTTTTTATATCTTAGGTTTTTCAATAATCTTTGTTATTTTAGGGACAGCTGCTGCCGGAGTAGGGCAGGCGCTGCGCCAATATGACGATATTATAAGGATAGTAGGTGGAGCTTTAATTTTTATACTTGGATTGAACTTTGCTGGGTTTTTGCCTCTTCCAGTATTATCCTCTGAGCATAAACTTCAGCTACCTGCTTGGGTTAATCATTTAGGATACGGTCGGGCATTTTTGATTGGGATTGTCTTTGCAACAGCCTGGACTCCTTGCGTCGGGGCGGTGCTTGGGGCAATCCTTTCTCTTGCGGCTGTCTCTGGAACCGCAACAACAGGAGCTTCCCTTCTCTTTGTTTATTCTCTAGGGATCTCCATCCCTTTTATGATCGTTTCTTTAACTTTGGCCCAGGCTCCAAAATATCTCTCTGTTGTTTCTCGGCACATTGGTACAATCTCAAAAGTAGCAGGTATTCTTCTGGCTATCTTGGGACTCCTACTTTTGACTGACACCTACCGTTTTGTAAACGCCTGGCTTTTCCAGATGGCCTTTAGTTTGGGGTACCAAATACAATAGCTGGGGTGAAGATGTCAAAAAAAATTGAAAAAGACTACCACATAAAAGCCTCAAAAGACAAAGTTTGGCAGGCATTAGTCGACCCGGATGTAGTTAACAGATGGGGAGGGGGTCCTGCGACAATGAGTGATGAAGAAGGGTCTGAGTTTAAACTTTGGGGTGGAGATATACATGGGCCAGTACCATACAGGATGCCTAGGCCTGTTTCTGATAACACTGATTTTGATACACTGATTGGTACTTGACAACAATCTGGTTACTATATAACAATGAACGTATGCAATCTACTGATCTAAAGACAGCTGCGATCTGGGGTTTGGCGCTTTTTGTTTCAGTACAAGTAGTAGGGCTTGTTTTACAACCATTTGTAGGAGCAAATGTTCTCTTGACAATACTTGTTCCAATGGTTTTAGGGGCTCTCATTAGTTTTAAGGCAGCAAAATCCGTAATGACTGGTTTCTTAATAGGAGTTGTTGCAGCAGGTTTTGCTTTATTAATTTCTTTGTTCCTCTCAGGGGGAGCAGTAAATTATGTAGTCTTAGGATCATTGGTGGTGGGATCAGTTTTAGGTTCATTCTTGTCTTCACGTAAGTAAGTCTCCTTTCGTATAAGGATTTGATAGTGTCTCAAATCTGTAACATGGTGGGTGAATTGGACTGGGTCTGAAGGGAGACTGCTTGCTCCTTGCTCTCCACGGAAAAACGAGAGGGGGTCGAGAAGTCTATTTTTTGAAAAATCCCTGACAGCTTTCCAGTCCATAAGACTAGCAACAAGGAGGATAGGGATGATCAGAATAATGAGTGGTGCAAATCCCTTCTGGCTCATGTGTTTAATATAGCACGATTTGAGAAGAACGGACGCTTATTAGGCAAGAGGTGTTTACTGAATTGTAATAGAGTCTATTGTTGCCTGGGCGACTGGTAGGAGCTCATCATACACTTCCTCAACCGCTCTAAACGCAAACCCGTGTGCTTTGTTTCCTTTTACTGTCCAAACATACAAAGCTCTTAAGTTTTGATTATTACAAAAACACTCATAGATAAGTTGATGGAACTTCAACCCATTAATAGAAGTGTCGGACTGCTCGATCACCTTAAATTCAGGAATGACACTAAGGTCTTGCATGGTCTCAGTTGTGTATTCGGCTAATGTTGGAGGAGATCCCTCAAAATCTTCGTCTATATATTTCAAGTCTCCACCATTAATAGCAAACAAAACCTTAATGGCTGGATCGGAATGTTCTTTTACTTCCCAACCGGGAGGTTGAGTAAATGTGGCTATTCCGTCGGGGCTCGAGTACTTTTGAGATTCTTCGCCTGTGGAGGCAGGTCTAGAAGTTTGATACCAAATAACACCGCCTAGGGCAGCTATAATTAAGACTACAACGATTATTATTTGGACAGCACCTTTAGATCTCATCTTTTTTCAAGATATGGAAAAGCTGTATTGTAGTCATCCTATACAATGGATTTTGGAAATAATATGCGAACGCCTTTTTGGTTTGCCTGAAAAGCATTTCATCCAGAGACAGAATTATACTAGAATGGAGGTAAGACAATGGAGAACAGAAATACATTTTTGATTATTGGTATTTTGCTTGCGGTTGTTGTGGTGGCTGTGTTTGTAGTGCAAGGAAGAGGTGGTGCTCCTGTTGAACAAGCTTTGGAATCCCCGGCTCCTGCTGCGTCCCCCGATGTTGATACACAAGAAGGTACAAGTGGGGCCGAGCTGGCTATGATGAAAGAGGTTACGGTTGAGGGAGATGAATATAAATTCTCACCTTCTTCTATTAGCCTAAAAGCTGGAGAATCAGCAAAAGTTACGTTTAAAAATGTAGGTAAACTTCCCCACAACCTTGTTGTTACTGAGCTTGATGTTGCAACAGAAACTATTGGTGGAGGCAAAGAGGATACGGTGACTATAACTGCTGATGAGGCAGGAACTTATGCGTTTTTCTGTAGTGTTGGGAATCACAGATCATTGGGAATGGAAGGAAATGTAATAATTGAGTAGTCCGCCTAATCTTACTTTGCACCTTTTCAGTATTATCCATACACGGCGCAAAGAGCGATTGATTGGCGGATTGAAAAGAGGTGAAGTAATTTGGCACACGTAACTGTTTATACAACGACAACTTGTCCTTATTGCAAAATGCTTAAAGGGTACTTGACGGAGAAAAAAGTTCCGTTTAGTGAGAAGATAATAGACCAGGACCCAGCAAGCCAAGAGGAGATGTCAAAAATCTCGGATGGGCATATGGGAACCCCTTTTTCGGTTATTAAAAAGGATGATGGAGTGGAGGTTAAAGTAACCGGGTTCGACAAAGGCAAATTTGATGAAGCTTTGGGACTTCAGTAAAAAGTATCAAAAGTACCACATGTACCAAAGGTATCAAAGGCTTGTAACTTCTTAAATATGCATGGTACTCTTTAGCTAATGCTCTTTATTAACTTCAAAACATATCCTGAGGCAACAGGTGTAAAAGCAGTAGAGTTGGTGCGAGTTATTTCTCTTGCCCAAGCAAAGACCGGTGTGCCTATTTTCCCTGTTGTGCAGTCGGTGGATATACGGTCTTGCATGATTGCAACAAATTATGAGGTTTGGGCACAGCATGTAGATGGAGAGGAACAAGGTAAACATAATGGCTGGATTACGCCCGAGGCAGCAGGTGAGGCAGGGGCAAGTGGTACTTTCTTGAACCATTCAGAGCACAAGTTGAAAGATGATGAATTAAAGAAAGCCAATGAAAGGTGTAAAGGTCTTGGATTGAAAACAATGATTTTTGCTTCCGACGTGGAGGAGTTAAAGAAAGTTGTTGGACTAAAACCAGACTTTGTTGCATACGAACCGCCGGAGTTAATTGCGTCCAAGGATACTTCTGTTGCAAAGGCAGAACCAGGTGTTATTGGAAAGGCAGCAGAGATTGCAAAGGGTGCAGGGGTTCCATTGATTGTGGGAGCAGGAGTAAAGGATATAGGGGATGTTAAAGGAAGTTTAAAGGAGGGGTCAACAGGGGTTGCGGCCTCGTCGGCAGTGATTTTAGCTAAAGATCCGAAAAAAGTGATTTTGGAGTTGGCAAAAGGATTTCAAAAATGAAGATTTTTATTGGTGCAGACCATGGTGGTTATCAGTTAAAGGAGGAGCTTAAAGGATATTTAAAGGAGTTGGGACATGATGTTCAGGATATCGGCGCTGACAAACTCGATCCAGATGATGATTACCCGGATTTTGTTCTTCCAGTGGCTGGGAATGTTTCCAGGGACCAAGAAAGTCGGGGGATTGTAATAGGAAGATCAGGTAATGGAGAGGTAATAGCTGCAAATAAAGTAAAAGGAATAAGAGCGGCGCTTTGTTGGAGCGAAAAAGTGGCTAAAAAAGCCCGAGAGCACAACGACGCTAATGTTTTGTCGCTGGGCGCTGATTTTATAAGCGCAAGCGACGCCAAAAAGATAGTAAAAGCTTTCCTGGAGACCTCATTTTCAGGCGAGGAAAGGCACAAAAGAAGGCTTCAAAAGATCGCTGAGAAGGAGTAAAAGCTACTGCGTAAACTCAAAAGTAGAGAGGATTTGATCGAATCTGTTTTTCTTCTCTGTAGTATTGCCAAGAAGTGTAATCTGAATTATTCCTCCATCCACGGGGACTAGAATCTCGGTTGATCCGCCAAATGCTTCAAGTGGACCGTCCATATTGTCGTATTTGTAATCGTTTTGGGTGGAATTAACCCCTCCGACAATAACTTCCTTCGTCGAGACAGGGTTTTTATACTGTTTATATTCTCCTTCTTTACGGCCTGTGACAGCTATTTCATACAAGATATCGTGTCCACCGACCGGGCAGACAAATGGTGATACCCACAATATTAGCCCCTCCTCGTCAGTGGGACTACATGCAACAAGCTGGTCTGAAGGGTATTTTATTGAGTAGTCCCAAAGTTTGTTTGTATATGTCTTCCAATTCGCAGTCTCGGCAGTACCATTCGGTACGCCGCTAGCGCCGGCTTCAGTATCTGGCGATGTTGGTAAGGCTGGTGGGGCCGGAGGAGCTGGTGGTTCTTCCATAGTTGAAGGTGCCTCGACCTGTTTTTGGGATTGAGAGGAAAGGTATGCCTGGATACCGGTAACTACAAGAAATGCAGCAAGTATGACTGCTGCCCCGATAATTAACCATTTTTTAAGATTTGGTTGTTTTAGTAACCCTGGTGGAGGCGGTTCTTCAGTATTTTGGACAAGATGCTCGGTTGTCTCACCAGCTTCTGGTTGTGGTGCTGTAGGTTGAGCTGGAGGTGGCGATCCGCCAGCTGGCGGAGGATTCTGTGCTGGTTGTTGTGCATCTTCTGCTGCCATATAGTGTCAGTGTAGGAGCCATGGCCAACTAAGTCAAGCGATGCTACAATAAAATATGGAAAGGCTTATTACCCCCGAGAGGCTAAATATCAAGGGAAAAAGAATCCTTCTAAGAGCGGATCTTGATGTTGATGTTGAAAATGGTAAAGTAAGCGACGACACAAGACTCCAGGCAGTAATTCCCACGATTCGTTATCTTGTTGAAAATGGCTCTGGAAGAATTACTGTCATTGGACACAGAGGTCGTCCAAAAGGACAAAAAATTGAGGACTTGAGTCTAAAGCCTGTTAGCGAGCATCTCGAGGGACTATTAATAGAAGAGGTTGGCAAAGAAGCGGTGGGCGAGATGGACATGTCCATAATGGAAAACCTGCGGTTTGACCCAGGGGAGGACAGTAATGATAAGCGTTTTGTGGAGCACTTGGCTCATGATGGAGATGTTTATATCAACGACGCCTTTAGTGTTTCTCATCGCGAATCAGCTTCTATTGTCGGGTTGCCAAAGGTTATGCCGCACGCAGCGGGCTTACATTTAGCAGAAGAAATTGAAAATCTGAGCAAGGTTCTAAAAGATCCAAAAAAACCAGTTGTTTTTGTTGTTGGTGGGGGAAAGGGAGACAAGGAAGTTTTAATTGATAAGTTTCTAGATCATGCCGAGTGGGTTTTAGTTGGGGGAGTTTTGCCTCAAACAATTAAGTCGTATTGCCGAGAAGAGGATGGGAAAATGTGCGTTTCGGCAGCGCACCTGAACCGAGAAGGTGCCGACATTACACCTGATTCGGCAAGAAATTTTGCAGAAGTGATAAAAGGAGCTGGGACAATTGTTTGGAATGGGCCAATGGGAGATATAGATTCTGGATTTTGGGATGGGACAAAGGTTATTGCGGACGCCGTTGTCGAAAACAGAAGCGCCTTTAAGGTCATTGGGGGAGGGGACACGATTCGTCTCTTGAAAAAGCTTGGGTTTTTAGAGAGAATGGATTACGTATCGACCGGAGGTGGCGCTATGCTTGAATTTTTGGCATATGGCGACCTACCCGGTCTTAAGGCGTTGAGAGAGTAAACTGCTTTTATGATTAAAACTGCCATCAATGGATTTGGAAAAATAGGAAGGATTGCCTTTAGAGTTGGTGTTCTTAATTTTCCTGATGAAATAGAGATCGTTGCTGTTAATACTTCAGGCTCAATGGATGTTGCTGGCTGGGCAAACATGCTCCGCTACGATTCAGTCTACAAGAAGTTTCCCAAAGAAATTCGCGTCGAGAATGCAGGTCAAGAGGAGCCAGAGATAGGGGCCCTGACAATCGATGGTAAGCGCTATCCGGTTTTGGCAGAGCGTGATCCTGCTAAGATCCCCTGGGGAAAGTATGGGGCGGATGTAGTTATAGAGTCAACAGGAGTTTTTACTAGTGGTGAGGCTGCAAAACAACACCTTACAGGTGGTGCAAAGCGCGTTGTGGTTTCTGCACCGGAGAAGGGTGGAGGTGTAAGTACACATTTAATTGGGGTGAACGAGTATAAGGGAGAGGGGGAGGTTATCTCCAACGCGTCATGTACCACTAATTGTGTTGCGCCGGTTGCAGCAATCATGAATGCCAAAATCGGGGTTCAAAAAGCTTTAATGTCTACGGTACATGCGGTTACGGCGTCGCAAGAAACAAAGGACGGTTCAGGGAAAGACCTTCGACGAGCAAGGTCGGCAATGGCAAACATGATTCCGACAACGACGGGGGCAGCAGATGCAACGGCAAAAGTGATACCAGAACTTGAAGGATTATTCGACGGTGTTGCGATACGTGTTCCGGTCCTTGTTGGGTCTATTATTGACTTTACTTTTGTCACAAAAAAACCCACAACTGTGGAAGAAGTAAACAACGCTTTTAAGTCGGCAAGCGAGGAACCGCTATGGAAAAACGTAGTTGCGGTCACCGAAGAACCGTTGGTATCCTCAGACATTATTAGTCGGTCAGAATCTGCAATTGTGGACCTAAATTTTACTCGGGTAGTTGGTGGCGATCTAGTAAAAGTAATGGCATGGTATGACAATGAATGGGGTTACTCAAATCGACTAATAGAACAGGCAATTAGTGTTGGGAAACAATTAGGAAATGCTTGAAGTAATTCCAGCGATTTTGACAGACGACCCAAGGGAACTAAAGGAGAAAATTCGACAAGTTGCCCGCCTTCACGAAAGCTACGGCGAGGTAAAAAGGGTGCAGGTCGACATAGTTGACGGAGTCTTTGCTAAAAACCACACGGTTGGTCTGGAGGCCTTAGAAAGCATCGAAACCAGTCTCGGTCTTGACGTCCAACTGATGACAAAGGATCCAACCAATTGGGTAGAGAAGTCAGTTCGAGCAATGGCGGGTCGAATAATTGGACAAATTGAAATGATGCCATCCCAAGAAGCATTTGTTAGAAAGGTTACTGAGGTAGGCCAACAGGTAGGTTTGGCGATCGACTTGCCGACACCTGTATCAAACTTGGATCAAAATATTTTGATGGATGTGGATGTAGTTTTGGTCATGTCGGTCAAGGCAGGGTTTGGCGGGCAGAAGTTTGATGAAAAAGCTCTTAAGAAGATCAAAGATCTAGATAAGATCCGAGCGCATGATAAGGCACCTTTTAAGATTTGCGTTGATGGAGGAATAAACTTTGGGAACATAAAGTTAGTGGTAGAGGCAGGGGCAGACGAAGTCGCGGTAGGGAAGAGCTTGTTTGATGGAGATATTACACAAAATATTGAAAAGTTAAAGAAAAATGCGAGTTAAAAACGTTACATGTTTCGGTTATTCTGAGGCACAACCGGTGGACGAGCTTTACCGGGATGCACACGACGTTGCAGCTGCAGTTGCAAAAGAGGGGTACACCATAGTTAATGGAGGTGGACCAGGTGTAATGCGGGCCACAACAGAGGGTGCAGAGTCAGTTGGAGGGAAAACAATCGGTATTAGCTTTAACCCGCTTGATATGACGCATTTTGAGGGACATGATGAGAAAAATAAAGTAGACAAGCTAATAATGGAGGACAACTACCTTTCTCGAACCCTGAAGCTTTTGGAGAGAGGAGATGTTTATGTCGTCTTTAATGGGGGAACAGGGACTATTTCAGAATTCGGAATGGCTTGGGGGCTGGCAAGGCTTTATTTTGGGCACCACAAGCCCTTTATTCTTTTTGGCAAGTTCTGGAATTCGATCTTAGAGGAAATAACTCAACACATGATGATTAGGGGAGAGGCAGCTTTGGTTTATAGAGTAGTCGATAAGGTTGACCATGTAGTTCCTGCGATTAAGAAGTTTGAGGAAGAAATAGAAAAGGGAAAACACGACCATAAAATCAAAAGCCCGTTCAGAATATAAAAGTAATAAGTGACAAGTGACAAGTAACATGTAACAAGTTTTAAACCATGAGCAAGCTAGACATACATCAGTTAGAAAAGAAAGCGAACGAAATAAGACAAGACTTAATAAAGATGCTTGTTGAGGCAGGAAGTGGGCATTCTGCGGGGCCTTTGGGAATGGCAGACGTCTTCACGGCAATGTATTTCAACATACTTAATCATGATCCAAAAAAACCGATGTGGGGAGAGCGTGACAGACTATTTTTGTCAAACGGCCATATTGTTCCGATTCGGTACACAACCATGGCGCATGCGGGTTATTTTCCAAGGTCAGAAATTAAAACGCTCAGAAAACTTGGGTCAAAGCTTCAAGGACATCCAGAAAGAGTAAGAATTCCGGCTCTTGAGTCAACCTCAGGACCACTTGGATCTGGGCTTGCCCAAGCTGCAGGTTATGCATATGCGGCACGCATGGATGCTAAAAAGTTTAGAACTTATTGTATCTGTTCAGACGGAGAACACGATGCTGGGAATCATTGGGAAGCGGTTTTATTTGCCGGAAAATACAAACTTTCGAACCTCACAGCGATTGTAGACCGGAACAATATTCAAATTGACGGGCAGACAGAGGATATTATGCCTCTTGAGCCCCTGACTGAAAAGTACAAAGCGTTTAATTGGAACGTTATCGATATCGATGGGCATAATTTCCAAGAAATCATTGATGCTTGCGAAAAAGCCAAGGCGGTTTTTGATCGGCCGACGGTTATTATTGCGCATGTTATTCCGGGTAAAGGTGTTTCATTCATGGAAAACCTGCCCGAATGGCATGGCAAGCCGCCGAATGAGAAAGAGGCAAAAAAAGCTTTACACGATCTAAAAATACTCGCAGGAAAAATCAAATCGAAACATGAATAGTGTAATCAAGCTTTTAATTTCTTCTGTGGTAGCTTTTCTATTGATGGGAATTAGTCGACTATGGTTTCTAGAGTGGTTGTATCAGTTGCAGGAGAAGGGTATTTCTTGGAGTGTCTCATTGTGCAAATATTACGGAGGGGCCCTTCCTTCTTTTGGTGATGTACCGTCTGGCTCCATATTGTGGACGATATCTCCTTCTCCTCCGGTGGTTATATGCGGTGGCAGTGGCCTTGCGTTCAACGAATCCCTAGTTATGTGGGGACTAGCAGTATTGCTATTTGTTATTTGGTTTCTAGCTATTTGGAAGGTCCTAAGTATGATTTGGAAATAATAAAAGTGAACATGAATAAGGCAGTTTTAATGTTGGTTTTAATAGCAGTCGCTTTCGGAGTGGCGTATTTGCTTTCAACAACCTGTGCTACTCCGGAATATAAAGGTAGTACAGAAATAAACTCACTAGAGTGTTTGGTTACTCCTAGATGGAAAATTTATTTGTTTGAATTGACTGGTTACAAGTTTAATTAAAACAATGTTGGATCCAAAAGCTAAATTGTCCAGAAAAGTCTTTTCAAAAGACATTGACCAGGTTCCTACCAGAAACGGATATGGTGAGGGGCTAGTTCTTGCTGGAAAGAAAAATCCCAATGTTGTTGCTTTATGCGCAGATCTAACAGAATCGACAAGAACCGAAGCTTTTAAAAAAGAGTTTCCAGACAGATTTATACAAATTGGGGTTGCAGAGCAACTTTTAGCAACTGTTGCTGCAGGAATGGCAAATTATGGAAAAATTCCGTTTATTTCCTCCTATGCTGCTTTTTCTCCAGGAAGAAATTGGGAACAGATTAGAACAACAGTTGCTCTTAACGAAGTTCCGGTAAAGATTGCGGGTGCTCACGCTGGGATCTCTGTCGGCCCGGACGGCGCAACACACCAAATGCTTGAGGATATAGCCTTAATGCGCGCAATGCCAAAAATGACTGTTGTTTACCCGGGAGACTCAATCGAGGCAAGAAAGGCAACGTTGGCAGCTGCCTCATATGACGGAGGAGTATATCTTCGCTTTGCTCGAGAAAAAACTGCCGTTTTTACAACTGATAAATCTCCATTTAAGATCGGTCAGGCGGAAGTCTTGTGGCAGTCGAAAGAGCCACAAGTTGCCATAGTTGGCTGTGGCCCTCTGGTTCACGAAGCGCTCCTTGCAGCGCACGAACTTGAAAAGGCAGGGACTGGAAGTATTGTAATCAACAATCACACTATAAAACCAATGGATGAGCATACTATTATAAGAGCAGCTCGAACCTGTGGGGCTGTGGTGACTGTTGAGGAACACCAGATAAACGGGGGAATGGGATCGGCGGTTGCCGAGGTCCTAACCCGTAATTGGCCGACTCCTATAGAATATATTGGTATGCCAAATCACTTTGGAGAGAGTGGTGCGCCAGACGAGTTGTTAGAAAAATACGGAATGAAGGCCAAGAACATAGTCGCTGCTGCTAAAAAGGTCATTGCAAGAAAGGTGAAGGATTAACCAATGCAGAAATCTGCCCGAGAAGTTTTAGAGCAAGCTCAAAATGAGGGTTGGGCGATTGGTGCTTTTAATGCAGCAAATATAGAAACACTTCGTGCAATCGTGGCAGCAGCTAGCAAGCTCCGATCTCCTGTAATAGTTGAGTCCTCTTCAGGCGAAACTAAATTTTTCGGAGCAGAAAATTTAGTTGACGTAGTCAAAAATTTTCGGGAAGAGTTAAATCTTCCTATTTTTATCAATCTTGACCACTCACCAAGTGAGGAGGAGATAAAAGTTGGGTTAGACGCGGGGTACGAGCTTTTGCATTTTGATGGGGGTAAGCTGCCCTTTGAGGAAAACGTTGAGAAAACAAAGCGGATTGTAGAACAGGCACACGCTAAAGGACTTCTTGTTGAAGGGGAAATTGATCACATTGGTGGTAGTTCTGCTCCTCACTTGGGTGAAAGTGCTGAAAGTGCGCAAAAAAGTACTACTTATACTGATCCAGACAAGGCAGCCGAATTTTGTAAAGAAACCGGAGTTGATACATTCGCAGCTTTTTTTGGCAACGTACATGGAGTCTATAAAGAGCCACCAAAGCTTGATCTTGAAAGGCTTAAGAAGATAAGAGAAAAAGTGGATTGTTTTTTGTCGATGCATGGCGGATCCGGGATAAAAGACGAAGACGTGAGGGAAGCAATAAAAGTAGGCAGAATTGCGAAAATTAACGTAAATACAGAGATGCGCGTTGCATTTCGAGAAGCATTAGAGCACGATTTAAAAAAGACTGACGAAGTGGCAATTTATAAAATAATGCCGCCAGTTATTGAGGCTGTACAGAAAGTAGTTGAGGAAAAAATTAAAGTTTTTGGAAGTGAAGGAAAGGCGTAATGGCAGACGAACTAGACATAATTAGCATAGGTGACTCAACGATCGACGTCTTTTTGGAAGTTGATTTAAGAGACACTGAGGAGATTAAAAGCAAAGATGGTCAAAAGCACCAAATTGCCTTTGCATATGGTGCCAAAATCCCGGTCAAAAAAATGACCAGGGTTCCGGGAGTAGGGAATGCTGCCAATAATGCTGTTGGATCGGTCCGCCTAGGTTTAAATGCCGGAATTTATACAGTGATTGGTTCAGACCGCGAATCTCAAGAGATAAAAGAGGTTTTGGAAAAGGATGACGTAGATACAAGTCTTGTTGTTATGGAGTCGGGCAAGCGATCTAATTTTTCAGGTGTTATCAATTACGGCCCTGAGCGTAATATCTTTGTCTACCAC
Source organism: Candidatus Woesebacteria bacterium (assembly GCA_002686465.1). Classification (GTDB taxonomy): domain Bacteria; phylum Patescibacteriota; class Microgenomatia; order UBA8517; family UBA10165. The sequence continues at coordinate 25 of NZCP01000057.1, read as the reverse complement.
GAGGATCGAAAATATGATTTGCCAG
>NZCP01000056.1 GCA_002686465.1 Candidatus Woesebacteria bacterium | reverse complement strand
TTCCCTTTTAAAGAATTATTCCAAAGATTAAAACCGACCTTTGTAGTCATAATCCTTGCATTAGTACTATTTCACCAACCAATCTTTGCCCGCATAGTGTCGCTACTAGATGCTAGCCCCTCAAGCAGCCAGGCCATTAGAACTCTTGAGATAGAAGATTCTTTGCGATTGATATCGGCCAAAAGCTTTCCTCTTGGAGTTGGGCCAGCACACATTCCTCTTTATTACCCTGCCTATCGCTCGGTCTTGCATAACAATACGCCTGAGTGGACCCAATACCCCGAGCAAATAAGAAATAACTACTTAAACATACTTGCTGGTCTTGGCCCTCTCGCTCTGCTAGCTTTCTTGGGATTCTTGGGCGCTACTATATATAGTGCACGTCGGGAGTTACGTAACACCTCTTTCTTGCTACTTTTTGCTGGCTGGCTAGCATTTGCCTTCCATGGCCTTTTCTATTTTTATACAGCCACTGCTTGGATCTACTTTTTAACCTTTTCCGCAGCCCTCTTAGCCCTTGCAAAGCCGAATACTATCTTTACCCTTAATGTTAAAAAAATAGTTATTATTCCAGCCCTGGTTGTATGTGTCATTGCTCTTTTGATTGGCGGCAATACCATAGTTCAAGTATTGCGTGCAGAAATTATTTTTGCCCAAGGACTAAAAGACTATAACGAACTTTCCTACATCCAACTATTTCCAGAAGGCCAGGCAAATATCCTCTTTACTGACCATCAATTTACTCAAGAAGACCAAGGAATATTAACCCAAGCATTAGAAAAGTTTCTTGTCACGTCTAGCGTTACTCCGATACCAATTCCGGTTTACGAACGCCAATACATTCACTCCTTAGCTTTACTTGGGAGTTTACAAGAAGAAAAGGAAAAAAGAGAGCAAGCTTTATTGCAAGCAATCAATATTGCAACAAACAATGTTGAGAAAAGGCCACAAAACAGACTAGATATTGGCTTGCAGGCAAGTATCGCGTTTCGTGCGGTCCTTTCAGATGTCGAGCGAGAACAACATCTAGAAATCGCCATAGAAGACGACAAACAACTAACTAAACTTGATCCTACTAACCCTACAAACTTTGATAATCTCGGACTAGTTTTGCGCGAAAAAGGAGACTTGCAAGAAGCCCGCAAAGCGTTTGAAAAATCAATAGAGTTAAAACCCGATCGCGTTCCGCCATATCTACATTTGGGGGAAACAATGGTTCTCACAGGAGAGAAGCAAGCAGCTCGTAAAATATACGAGGGGGCACTTGAAGTAAGTGGAGATCCCCAAAATCCTTTTGTACTTGAAAAGATACATAAGCTTGAGTAATAATTAGATATTCCATATGTGTTTCTTTTGTAAACATACTCTTCTGATAACCATATTTTTATTCCTCGCAGTCCTCTTTGCTAACAAAGCTTCCGCTGTTTGGACTTTTGACTCAGACGCTCCAAAAACGATGATCGAGGTCATTTGTAAAAATGGAGAAAAAATCGGCAGCGGTGAGTCTTGCTCAGGATCCTACGCAACAGTCGAGGTTAAATGCGAGGATCCGGTAAGCAAATGCCTCTCTATAAAATATAAGGATCAGAATGGGGAAAAGATGGCAAAAATTGACCCGCCGGAAGAGTCTTACATATATAAAGAGATAGTACGAAACACAGGCGAAAAGTATGACGTCGTTGCAGAAAGTTTCGACGTTGCCGGAAATCGTAGCAAAGCATCTTTTTCTTTCACTTTCAACTCCTCTCCCTCCTGGTTTAAAATAGGAAGCATCCTCATCCCAAACCCAATTGCTCTTCTCCAAGAACTCCTAAGGTAATCGGCTAAAACAAGCCACCAGCCATTACTCTCTCTTCTTAATATGACCAACAAGGTTTTACGCGATCACGTAAAACCTTGTTAACTACACCCACATTCATATAGTAATACACAAGAAGTGCTATAGCTTAAAATGCTCTTTATAAGCATTCTCGTCTTCAAGATTACCAACAGTTAGAAATGTTACATGCTCACCCACCCCATACAATTCCCTAATAAATTCAACCATGTCTGCACACGGATAGGGATAAAGATATACACTCTTCTGTAACTCGAGAAAGTTAAATCTTTTAAGTGTGGCTCTTAGAGCATCGCGGGCAGAATTTTTTTCTTTTGGGATATCATATGCTACTATCCGCCACTTCCCATCCCACTTTTTAGGCTCAGGGATTTTTAGGTTGTTCAACTTATACTTGAGTAGTCTTTTGCGACCCTTTTTAGTTATTTGTACTACAAATTTGTCCCCAGTTTGATAAATTCTGACCACCTTTTGTTTGTGTAACTCTTTCAATCTTTGCCGCAATCTCGAACCGTCAAAATCATCCCACTTTTTCGCTGGGAAAAAATCATCGTAATTTAATGCCCTACCCCTTAAAAGACGAGGAAGGCCTGGAAGTATAAGAGATCCAGCGATGAAAGCACCAATACCAGCCAAATGAAGAATTTGCTTTACAGTGGCATATTTCTTTGACATAAACTAATACTACCTAACAAATCGAAACTTAACAAGAAACTACGCGATCGCGTAAAAGCTTGTTATCTGCCAGATTTACCATCATCAAGTCTCTTGCGAGTTTCCAACGTTTCCTATGCATTGAAGTGTAAAAGTGCAAAAATTGGCTCGGGAAACGGGTGTCTTGACAGCGATCTCCATGTAGTTGTAACCTGGAATCGCTGCCATGCCCGGCCCTGAATCACCCAGGCGTTTCTCCCGAAGACAACTCCTTGTTGGCCTTGGCGCCACCGCCGCACTACCTATCCTTGCTGCTTGCGAACCAGATAAAGAGAGCGTCTCGGAGGAAAAAATTGTCGAAATTCTCAGAACTCCAATTATTGCTAATGCTACTGCTACAAAAAAGATACTTGAGGTTGGTCAAGCCACAAAACAACTTTCTGTAACATCTTTGGTTCGAGAACAACCTATACCAGAACTTACCGAAGTAGCAAAAAACAAGGTCGTCGAAGCACAAACCACAAGCAATCCTGAACTTCCTGCCTCAGACAGTGTAGAACCAACTCCAAGTTCAACTCTTGAAAACAAGGAAGAGAAACCGCAAGTTCTCTGGTCACGAGAAATGCTTCCTCCCAAACGAGAGGAATGGAGTTATCCCTACCCAGCATTTTTAATCACTGATAAAGGTGCGTCTCCTCAGCCAAGATTTTACTTTACAAATCCAAACGGAGATATAGAATCAATTGATATAGAAGGAAAAACAATCTCGCGCTACAAAAACCCTGACCAAAAAGTACTGCACCGCGTTGGCTATGAAGGGGATCAGCCAATGTTTTATGCATCTCAACCTGGCAAGCAGATTCGTGTCCGTGCGATCTCGATATAGTTTACATATTCAGCTTGCTCTACTTCTTCTTTGTGGGACACCTCCCACCATATCGGAAGGTGTCTCCCAGACATAAGACCCCTACCTTTGACACTATATATACCACCAGGTGTTAACACGACAGATGAATTCTCGGCAAAGTGCACAGATCTGGCTAACTGGAGAATCAACCCTTCCACCTCTATTTCTTTTCCCGTATATGCAACTCCCTCCCTTTCGGAAACATGTGCATTAAACTTGGGCAAAACAGGCAGTTTTTCTCTTAGAAGCTGAAAAATCAAGCTTTTTGTCTCTTGGCCAGCCTTTTCATTCTGAATGCGAATGGCCTCCTCTAGGCCAATAAGGTTTAACTCTGTTTGGGTTACTGGTGTGCCTTCTTTAGTCATCATGTTCCTATTCAGGCAGCCGAATTCTAGCAATTTGGCTTCAAAAAGAAGCAAGTTTTTTGGAAGGGGACTCTATGAAGCTATTCCAAGCCTCTGCCATTTAAATTCCCCTAATGATTCTCTAATCTTTCGGACCCCAATTTCCCCTAGATTCCGTATCACCCTCAAATCTGCATCCGACTTCTCATCAACCTCGCGAAGACCCACAAGGCCAGCACGTTTCAAAGTATTTCGTTCTTTAACAGGCAATCTCAGCAAGTCAATCTCATGAAAGCTCCAATGATCTTTAAGCCGTCTATCAAAGAAAAACGGAGGAACTTTTCCCTCTGCAACTGCCTTATTGTTTAATGATTCCTCATCCTCCTGACCCTCACGTTCGGGCTCAAATTCTCTCAAAGTCCGTGCAAACTCATCAATTCTCGATCTTAGTTGCGGCATCTCAAGAAAGTGAATACCAAGAGCGCGTAAGTCCCTTAGGCTCGCATTATCAGCCTTACTAATCTCACCTAACCCCCCGTCCACAAGTGAACTTCTGAGTTCTTTACTTAGACCTAAAAGATCAATTTCCCGGAACCAAGCAGGCATGGCAGGTTTCAGGATATAAAAATCCGGGATCGCCTCTCTATTCTCAAGCTCAATATCCTTTGAGGGCTTACTGCTAGAAACTTCACTGCTAATTTCTCTTAATATCTTTCTACGCACATTTCGTAGACCATCCTCCTTAATTTGCCACGCACGTCCTCGGGATACACTAAACACACTTGCCAACTCTGCCGAGCTTATATGGGGATAATTTAAGTAACAAGCTTCGAGAGCTCTTTGTTGCCGCTCGTCTGGAAGGGGTAATAAACCTTGCTCATTTGCAAATTGAACCGTGTCCTTATTAACTATACGGGCTAGAAATCGTGGGGACACATTGAACTCGCCCGCAAGAGTCCACCAATTTCCCTTTCCTATTCGTTCAAATGTCTGGAAAAGAGGTTCATCAGGCCTGCTAAACTTCTCGCGGAGATCCCTGATTACCTCTGTATCCTTATCTGGAGAAAACGAGATAGGTCTCTGCTCTATTACTCTAGGAGCCGAACCCAGCTCAGATCGATCTTCTACCATAGGCGTAGCATTATACTAAATTAGCCCTCTAAGCACAAAATAAACGTCTCTATTGTCTCATACGATACAAGAAGACTTTAAGAGGAAAGACAACCACCGCAGTAAAGATACGCGGTAGCCTCCACGGCTGGGTGATAAGTCTCCAGAGCCACTCAAGGCCTGCATCTGAAATAGCCTTCGGGGGCTTGGGCACAATCCCTGCCCAATAATCAAAGGCTCCTCCTACAACCATTCCTACCTTAACATTAAGCTTGGACAGGTTACGGTCTAGCCACTTTTCCTGCTTAGGCGGTCCAAAGCCAACTAGTAGTAAATCAGGCTTAAAGTCGTTGATCGCCTGGACAGCTTCTTCTTCCACCTTCTGTTGCTTGGCATCTATTGGTTCGCCACGCTCATCTAGCCATGGACCAGGGTGAAACCCGGCATTTAAGACGCCAGCTGCCTTTTTAGCCACTCCGGCCTTTCCCCCAAGCAGGAACACTTTCAACTTTTCTTTGCCTGTCCCGGATACCAAGTCTTCAGCTAGAAGCCTACCTGGAATGATTTCCCTCACACCCCCCATTACCCTCAGCCCTATCCCATCAGGCACGGACAAATCAGCACTATTCAATATACGAGCAAGCTCAGGATCCCCTTGGGCACGCACGACTATCTCCGGGTTGGGAGTAACCACTAGACGTAGCATTCGTGGCTTGCCCTCTTTAATCCATGCCCGAACCTGATTTAGCGCTCTTTCCCTATCAGTGCTATCCACATTGATTCCTAGAATCGGAGTTATTTTTCGAGCTGTTTTTGATAGTCTATTTTTGGTTTTTAGTCGTTTTGCCATTTTGTAACCTAGTTTCTGCAAACTTTCAACAACGTTAAGACCTTTAAAAAAAGAAAAAGGGCCTAAAATTTATAACTTAATAATCATATTATTAGGATAAGTTATGTTTTTCGCTTGTTATCCCCTATTAAGACCCAATTTTTTCCTATCAGACAAATGCATGTCTGGGTAAGTCTTTCTATATTATACCTTTTGTTCACAATTTATCCCCAAGATACTTATGCCTATTCAAAGCTAGGTACTATATTGAGTCCACATTTATTCGTTAAACTTTATACCTATACTATAGTTTACGAAGAAAGCACGAATTTTAAGGACCTGCTTTCAACTTCTCCAAAAAATTAAGTGTATTATAAGCCGTCTTCTTCCAGCTAAAGCGTCCTAGGTTTTCCTTACCCTTTCTAATAAGGTCCTGTCTCACCTTAGGCACAAATGCTCTCATTAGCCCACTTCTTATACTTTTTACTGATTTTGGGTTAACAAACAACGCGCCCTTACCCGCTACCTCCGGCAAAGCACCTTTTTTTGATGCTACCACCGGTACACCCGCTGCCTGGGCCTCTAAAATTGGTAATCCGAAGCCCTCTGTTAAAGACGGGATCACAAACACCTTTGCTTTCTTATAAAGACCAGGTAGTTCCGAATCCGAAACCCTACCTAAAAACACAACCCGATCCTCTACCCCAAAACGCTTAGGACTTTCTAGTATCTTACCGTACAACCAGCCAAGTTTACCAGCAATAACCAAACCGAGGTCTTTTTGGGGAAGCATTGAGAATGCTTTTATAAGTCGTATCAGATTTTTTCGTGGCTGAATCGTACCAACAAACAAGATAAAAGTCTTAAACCTATAATGTATGTTTTGTCCTGTAGTTTTAGAAAATTGACCTTCATCTACTCCCTCATGAATCACTTGTATCTTCTTTGCATCAATTTGATATGTTTTTAAAATATCCTTTTGTGTATCCTCCGAGACTGCAATGAGCCTGTGAGCGAACTTTACTGCCCAACCAATAGACCAATTACGGTAAATGTGTGCGAGTAAGTTACCCGATTGCGGCAAATACTTGCCTTCCAAACCATGGATAGTGACAACAATTGGCAGTCGCGGTCGAAATATGCGAGTAAGAAGAGGTAATGTATGTGCAGGCACAAAAATTACCGCAGGGGGTTTTAGGAGAGTTTCAGCTGCTAGTCCGATTTGCGTCCAAAGAAATGGAAAATTGATTATTTTAGCTTCAAAGTTGTGCGGTAATCTAAAATTGGCCTTTTGTCCTGGTCTCAAATATAAGATGTATCGATTGTGTTTATCAATTTTGGCCAGATTTTTAATTAAATTGAGACTATAGTATTCCGGCCCTGCAGGGTCTTTAACAAACGCGCGACTGGCATCAACACCAATTACCATGTTTAGATTATCTCCTGGTGATAGACCGCTTGTAAAGATCCAGATTTTCTAGTGCTACTCCAGTCCCGCGGACAACACACAAAAGAGGCTCTTCTGCTAAATGAGCAGGGACTCCTGTTTCTTCAGTAATGAAGCGGTCTAGATTTCGCAGCAAGCTAGAACCTCCTGACATTGTTATCCCCCGTTCTATGATATCTGAAGCAAGCTCAGGCGGTGTGTCTTCCAAAACACCCTTGACCGCGCCTATTATTTGCAAAAGGATTGGCTTCATCGCTTTGGTTACATCTGAGGAAGAAAGCATTACTGTACGAGGGAGTCCCAAAACTTGATCCCGGCCCGAAACCTCCATAACCTCGTCTTTAGCAAGGGGTATAGCTGAACCTATTTTAATCTTGATAGACTCTGCTGTTTGGTCCCCAATAATCAAGTTGTGTTGCCTTCTTAAGAAGTCAGCAATCCCCTCGTCAATCTTGTTTCCAGCAACTCGCACTGATCTATGTACCACTACTCCGCCCAAAGAGATCACAGCCGCTTCTGTCGCCCCTCCGCCTATGTCAACAATCATATGTCCTGAAGGAGCAGCAATTGGAATTCTGGCCCCGATACTTGCAGCAAGTGGTTCATCGATCAAATATGCAATTCTGGCTCCTGCTGCCAGCGTGGCATCAAGAACAGCCCTTCTTTCAACCTGAGTGCATCCTGCAGGTACACAAATCATAACTTCTGGCTTAATCAATGACACCCTAGGGGCAACCTTGCTGATAAAATAACGCAGCATCGCCTCAGTAACTTGGTAGTCGGCAATTACACCATCTCTCATGGGCCGCATTGCCTGCAAATTTCCAGGAGTACGACCAAGCATTCTTTTGGCCTCATTCCCTACAGCCACAACCCTGTTTTCTTCTTGGGAAAGGGCAACAACTGTAGGTTCATTGGCAATGAGTCCCTCTCCGGCAACCCAAACGAGAATGTTTGCGGTTCCTAAGTCAATGGCTATTCTTTGCGAGAACATATTAGTAACTAGTTGACTCGTAACGTAGTAACTCGAATACCTCCAACGAAGTCACAAGCTAACCAGTGACGAGTTACTTTAATACTTTCTGATATCTTTAGATTTACTTATTCAAACTCGCCTTGGCGAGGAGTGATCGAACCGTTTTCTTGTGTTGAAAGAAACCGAGGGTTTTAACCCTTGGAGGTTCATTGGGGCAGGCCCATCTCAACAAAGAAGACGGGAAGGCACGTCCACTATAACAGACAAAACAACACGCAACAAGAACATCGAAATAGTACAAAATATATCATTTAATGATATCTGTCTTAAATGTTCCAAAATTGGCCGTTCAATTATTTTTTGTGGCCCAAAAATGGTATAATTCGGGCTGTTATGGTCCATATTCGCGCACTTTCTTTTTTGGCAACAATTGTCTTTATTGCCATTGTTGGCCTGGGGATTTCCTTTATTGCAAGAGGCTACAGGTTTGATTCAAAACAGCTAGGATTCCGTCCAACCGGATTACTGGTTGTTACGTCTATCCCTGATGGTGCCCAAATTCTTGTAAATGGCGAGCTTGAATCAGCCACAAATGCAACGATTTCCTTGCCTCCTGACACCTATGATATAGAGCTCCGAAAAGAAGGATTTTTGTCTTGGCAAAAGCGTTTGACAATCAAAAAAGAAGAGGTGACAAAAAGCGAGGTTGTCCTCTTTCCAGTTGCACCCTCACTCTCAGCACTTACATTTACAGGGGCCCAAAAGCCTATACTTTCTCAGGATGGAACCAAAATAGCCTATCGTATCCCTCCAAACAAAAATGCCGTAGGCGAGCCAAAAGTAGGACTGTGGATTATCGACCTTGGTGATTTACCAATAGGTTTCTCTCGGGAACCAAGAATTGTGACTGATGCTAGCCTTGACGATGCCACATGGTCTTGGTCACCTGATTCCAGACAACTACTTCTAAGATCCGCCCGAGGGGCGTTTTTGGTGGATGCTGGAAGTACAACCTCTCAAAACCAGCTGATAAATATCGAGGGCAAGCAGCTTGAAGAGGTCTTAGAAAAATGGGAGGAACAAGAATTAAAGAGATTGGATGCCAAGATCGCCCGCACACCAGAGGAGGTGCAAGACATCCTACAACGCAAAGCTGAAGCTATATCTTTTTCGCCAAATGGCAACAAAGTGCTCTACACTGCTTCTGGCAGTGCCCAAATACCAGACAACTTAATCAAACAGTTACCCGGCTCCTCTACCCAAAGACAAGCAAGAGGTATCGAGGCTGGCAAGGCATACGTCTACGATATAAAAGAGGACAGAAACTTCTTTGTTGGGGACGGCAGTCGACCACTAGTTTGGTTTCCAACCTCAAACCACTTAGTCTTGGCCCAAGAAGGCAAAATTACAATCATGGATTACGACAGTACAAATAAACAAGATGTTTGGACAGGACCATATGAAGCGCCCTACGCAATCCCCTTTCCTAACCCAACAAGGCTCCTTATTCTTACCTCACTGGGGGCAGGAAACGGAAACCTGTCAAACCTCTACGCTTTGAGCCTGAAGTAAGTCGGGGTAGTTGGATGTACTCGGCCATTGGCCTGCGAGACTCGCCTACGGCGAGTGCGAACAAACGACCTCTGTCGGGGTGGCCAGACTCGAACTGGCGACCTCTCGCACCCGAAGCGAGCACTCTTCCAACTGAGCTACACCCCGTAAACTGGCGTCCCCGGTAAGAGTCGAACTTACATCGCAGGTGAACTCGCGAGACCTTCTGCGCCACTGGTAGGAGTCGAACCTACATCTGAGGTTTAGGAAACCCCTGCTCTGTCCGTTGAGCTACAGCGGCTAAACGGCCTCGATAAGAACCCTGTGCTCTGTCCGTTGAGCTACGGGGACTTGAACACAACTATATTATATCAAAACAGGAACGGTGAACACACCTGGAGACTTTATTCTTCGCCAGTTCTTTTGTACTTGTAAATATCTCCTCTTCGAAACCAGAGTTTACGCTCAAAATCCGCTTCTTCCTTTGATCCCGAGGCATGAATTAAATTCTGCACAGTGCGTTTTTCGACATTGGCAATGTACGCCGAATCAAGCGAATGATCTCCTCTGATTGTGCCTGGAGCAGCATCGGCAGGAAAAGTGTGACCAACAATTTTTCGAACTGCTGCAATCGCTCCTGGTCCCTCAAGTAGCATTGCAAAAACAGGCCCAGATGCCAAGAATTCCATATTCCACTTCCGGATCATCTTCCCGATCTTAACTGGGTCTTTTGTCCCGAGATTCTCTCCTGCGTCCAATCCGTACATCTTGTAGTTTTCCAAAGTCTTTTCGCCTACACTTTTGTGGTAGTCGTTATTATCTCTGTAGTGCTTGCCTATGGTTGTTTTATTAACCCAAATAAGCTTTGCTGCCAACATTTTAATCCCCACTCTTTCAAAACGAGTCAAAACGTCTCCAACTATCCCCTTTCTGACTCCGTCTGGTTTGATTAAAACTACCGTCTGTTCCATCGTTAAAGTTTAAGAAGCTTCCTGAAGCGTTCCGAATCATCATAAGGCCCCACTATGGCCAAATTCAGTCGATTGTTGACGAAAAATTCTCTCGCAAGCTTTTGCACATCGGAAAGTTTAACTTGGTCGATTCCTTCCATCATTTCCTCAGGAGTTTTGCTTTCCCCTTCTAAAATTTCCTGCTCTGCAAAAAAGTCTGAGGCAGAAAAAGTATCCTCCAAACCCAAAGCAAGTTTGCCTTTAATATACTCCTTGGCTTTTTCAAACTCCGCCTTTGTAATACTTCCCTTCCCGCTTCTCTTTGAAACTTGCCTAAATTGTTCAAGTATGACTTTTATCGCCTCGTCAATCTTGTCTACCTTAACTCCTGCTCGAGCTGCCATATAACCATTGTCTGTGTAATGGCCCGGATAACACCTAACGTAATACGCAAGGCCTCTTCGCTCTCTAATTTCAGTAAACAGCCGAGACGACATCCCCCCGCCAAGGATTGTTGCCAAAATCAACTCTTTGTAACGGTCGGGGTGGCCCAACGGGTTCCCACGTACACCTAAAACAAGATGTCCCTGTTCGGTCTTTTTAGTTTGCAGCTTAACCTCTGGCTTCCCTCCTGGGTTAGCTTTCTTCGCTTTCCCATGACTTGCTTTCTTCGATAGTTTGCCCCCTCCACTCTTTCCAAAATACTTCTCTGCTAACTTCAAAACTTCTTCCTGGTCAAACTTGCCAGCAACAGTCAACACCATATTCTGTGGATGATAAAGCAGTCTGCGGTACTTTACAAAATCGCGCCTTTTAACCCCCATTATGCTTTTCTTGCTACCTAGAACATCCCAAGCCAAAGGAGAACCTTTGTATAAAAGCTGCTCAAAGATGTCGGGAGCTTTTTGCATCGGAAGATCATCGTACATCGCGATTTCCTCGTAAATCACACCTTTTTCGCGCCCAATTTCATCTGGATTCATAACAGGAGAATTAATGAACCCAGAAAGAACGTCAAAAGCCAAACCAAGATGCTTTTCCCAAGCTTTAATAAAATATGCCGTTCTCTCACGGTCGGTGTTTGCATTTATATCTGCACCTATTGCGTCCACAACAGTGGATACAGCTTGCGCACTGGGGTACTTCTTTGTTCCCTTAAAAACCATGTGTTCTAAGAAGTGTGCTACTCCATTTACCCGCTTTTCTTCATGCCTAGTCCCTGCACCGACAATAATCTGAACAGTTGCTGATTCCATTGAGGGCATAGGAACGCAAATTACGCGTAGACCATTTTTTAAAGTGGTTTTTTGAAAATCCATTCTACATTTTTCGGGGCGCTTTGATTCCAAGGAGATCAAGTCCGACCTTTAGTATATTACCAGTTACCTTGGTTATTGCAAGCCTAAGGGCCTTTGCCTCTTCCGATTCTGCCTCCAAAATCCTATGTGTATTATACAGTCTGTTATACTTTGTTGCCAAATCATAAAGGAAAGTACAGAGTACATTCGGTGCTAACTTACTTGCTGATTCAGCAACTACCTCAGGGAATTTATAAAACGTTCGTAGCACAGTCGCCTCTTCTGAGTTTACCTTCCCCACTTTTGACTTTTGACTTTTGACTTTTGACTTTGCGAGGACACTTTGCGTACGCGCGTGCGTATACTGAAGATACGGACCTGAGTCTCCTTCGAAGCTCAAAGAGGTATCAAAATCAAATACAACATCCTTACCTATCCCCGACTTTAAAAGTGCATACTTTACAGCAGAAACTGCAACTTGTTCCGCAACCTCGTCGCTCATCTTGTATGACTTCTGCAATCTCTTTTTAGCCTCGTCTAACAACCATTCTCCTCCCAACACATCTCCTGTTCGGCTAGACATTTTACCGCCTGGAACCCGCACCATGCCATGAGGCACATGTTTGGTTTTCTCGGCAAGCTTAGGATTAACTTTTTCTAGAGCTTTAAGTAGAACCTTGAAGTATTCGGTAATTTCACTGCCAGTAACAATAATCGATAAATCGTAGGGAAAATCCTTATATTTTTTCGGCGCAAGACCAAGCTCTTTTGCTTCATATGTAGGCAAACCTTGTGAGCTAACAAAAACTCGATTATGAAGCCCGTGGGCCTCTCCTGGGAAGATGACAGCTCCCTGATCCTCCTTAAAGATCCCCTTCTTGAGATTGTCTTTAACCAGCTCAAGTCCGTCCTTTCCAACCTCACTCTCGAAATAATAAAAATCAAACTTGGTTCCTAACCTTTTATAAATCACCTCAAATTGATCGAGGCTCCATTCTTTTCCCTCTTTCCATATTTTAACCAATTCCTGATCTCCCCCGTACAGCTTCTTGTTAATCTCTTCAATCGCGGACTTTACCTCCCCACCCTTCTCGTAAGCTTCATTCCCCATAACATAGGCATCGGACAAAAACTTCACCCTTTGGGCAAGACTTTTTCCAGCTTTTCCAAGACCACCCATTTTTTGAATCCCCCAAATTGCTTTGGCAGTGTGAACCCCAACATCCCCTTGATAGTTCGCTCTTTTGACTTGGGCACCTCCTGCTTCAAACAAACGGCTCAATGCCTCTCCAACACTATTGCTGAAAAGATGGCCGATATGGAATACCTTAAAAGGATTTGGGTCGGTATACTCAACAATTACCTTTTTCCCAACCTCGGATTTGCTCTTTCCATAGCGCTCGCCGTTCTTTAGCGCTAGTTGTAGTTCTTTGCCAAGTACATCGTTAGCAAGCCAGAAATTAATGAATCCTGGTCCTGCAACCTCAATTTTATCTACCATTCCCTCCAAGTCTTTGTCTTCCTGGAGCTTTTTAACTATCTCGGAGGCCCGATCCTTGGGGTTCTTGCCTTTGTTAGCAGCAACGAGAGCAACATTTGAGCTGTAGTCACCATGTTCAGCCTCAGTTGGATGCTCAAGCTGAACATCTTTTACTCCAGAAGCTTTGTGTAATGCTTTAATAATTTGGTCTTTCATATCCCAATTCTACACTCTCCCCCCCAAACAGACAACTTATCTTATTTCCCACACTCTCCCATCAGTAACAATTTCTATCTCTCCGTCCTGATCTGTTCTGACAACCCTAAAACCTTCGAGCATTTCCAATACACTCTTATGTGGATGGCCGTACCTGTTTTTCTCGCCAACAGAGATCACAGCTAAGTTTGGCTGCACCGTATCGAGCAACTCTTGAGTCAATCCATTTTTTGATCCATGATGTGGGACCTTTAACACTTCCCAACGCCTCGGCGTAGTCTCGCCAATGGCGGACGAAGACGGGCCCACCTTATCCGCAACTAAATCTGTCACTGGCGGTTGTATGTCCCCTGTCAAGAGTGCATCAAATTCGCCATAGGACAGACCCAGGACAATCGAAAACTCATTTGGTGACTCGCTGGTCGTCGCAACACCCAAAACATCGCCTGCTATCTCGGATCGCTCTGCGCGAGCTACCCATGCTTGGCTTGGCCAGACTGTGCCAAGGACCGTGCTACCTAACTTTAGCCCATCGCCCTCCTGAACTTCCAAGACTTTAATGTCTCGCATAGAAATTTCTTCAGCCAGCGTTTTAAATCCCACGCTCTCTTTCCCAACCCCAGAAGTTACAAATGATCCAATTTGATATCTTCTGACTACATCCACTAGTCCTCCGTAATGGTCACTATCTGCGTGAGTCAAAACTACCAGTTCTATTTTTCTATCCCAGAAAGGCATGTGATTCGATAGACAGCTCAGCACACTTCGATCAGGCCCACCATCTACTAAAACTTGAGTTGATCCCCTATAAATCAAGGTTGCGTCCCCCTGCCCCACGTCACAAAAAACCAGATGCAGACGGCTATCAGTCAAGGAAAATGTGGCCAGGAAGACTAACAAAACTGCAGCCGTCAACAAGATTAGAATGTAGCGCCAAAGCTTGGGCATCATGTTACCTTCGAAAACAACTTTACTACTTCAACAAAATATGCCAAAGGAAGATAGATTAGCCATGCGACCGCTTGCCCTATCGGTTCCCAGACAAGTCCTACGATCGCAATCACTCCTCCACCAGCCATAATTGCTGGTACAGTCCAGAGAATAAGTGCGTTAACAATTGGCGATAGGAGTGATATTTGCCCAAAGGTAAAAAACAATATCGGAGAAACAGCAATCTGGGCGGCAGTTGTAGTCGCCAAGCTTTCCCGAAAGACTCTTGGCAATATTCTAAACAGTCTGCTAAGAGGACTTGTGAAGGCCAAAATACCCGCGGTAGCCGCAAAAGAGAGTTGGAATCCTACGTCAAATAGCCATAGAGGTTGTACCAAAAGCAAAATAACAGCAGAAGCCAGAAGCGCCCGCCAGGCATCAAGCTCTCTCCCATAGGCTTGGGCAGCAAAAGCAATACTACCCATAATTCCTGCCCGGACAATTGGCGGCTGCCATCCAACTAGCAGAACATACACCCAGACTGCTAACAAAGTTGGTACTATTGCGCGCCTTCTCCCTATCAAAACAGCAATACCGTTCAAAAGACTACCGGCAAAGAGGGCAATATTGGCACCAGATGCCACAACAACGTGTAGAGTACCAGTTTTACGCAATGCCTCAAAAAATGAAGAATCAAGGCTGGATTTTGTACCCAAAACAATCCCGGATAAGAGTGCATTGTGGGGTTCTGGTAAATACTGACTATAGAGCCCTAAAATTTTCTGACGGAGATTTTGCAGAAAATTTGGCGCTCCTTCTTCTTTTTTTTCAACAGATGGGTCTTTAAGGTACCACCCCGCCTTTCCGAGTGCTACTTCCCCTTCAACCACAACCTTATCACCATAGTGATATTCTGGAAATCGGTCTATATAGGCACGAATTTGACCTAAAACTATTCTCTGACGACCCTCAATTAAGAGTGGTTCTTCGGATAATCGACCAGTCGTCCGGATTTTGTCTCCTTCCTCAAAACCCGGTCTAACTACATCTAAACGGATCAAATAGAAGACGGCGGACAATGCTAATAAAATCAATAACAACTTCATTTCTCTTAGGCACGCGCGAGGCAATAATTTCGAGAAAGCTGTCGCAGACAAGCCTAAGAAAACTTCTTTTAAGGAAAATATTTGGTGCTTGTCGAGACCTGCAGCGGCAGCTGGATACCAATATTCACTTTACCACCAAACGGCTGACCGCGTTTCCGAGAAATCATTGCCGAGCAAAGCGTGCTATTTCTAAGGCGCTACTTTGTCTTTAATGCGCTCATAGACATTCGAAGGGATCACCTTCTTAGCTAACAACTCCTCGACCGAAGAGTATGGCCGGCTCTCGATTATGCTCTGTGCACGCGCTGGGCCTATTCCCCAAAGGCTATCGAGCTCGCTTGCTGTGCCTGTATTTATATTAATCATGCTCGATGCGACTCCTGACACCTCTGCCCCACTCACTGGGGCAACAGCAGCCTCGCCTACATATGGAATATAAATCTTTTGGCCATCTATAATCTTTGCCGCTCGATTCAGGTTTTTTTCTACCCATTCCCTATTAGCATCAGCCGCAAGGCCTCCAGCCACAATTAGCAAGCGCTCTACTCTGTCGCTTGCTAAAAGCTCATACACTCCTGGGTTTTGTACAGCTCCTGCTATCTCAACTATTATCTGCCCCTGCCTCGGATCGCTGTCCGCAGCGAGACGGGTCTGCCCACCTTCCAAGATTTCTACCTTCGTACCCTCAAATACACCGCTTCGCGACAAAAACAACCCAAACCCAAGAAGAATCAAACCTACAAGGAGAACAACAAGCGTACCTTTGTTGTCAAAAATCCACTGTTCAAGCCTTTCCTGCCAAGGCCTTTGGTCGTGCTCTTCGGGCAGGATGAGATCTGGCATTTCGAATTTCCTTAATTTCTTAATTTACTATTTACCTATGAAACTACAAAGTTAAGAAGACGCTCTGGCACAAAAATAACCTTTTTGCCTTTTTTACCTTTTAGATGGCGCGATACACCCTCAAGTTTTCGTGCTTCCTTCTCAACCGCCTTCTGGCTTCCGGCCTGTTCCCTGTCCAATCGTACTGTCCCCCGAAGCTTGCCGTTAACCTGAACCGGGATCTCTAGAGTTAACTCTAGAGTTAACTCCGGAGAAAACTCCGGCCACGCCTGAAGATGGACAGAGACGAATTTCTTTCCACCCCAGTTGCTTTGCCACAACTCCTCAGCTATGTGCGGCGCAAAGGGCGCAACAAGCTTGACCAATGTCTGCAACGCCTCCTCCCACTCAGTGCAGCGCATTTTACCCTTGGTTGGCACACCCTTACCTCGCATATCTTGCAAGAAGTTTACGTACTCCATAATCCCTGCAATCGCCCTGTTGTACCTGAGATTTTCCATATCCTCTGTTACTCTTTTGATTGCTTGATGAATCCGAACATAGGTTGCCTTAGCATCACCTGTATTATCCAAAATTAAGTTTTGCGTGCCTGTCACAAGATCCCAAACTCGCCCATAAAAGCGGTTCATACCTGCAATACCGGTATCTCTGAAGTCTCCACCCTGGTCAAAAGGACCTAAGAACATAAAATAGGATCTTACTGTATCAGCACCGTGTTTCTTAATATATGTATCTGGAACAACAACATTGCCTCTGCTTTTGCTCATCTTGTCCCCGTCTTTGATTAACAACCCGTGTGCGTAAAAGCGAGTGAATGGTTCCTCAAAATCAATTAATCCCCAGTCATGGAAAGCCATTGCCAAGAACCTTGAGTACATCAGGTGTAAAACTGCATGCTCAGCACCTCCGATATACATATTCACAGGCAGCCACTTTTTTGTAACTTGCCGATTCCATGGAATCGCATCGTCTTTCTTCCCAATGTTTGGATAGCGCAAATAATACCAGGCACTGTCTAAGAACGTGTCAGAAACATCTGTCTCGCGTCTGGCCACAGATTGGCACTCAGGACAAGCTACTTTTACCCACGTCTTATCCAAGGCCAGAGGAGATTCTCCTGCCCCTTTTGGCTGATAATTCTTAATATGGGGAAGCTTCACCGGTAAATCCTTTTCCGGGACTGGATACCAGCCGGCCATACCCTTATGTTCTCCCTTGCCCCCCTTGGCACATTTCTCGCAGTAAATCATAGGTATCGGCGGACCCCAGTATCTTTGGCGAGAGATTAGCCAGTCACGAAGATGGTACTGTACTTTTCTCTGGCCAATACGATTCTTCTGAGCATGGTTTGATATCTTTTCAATAGCCTCTCTGCTCGACAAACCACTAAACTTGCCTGAATTCACAAGCACTCCTTCTCCCTCGAATGCTTGTTTCCTATTCCATTTTTCCCCTTTAGAACGTATTACCTCTCGAATTGGTAGCTTGTGTTTTTTTGCAAACTCAAAGTCGCGCTGGTCGTGGGCAGGAACACCCATGACTACACCTGTTCCATAACTCAAAAGGACATAGTCGGCAATCCAAATAGGGATTTTCTCATTGTTGAAAGGATTGACTGCGTAGGCACCAGTAAACACGCCTGTCTTTCCTCTGGCCTTAGCCATCCTTTCTTCATTGCTCTTTTTCTGAGAGGTTTTGATATATTGTTTTACCTTTTGAATCTGTCCTCTAGTCGAGATTTCTAAGGAGAGGGGATGTTCTGGAGCCAAAACAAGGAAGGTGGTTCCAAAAATCGTATCTGGTCGAGTACCAAAAATCTCTACATAATCTTGCGGGTGGCGGGAGCGGAGGGGGTCCCGCTGAGTGCCCGCAGCGGACAGCGAGGACGTCGAGCGGGACGAGCTCCCGACAGGACCCGCTAAGCTAAATTGAATCAAAACCCCCTGGGAACGCCCTATCCAATTCCTTTGTGCAATCTTAACCTTCTCTGACCAATCGATCTTGTCTAGATTATTAAGTAGACGATCGGCATAATCCGTGATCTTAAAGAACCATTGCTCGAGCTCACGATCAACAACCTTTGTATTACACCTCTCGCATTCCTCGTTTATAACCTGCTCATCAGCCAAAACGGTCTTGCAAGACGGACACCAGTTAACTTGTGCCTTCTTTCGGTAAGCCAACCCCTTCTTAAACATTTGGACAAAAACCCACTGTGTCCACTTGTAGTAGGCAGGATCATAGGTTTCCAGGGTTCGAGTCCAATCAAAGCTGCCTCCAGCCCTTTCAAGCTGCTCATAAAACCTTTTTTGTGTTCTCTTGGAGACCGCGGTCGGATGCTCCCCAATGCGAATCGCGTAATTTTCGGAGTGAATTCCAAAGCCATCTAATCCCATGGGCTCAAAGACGTCGAATCCCCGCATCCTTTGATATCTACCCCAAATATCGGCTCCGGTAAATGCATACATATTCCCAACATGCATTCCTTCGGCCGAAGGATACGGAAACATCATGAGGTTGTAATAGGGTTTTTTCGCTTTTGCTATATCGGGAGAGAACGTCTTCTCTTTCCTCCACCTCTTCTGCCATTTCTTCTCGATCGCAGAGTGTTTGTAAGCAAATTGGGCTGCCATAACCCATTTTAGACCAACATGCCTCATTTGGCAACATAAAACCTCTCTTTAAAGAACAGTCGAAACACCGATCGAAAACTCATCCTTATATCGAGCCAAATCAAACATCAAACTTGTTGGCAGAGCCCACAATTTGTCGCTATTTTTGTTCCTTTCAAAATTTGGAGGACTTAGCGGGCACGGAGAGATGACACCTTTAAAATTGGTTGCGTGAAAAGAGAGGAAAAACCCCAGCCTTAAGCTATAGGTTTTTAATTTCCAGGAATCTTGCAAATATATCACAGATATCCAACTAGGCTTAAGAGTTCTCCTGATACTTTCTGATCTCTTTAGGTCATTAAAAATTAGGGGGTAAATTCCGTGAATTACTCCGTGAAAAGAGTATCCTTATAACTTTGCCCTCCTTCTTGTCAAATATCAAAGTAGATCAAATAACAACAACTTGTGCTGTGACTAGATAAAATGGGGGTTGACAAAGGATTTTTGCTATTAGTATAGTAAGAAGGTTC
>NZCP01000055.1 GCA_002686465.1 Candidatus Woesebacteria bacterium | reverse complement strand
TATACAAGGGGTAATTTTAATTAAATAAGGGGTAATTTTATATAGAGGAATGATAATTGAAACTTTCGGATATTTTTTCATTTCTTTCCTACTGCCTTCTTGAGTACTTTCATACCCACTGTGGCTGTATTATCCCAATTCATTGCACTTGCATATTTTTTGGCAGATAACACAATCTGTTCATACCTTTTCCGATCCCTTAGCATTTTAATACTTTCCTTAGCTAAACTATCAGCATTGTTCTTCTTAACCACGATTCCGTTTACGCCATCTTTGGTAACGTCACGCAGTCCATGCACGTTGTAGACTATAGCAGGCGTCCCTACAATATTTGCCTCGGGAACAATTAATCCCCATCCTTCGTGCGCTGATGGAACAAGAATGATGTGAGCACGAGCCAGAAGCCTGAATTTCTCTGTTTCTGACACGAACCCTTTGAATTCAACGTTATTTTCTAGCTTGAGCGATTTCACCATATCTTTTAACTTATTAGTATAGCCTCCCTCTCCTTTACCAACGATCCACATCTTTGCCTTTGGTAACTCGCCTTTAATTTGGGCAAAAGCTCTAATTGCATCTTCTATGCCCTTAGTTTTTACTAATCTTCCTAAAAAAATTACAGTTGGTATCTTTTCTTTTGGAGGAGTGCCTCGTGGCAAGGTATACGAAAATCCCATGGGTAACACTGTAATACTTCTGCTTGGTATGCCACTTTGCACCAGCTCTTCCTTGGCAGACGGAGAAATGGTTAAGAAGGGTATATTTTTGTATGTGTGGAAATATAATTTCTCCAAAAACCTCCCAATTCTGCTTAAAGGGAATGGGTACATCTGGTCCCAGATGTCTCTTGCTACTTCGCATGCCAAACAAACGATAGGTCTATGAATATAAAATTTCGTAAAAAACGGTATTCCATGTACTTCGTCGACCACAACGTCAAAACCTTTAAATTTACCCAGCATGGCATTGATTGCCCCAAGAATATGAACGTTATACCAGTTCCCTTCGCGCAAATACCTTACTCCGTCAATTTCTTCGCTGCTTTTTGCTCCAGGAAACGAGGAGCTGAAGTGCACAACCTCATTCCCCTTAGCAACCCACCTTTTTGCCATTTCATGGGACAATAATTCTGCCCCACCCCCATACGGGTGTTTAATATCCCTCCAAGATAATATTAAAACTCTCATTTGTATATGGTATCAATAACTTAATACTTTAGCCAAAGTTCTCTCGAAACGAGTCTTATTACTTAACTTGCCAAATTTCAGCATTGGCGTTACTATAAATTTTCTCTATCCCCAAGTCGCCAGGCGAAAACGGTGTCTTTTCAGTATACCCCTCGACTTTACTCAAATAAATATACTTTGCTTTGCTCTTTAAAAGTTCTTGTTTTGCCTCTAGTCGAGTCTCTGCCTCAAATACTGAGGAATTGTAGAGAATCGACTGTTTGCCATATTTTGCAACATAACCTCTCTTGTTCGCAAAGACAGCAGGTTTATGTTTGATGCTCCATGAACACTGCAGGCATTCATTGTCATAAACAATGACCTTGCCAGGTGGTAAAACTGACAGTCGAAAAAGTGCATCGATTTCCCCTTGGCTCACCGAATAAGATGCGGTATTGGATTGATGCCAAAGGAATCCTCCCACACCCATAGGTAAGGTCAATATTATAATAGCAATTGATTTAAGAATTAAAGAGATTCTTAGTCGAAAAATAAAAATGGATACCCCAACGACTAAAATTATAGCCACCCCTAAGAATGCCAAGACTTTCCTTTGTTTCAGAAAATGTGTCGCCTCAACAGTCAAAGCCTGAACCGTAGTTCCTTTCATAGGTACAATCCAATTCTTGATCACCGATACCGCCAACTCAGAACTAGCCTTTTGAACTTTTATTGCTGGGTGCGCCTCTAAAATTTCTGGGGCTGTAATC
Organism: Candidatus Woesebacteria bacterium; assembly: GCA_002686465.1. Lineage (GTDB taxonomy): Bacteria > Patescibacteriota > Microgenomatia > UBA8517 > UBA10165. Next base: position 16,260 of record NZCP01000055.1, on the reverse strand, counting down.
TGATTATTCTTAATAAGTATTTCTCTAGGACTAAAAGTTATACTGTCCTCACTATCAAAGTTGATGGTGACCCCACTACCATCACCGTCGATAGATATAATTTGACCAATAGGAATTTTCCAAATATCTTCTGTATTGTTCACCTCATCAAAGATTGACGGTATATAAATTGAAAGCGTATTCTCACGATTAGGTGATTGATAATATGGTTCTCCAAGATTACTGTGGTAGGTCCTCAAGTCGATAACTTTAGTCTCTAATTCATCACCATCATGAATTAGACCTATACGATAATGCGGCGACTGATACCAAACTACCTTTGACTGACTCCCTAACAAATCGTCTGTCTCTATTAGATGTGGTGGAGAAAGATCAGGGAAGGTAGATCTGTACCACTCACTAAATTCTTTCATGTTGATAACTGTAAATTCCCCGGTATTTTGTAGTCTCTTTATCACTCTCATTTGATTTGTAAATTCACCACCATAAATCTCGGGCAATAAATCTCCTTCTAAACCAACGGTAATTTGGCCAAATTGATTTTTGTGCCTTCCGGCATACAAATTTACGAGTTTCTCAAAATAATCTGTTTTTTGATTAACACCACCAGTTCTATAGTCCTGGGTACTATATAAACTACTATAGTAACCACTCAACGGATCACGAGGTGCCCATTGGATATTTACAATATCAAGTTTGACACTTGCTGAGGAAGCTGGAATACCAGCATGGTACTTGTTGGGATAAAACGGGGTTGACCAGTACTGGCCCCATACCTGATAGCCATCAGTTGAAAATTGATCAGCTACCACTAAATTAGCAGTTACTTTGTACTTGTTCTGCATATATGATAATGAAAAGCTATCAGTCCACCAAGAACCAACAGAAGTAGGATAATATCCAAATCTTGACTCAAATTTCTCGAATACGGTATCTATCAATTGGATTCTCTCCTCTTGTGTGTAACCTGAAAGAAGAACAGCATTTGAGTGATGCCATGATCCTGTGTCGTGGTAGGAAACATCTGCTGCTTTCGCAAAATCAGGGGTAACTTCAAGGAGAATTCCAAACTCCTGCATATTATCAGTTTTCCCCACCACAGAGAAAACTCCATCGTCGGACATAGCATCATGTGTCAAAAGCCATGTTGCAGGTAAATTATATTTGGATACAATAGAGTATTGCGTCCTGACGCTTTTGGCAGGATCGGGAGTATAGTAAGAAATTCGAACGGGGTTCACAATTGTGACAAACTGATTGCCCTCTTGTGCAAAGACATGCCTCGGTGCAAGCCCAAAAAGGGCTAAGAGCGAAATAGAAACTAACCAAAAAATCATTATAATAATCCTTACTCAAGCTACATTGTACCTGTTTTGGGTGAAGTATCTCAAAATGAAGCCTGCTTTAGCCTACATTTACCCTGAAATCAAGATCAGGGTCGTATTTCCATTTTCTCTGATTTTTATCCGAATAATATCGAAGAATACGAAGTCTGTAAAAAACAGCCAACGTATCCCGGAGCATATGAAGTAGAGTCTTGAAAAATCCCTTGGATGTAACAGATGAGGCTCCGCCAAATTGCATCTTAATTTCCACTGGAGCTTCGTAGATTTTTTTGAAACCAAGGTAATTTGCAACTGCAAGCATTTCTATATCAAATGCAAAGGCTTTAACCAGTAGTCGCGGCAGGGTTTTCTCTAAAACCGCCCGCCTGAAAAATTTTAAACCCACCTGTGTGTCTTTTATATTAAGACCAAAAAGAATCCGAACCAACATTTGATACCCCCAAGACAACACCCTTCTCTGCCACGGATAATAAACCTTTGACGCTGGGTGACGTTTCGAACCGACAACAACATCAGCGCTGTACCAATAAAAATGTTCCAAACACATATTAAGACCGTTAGGATCTAAATCCATCCCCGCATCAATAAAAGCAATGATATCCCCTTTACTTTTTGCCATTCCATAACGAACTGCATATCCTTTTCCCCTATTCTCTTTATAACCCACTACTTGCATACGAGAGTTATCTCTGGCAAATTTGTGAGCCTCGGAAAAAGTCTTGTCGATCCGCCCATCAATAACGCAAATAATTTCATACGGAATATTTAGGTTGTCAACAGCCCTTTTTATTGAACGGAGATCACGAACGATGGTTCGCTCTTGCCGATATGCTGGAATGATGACAGATACGAAACCTTTTTTCATCTTAGCCTCCGGTGATGATACGGGAAGTATACAAGAAGGCCTATCAGCAGTAAAGCAGTCGTAACAATCGAAATCTGTATAACTGTCAAGAGATTTGGATGAATAAACCAAATAAGGGTGACTTGTATTATCGCGGCTGCAGCAAACAATGAGACTATTTTCGTTTTTCCAATTGAAAGGTAGAATTGTATAAATAACATCGAGAGAGCAAGCAATCCCATAAAAATCCCAAACCACCAAAGAAGTGGTGCACCAGCCAAGAAACCAGCCCCGTAGAGAATGTTAATCGCTATTTCTGGAAAGAAAAAGTAAAACAAAACCGCGAGACTCGCAAGAGCTCCAACGGTTAAAACGCTTAAGTAAAAAATTTTATGGTATGGCAGTCCGTGAGAATAGCGTTTGGACACAAGCGGGAACATAACATGGATAATCGGCGATGCGCTGAAAAATACAACCCTCCCCAAGATTGCTGTGGAGGCATAGATTCCTGCTTCCTCCGGTGAAAAAAAATGCTTAACTAAAATAAGATCTGCTGAATACATAGATGTCAACGCAAGACCTTGTATAAAAACAGGGAGAGAGTATTTGATTAATGGGGCTATTTGCGGTCTGTCCCCACGTTTTCCTTGAAGGTATGGGGATAAGTAAACTCGCGTGACTAAATAGGATGCAACTATTGCAACTAAAATTGCCCCTACTGCTCCAAAAACGGCAAAGCCGGCAAGGATCAAAATTACAGTTAAGACAACTTTAACAGCTATTTCTACTAGTAGACTTAAAACATACTTATCAAATAACAACAACCCTTGCAAGATAGACCTTCCGTTATTGGCCATAACAAAAAAGAAGAGTGCCGGGATAAGAAGGTAAAATGCGGTCGGTTGAGTAATCTTTAAGAACCCAACAAGAAACGGCGATAGGACAACAGCCAGAAGAGCAACAAACACCCCAAGCAAAACGCTCCACTGATTAACCCATTTCACCAAATTAGAAATAGCAGCCTTGCCCTTTTGGGAAGCTACGAATTTAACAACAGTTAAACCCATAGCCAGTTGCAGAACTGAAACAAACCCCAAAATAGAAACCATTACGGCAACGTCCCCATAGGCAACTTTCCCTAAAAGCCTGCCTGCCAAAAAATGATAAATAAACTGTCCAAGATTATAGAGATTACTGCCCACAACCATAGTCAGGCTTCCTACTAAGAGTGGATGCCTTATGATATTTGATATTTGCGATTTGATATTTAATATTCCCATTAGGCTACCCAATATCCTTTAATAAAAAGTATAGTTTCGATAGCCAGGAGTATGGCAGAAATACTAAGTAAGACAATCTTAACAAGATTGCTCCTCTTCGAGAGGAATAGTCCTAAAATTATAAACAAGGGAAAAAGAACTAAAACATAACGAGGAAGAGAGCTAAAACTGCCGGTGAGCGTCGGTAGAATATACCCCAAAGCGGCAAAAACCAGATACGAAGGCCTTACTTTTTTCAAGTACCCCCACATCAGAAGAGAGAGCGCCAGAATTGCAGTAGCAAGCTCCATTAAAATAGTAAAATATATGGGATCAGACTTGGTAACAGTAAAAATCATCTTAAAGTATCTCCAAAATACTTGGTAAAGAAGCACAATTTTCCCTCCTCCACGTTGTTCACCAAAAGTTGCAAGTTCCGTATAGAAGGCAAAAGGGTCACCTGTCGTACTTGCCAAATATGACATATAGGCCAGCAGTCCTAAAGGAATGATGAGTAATGGAAGGAGAGGCCAGTAAGAAACTCCCACGCTCTTCTTTAGTTTTTCTGCAACCTCGTGAATTTTCTGGCGCAATGCATCAGGAAGAAAAAAGAAGAAGCCTCTGAGGGTTCTTGGTTGCATCCCTAAAAGCTCTCTTTGGTAAAACCATTCAAAAAAGAGGGCAGGAAGGAGCAGGATTCCATATATCCTTGTTGCTGATGCGACAGCTCCACACAATCCTGCTATGAGCCAATTCCCTTTTCTTGCCGCATAAAAGGTGGCCAGAGCTAAAAACAAAAACAAGGATTCTGTATAAACAGCACCAAAGTAAAAGGAAGTTGGAAAGACCAAAAGAGTGACAATTACAATAAACGATACTTTTTCTGTGTAATCCAAACGAAGCAGATGCCAAAACAAGACCAAACTTGCGAAAAAAGCAATGTGGGAAATTGCGAGTCCAGCCAAACTCAGAAAAAAGAGAGAGTTAGGTGCCAAAATGTGCATAAGGTATGGGTAGAGTGGAAAGTAGGAGTGTTGAGAGACTATATACCCTCTTTGGGCAATCGATAAATATTGCCCACCATCAAAGTTAGCCCATCCCAAAAAAAGAGGGTATTGGGAATAATTTTCTATTCCCCCACCAAAAAAGGCAGAACTATGCCAAGGAAGAAAAACCAAACCTAAAAGAGCAAAGACAAGAATCCAAATTTTCCATGCAAGAAACAGTAGAATAACTTGACTCTTTTTAGGATTGACTAACCACTTTCTGATAGACTTTAATAGTTTCATCAGCAACACTATCCCAAGAAAACTTTTTAACATGTTCCAATCCCTTACTAATTAGGTCTTTTTGTAAACTACTGTTGGACATAACCTTTTTTAACCCACTGGCAATATTGGCTGGGACTTTTGGATCGACAAAGATGGCGGCACCCTCTGCAATTTCCACAAGAGATTGAGACCTCGCTGCAACAGTTGGGCAACCACACGCCATTGCCTCAAGAACCGGCAGACCAAACCCTTCATAGAGCGAGGGCTGACAATAGACAGTTGCTAAGTTATAAAGCTTGACTAACTCCTCATCTGGAACAAACCCTAAGCGTATCACCCCTGGATCCTTGCCATACTTGTTAATTAAACGAGCCAGGGTCTGATTTTCGGGATGAGCACGATTGAAGTTTTCCTCAACGGCTTGTTTTCCAACAATCACAAGTGTAACCTTTGCCAGTTTACATGCCCTGGCAAGTGCATTCAAATTCTTATTGTAATTAACATCACCAACATAAAGTACGAAGCGACTTGGAAGATGGTAATGTTTTCTGATCTTTTCTTGCCAACCACCAGCCTTCAGCTGTTCAAACTGTTTTTTTGGAGCAAGATAAACAACATGTATCTTATCTTCCGGTACACCTAAAAACCTAACAATATCTTTTTTAGAAGTCTCAGAAATCGTAATAATAGCATCCGCCCTTCTAACTAGAAATTTCTGGACCAGAAATTTCAAGTCTCCTTTCAAACCTGGTGGATAGTATTTAGGGTATATCAAGGGGATCAGATCATGAATCGTCACCACCATTTTTGCAAGCTTTTTAAAAGGTAGAGTTAAAAAGTGAGGGTGGAAGTAAGAATAATGGACAATATCATACCTTGTTAAGTCAGATCTTGTAAAATCAACCGATTCGATTTTAATCCCCTTCCATTTTTTGCCCGTGAGTTGCCCAACAAGCTCTCGTGTATGAACACCTATACCACGAACAGAATGCCCACTTGTCAAGGAACTTGTATCAATTGCCGCTCTAATGTTAACCATTTTTCTGACTTTCCATATATTTTAAGTAGGCCGTAGGAAAATGCAAAGCCGAGAATAGAGACCAAACGAAGCCAGGGAACATATCCAACAACCCTTTGTAACGAAAGTATAACTTAAGAAAAACAAAAAAAGGTTTTAAAAACATATAGTTCAAAAACGTAAAAACTCCCAAACCCACATGTGCTTTTTGGAGCTCCGCGGCTGTCAACGAGGTATACCTGTTCATGCCTTCCATATATTTATGGAATGTCGGGTGGCTCAAATGTACAAGATCATTTTCAAACCAAGATACTCTTCCTTTTATATTTATTTGTTCATGAACGCTCTTGGCTGGAAGGTGCACCTTGCCATTTTTTCCCAAGCGGATAACACCATCCGGATACGTCCCTGCATATTTCATTGCTCGTCCCAAAAAATAATTCCTGCGGGGTATAAAAAATGCTACTATTTCCCCACCCTCAGTTCCTACCTTCCCATCTCTTTCTTCTATGATCCTTTGGTGGCGTACAAAAATCCTGTTCATCCCCACTTTACGATCGTGCTCTTCAAGTCCCTCACGATCAAGGTTGATAACCGTTTTTATTTCTTCTGCAAGCTTAGGGCTCACCCTCTCATCGGCATCAAGTTGTAGAATCCACTCACCGGTTGCATAATCCATAGCTTTTTGTTTAGTTATATGGAAAATGTTGTGATGGGGTTCTTGGTACACACGAGCTCCATATGATTTTGCAATCTCGCGAGTTCGATCCGTTGAATGCTCGTCGACAACTACAATTTCACTTGCTATCCCCTTTACAGACTCCAAGCAAGGACCAATATTTTCCTCCTCGTTACGTGTTGCCAGAACTACTGATATTTTTTTCATGATAAATTTATCTAAAGCAGATGCTATATTCACAATGGGACTATTTCAAAAGCTACGTCCCCGCTTGGAAAATAAATCCTTTTGGTAATATTGGCGTCTATATCATTTATCTCGTTTGGAGCACCGACGAGAATAGTATCTCTTAAATTTCTCATCTCATCCCAGTTAACCGACAAAAATTTATATTTATCAAACCCCCTAACCGTCGAAAAACCGAATTTGTCTCGGGGTGTTAGAGTATGATCACCCTGAAACTTATCGGGCGGATACTTCATATAGAAAAGAAAAAGAATGTATGGTTGATCATATCTGTCGGTCACAATTATCTGGCTGAACTGTTCTCCATCCTTCTTGATATATTCTACCAATTCTTTCACCCCATATTGGGAGGAAAAATTATATGTTTTGGCCATATATACATGATACTCGTGTAAATATCGGGTGAAATCCCAAAAAAGAAAAGTAATAAGTACCAAATAACAAGAAAAAAGAAGAAGCTTTGGTTTAATATGATTTGACAGCCAAGAAAATAGTATTACCGCTCCATAGGCACTAATCATAACAAGTGGTATTACCATGCTTTGTGCTCGAAGTGCGTGAGGAGATTGAAAGGTGAGTGCTGCCGGAATTGGAGCAAAAATAAGCCAAGCGATAATAATCTTCCATCTGGAAAAGTTTCTGGTTATAAAAATAAAACCTATCAAAAGAAAAATAAGATCAATGAGATACATCTGCCCGAACCGAGGAACCTTGTCTCTTTGTATCTCATCCCCCAAAAAGAAAAGAAATTTTCCGTCAAAATGCTTTGCATAATTTTCAAAAAATGCAATTCCATAATTTAGAGGTCGGTTGTGTAAAAAGACAGCAAGTTTTCCATGAATATTATCATGTTCTCCTCTTTGCTCGTTTGCCTTCCAAAAAGGCCCTTCGTCAGCAAAGAGTCCAACACCAGACGCTCTAGAAAGTCCAGCTGGGCCTACAAAATCTATAAGTAAGGGAATGGTAAGAAAAATTCCAACCGCGGCCCAAATTAAAACTTTTTTCTGTAAAACAAACTTCTGCTTTACCCAAAGTAGCTTTTCTCTATAAACCCAAAAGAGCACGCTTATAAGAAGGGGGGTAATAATTCGGGCTGCGTGATAGGTATAGAGCGAGGCAATAAATAGAGCGATCGATGCATAGAACCATTTTTTCTCTTCTAACCCTTTAATGAAAGACCATACGCCAAAGATGATAAAGAACCCGGCAGCATTGACTTCCCACCCACCTCTTGAGAAATGGATATGCCATGGGGAAATTGCCAAAAATAATGCCGCGACTTCTGGAAACCAACCTATTTTAGGAAACAACCGCCTGGCAAGCAGCCAAACCAAAAAAACGGTCCCAATTCCCAAAATGGCTCCGGGAAGCCGAACTGCCAGATCGTTTAATCCTAAAATACTAACAAAAGGAACGACAATATAGAAATAGAGTCCTGGTTTATAGTCACCAAAAGACTGAAAATGAATAGGGAAAGGGTTGCCATGTTCATCTTTGCCTGTCTGAAGAATTGAATAGGCGTTATATCCAATCGCGGCCTCGTCAGCATTAATATCCGGTAATGCAGTTAGGTTATAAAGGCGTAAAAACGCCGCCAGAACTAAAATGCAGATTAGGAAAACTTTTTTCATTGTCATTTTACTCCCAACAAAAGAAAACCAATTTTTCGGTTAAGAAAGTCTATCTGATCAATATACTTAAACCTATCTGTATCTGCAAGATCACTTCTGGGAACGGTCACCGTGTTATCAAAAACAACAAACAATTTTTTTGAAAGTAGTTTATCGCCTGACCAGTTAATAGCACGGAACGTTATATTATCGAGCTTAGTGAAAAGACCCACATCTCCAAAAGGACTGGGAACATAGGAATCTTTTATCTGTGCTTGCCATTTTTGCGGAGGATATTTCTGATAAAACAAAAAATATATGTACGGTTGGTTGTAACTCTGCTCTACAACAATTTCATCGTACTGGTCCTCTACGGCATTTACTTTTTGGACCATTTGCTTATAACCGTATTGCCAGAATTGAGAACCGCGCACCGGCGCATGAACCCAATATTGATCGAGGTAGTAAGAAAAGCTCCCGATATAACAAACCAAGACAACTGCGGCAAAAAATTTTCCAGTTCTTTTTCCTTTTAAAAAGTCAAACAATGAATATGCCCCAAGACCCAAAAGTATTGTTAGAGGAATAACCATATTTAAACTCCTCACAGCGTGTATAGAATCCCTCGAGAAGGCAGCTGATAAAGGGGCGAGCAACAGCCAAAACCACAAGAATAATATCTTTTTGTCGTTTTTCTGGCGTGCAAGAAAAATAAATCCTAAGACCAAAAATAAGGCATCAACAAAGAGAAACATCCCTCCATCTGGAATATTGTGCCTTTTACTCGACCAATCTCCCTGAAAAACCAAAAACCGAGGTGAAAAATGATTCATCCAACGCTCGAGAACCCCTTTGGCTAGATGCAGCGGTTCTGAATGATAGACGACATACTGCCAAGAGTTCTTTGTGATTTCCCCAAGTCTTAAAATTTCCTCTGTATCTCCCTGCAACCTTGGATAGGAAAAAACGCTAAAGACCGCAAGTCTACCTACTTTTCCATCAAAAAAACTAAAAAGGACAGGCAGTACTAATATAAAGCCTGCCAATACACTTTTTGTAATAACCACACGAGGCAACTTGACGATATCTCGCGCAAATAGAATTGCAAGAGCAAGTAAAACGACACCTGTAGACAACTTTGCCCCCTGATAGGTAAGAAGTGTTAGCCCAAAAACGACTGCAGAAAAAATAAGAAAAGTTGGTCTTCCTCTTATTGCTCTGAAAAAGAGATAGATTGCCAAAACCGTCAGGGATAAAGAAACCCCCGCTTCCCATGCTCCCCGGGAGAAATGAATATGCCAGGGAGAGATAGCCAAGAAAAATGCAGTAAATATTTGTACTTTGCCAGCCCATAATTTTCCCCAAAAAAGCTCGCCTACTAAGAGATAGACAAACCAAACAGTCATTATTCCAAAAATTGCAGCCGGGAGTCTTGTGGCAAGTTCATTAAGTCCAAAAACTGCGATAAAGGGCACGTCTAAATAGATATATAACCCTGGTTTCCAATCTCCAAAAGACTGGAAAATAATAGGTAAAAATTGCCCATGCTCCCCACGACCGGTTTCTAAGATTGAATAAGCATTATATCCAAGCGTGGCCTCATCTGAAGCGAGGTGAGGAGGATTGACAGAAAGCCCCCATAAACGCAAGATAGCCGCTATTAGCAAAGCCACAATTAGCAATTTATGGTCTTTGATTACTTGGTGCATCCTTAAGAATCATTATACAGATATATGCATATCCGAGAAAAGAGAAAGCACTAAAGTCGAAAACTTCCCCAAAATACATTATTATTTATATGTGTTGACAAACGGAATTACATATCTCAAGAAACACCCACACTTACTAATTTTACTTTTAATTCTCTTAGTCGGGTTTTTTTTAAGGACATACAAATTATTAGACCGTTTTGAATTTGCGCATGACGGCGACTTGTACTCATGGTTTGTAAAAGACGTAGTCGTTGACCACCATCTACGATTGATTGGCCAGCTAACAAGCGCTCCCGGGATATTCATAGGTCCAGCCTTCTATTACCTGATCATCCCATTCTTTTTTCTTGCCAACATGGATCCTTTAGGGGCAGCTCTCTTTATTACAATTCTGGGAATGTTGACCCTAGCAAGCTACTACTATGTTTTCTCACGCCTCTTTAATAAAACCGTTGGGACAATAGCTATGTTCTTAGATGCAACATTGATAACCCAGGTTCTTTTTGATCGGTGGGTAGTCAATACAGCTCTTACTAATATTTGGTCTGTCTGGTTTTTCTACGCAATTCTGATGCTTACCCGCAGTCAATATAAGATCTTACCACTATTGGGCTTCTTAGCAGGTTTAGTTTGGCATATTCACATTGCCTTAGCACCAGCCTTTCTTGCAGTACCAGTTGCAATTTGGCTGTCTGGAAAACACCCTGACCGCAAATCCGTTATTGGTTTCTTTGTTGGGTTGGCAATCCCCTCTATCCCTTTTCTCCTCTTTGAACTGCGTCATGACTTCAGCCAAACCCTAAGTCTCGTCTCTAATTTTGGAGCCAGTCATGGCTCAAGTACCGGTTTTGAGAAATTATCAATGGTTTTACAAATGATGCTTGGGAATCAATTTGTCCTTTTGTTTGCCCCTTGGAAAATATCACTAGTCGGGCAACTTGCAACAATTGTATCCATCTCTCTTTCTGCATTCATTCTAATCAAAAAAAAGATATTATCGGCAAGAACCATTCTTGTCCTCTCTGTATGGGTCTTGGGAATAATATTATTTTATACATTGACCTCCTCACCAATTTCAGAATATTACTTCAAAAACATAGAAATTATAACTTTGGCATTTGCAAGCCTAGTACTTTACGTACTTTACAAAAGTTCCCAACTGGGGAAAATTATAACGTTCGCAATAATCATAATAATACTAGTCACAAACTCGCTATTTTTAATTAGGGATTATCGACCGTCAGACAAGGGTTATGCACAAAAAAAGAAGGTTGTAGATTTTATTACCGAAGATGCCAGAAAAAACGGATTTCCGTGTATCGGACTTTCTTACATGACTCACCCTGGACAAGACGTAGGTTTTAGATATTTCTTTTGGCTAAAAAACATGCATGTCAATAAGCCAAATAAAGACCTTCCGATTTATACGATCACAATTCCATACGGCCCTTCCCAACCTCGTTTTGGTCTTATAGGAGTGATTACGCCGCAAAATATCCCAGACCAGGAAACAATGCTTACAGCCTGCAGTGGAGAAAACGATAATTTAACCTATCCTATGTTTGGTTTTACCAAGTAAGTCAATTCTCTAAAATGTCAAACGCCGGCTTGCCGTCTAAGAAGTGTACAGTCCTCAGTATATTCCATCCGGGCGGATAATTACCTGGGCTGGTAATAAGAAGTGTCCTGCTGTTTACCGGGATTGACTCTCCGCTTTCCACTCTCCATTCTCCACCCACCTCCTTTGGAATTTCCCAATCGTTGACGAAGTAAAGTTTATCAAAGCGATCTACCCAATACCAATTTGATTGATTAAAACGAATGAGTGCTGGGTCCTTTATATAATTACCTGGGTCCCATGGCCAGTAAAATAAAAAGAATTCGTGGGGTTCACCATACTTCTTAGTCACGATAACTCTATCGTATCTGTCGTAATGTGTTTTTGTGTATTCCACAACCTCCTTGTACCCATACTGCCAAGACCAAGAGTAATTCATACGATACTCTGTAAAATAAACTCTTAGGTATCCCTCAACAAACCCAGCTAGAAGAAGAAAATATAATACAAGGGGGATAAGTCTGACAAATTTCACCATTTGCCACTTTACACTCAGAATTTTCTCCCACCATTTCCATGCAGCAATCAAACCCACCGCGGTCACAATCATTGGGAGCGGCAGCATGGTAGTTGCTCTCAAGACATGTGGGGCCTCTCTAGTTAAACTCGCCGGAATGGGGCCTAATACCAACCATCCTAAGACCAGCCAAGAATATTTACTGCGCTTCCTAAGAAGCCAGAAAATCCCAAATAAGAAAAATATCATATTAACTGGATAAAGCAATCCATGACCAGGAACACTGTAATGAAATTGACTTCCGCCCTTGGCAAATAGAAAGCTGGATGAAAAATGGGAAACCCAGTTTTTCACTATGTTTGTAGTAAAGTATGTCGCCTTATTGTGTAAGAGCTGTGTCACAATTGGGGAATTTTGGGAAATATTCCGAGCTTCATTGATCTGGGCAATTGCGCCCTCATCTAGAATCACAACTTTTCCGTACCGTGCCTGACCAACAGGGTTTATAAGCTGCCAAAACATGGTTCCCAAAAAGAAGGCAAGAATCAAAAAATATAAAGCGGTAGCAATTCTCTGTTTTTTCCAAATTGATAGCAGCTCTCTTCGATAAAGAAGTACCAAAAACACCACTAACAACGGCACAAAGACACGCGCTGAATTATAAGTCCAGACAGAGAGTCCAAGGAGAACGGCTGAGACAGGTAAAAAGTTTGCCCTTTTCATTCCTAAAATGAAAAAGTAAACTCCAGAAACAATAAACGGTACAGATAAGTTAGATTCAAGAGCACTACGAGACAAAAAGAGAGTCCATGGCTCAACTGCTACAAGAAGACCTGCTAAAATACCAATTTTTCTATTAAACAGGTGTGTTGCTAGAAGATATGTAAAAACAATAGTGGCTATGCCAGCAAGAATAGACGGCAGCCGAACAGCAAACGCATTCAGCCCAAAGAAAAATTCAGAAACAGCCGTACTATATACATAAACAGGTAGCTTGTAATCCCCATAAGCTCTAAAAATAGTAGGAAAGCCTACACCCCACTCGTCTTTTCCGGTCTTCAAAATCGAATATGCATTATATCCATGCGATGCTTCATCCCAATTAAGGCTTGGGGGAGTAAGGTCGAGTGCAACAATACGAAGAAGGAAACCAAGTGTAAGGATACCTAAAAGAAGGGCTTTGTACATCAGGTTAAAGTATATCAAGAAGCAAAGTATAAAAACTAATCAGGCTTTTTTGGTAAATATCCGCTTTTTGAAAAGAAGCCAAAATAATACTATTAACGAAGCTAAAGAAATAAAGTTGCCGATAGTGCGAACCGGAGTGTTCGTAAACTCGAGAGAAACGGAGTGTTTCCCTTTCGACAACTCCGTCGTCATCTGTCCGTATTTTCCTTCCGGGTAAACTCCTATCTCTTCACCATCTTTAAAACCTCTCCACCCGTCAAAGTAAACTCCTGGAAATTGAACCGTGGCTTGATCAGAAACAACCACCAGGTTAGCAACCATACTTTTGCTTGTTTCATTAAAACTCGTGATCTCTCCCTGACCATTAAGAATAATTGGGTTTGCAGGTGCAGGTCCTTCCGGTACCTTCTCGGCATATTTCGGCCAGAAGTCGGCTCTAGCAGAGGAGGTATGCCATTCCCAGATCTCACCAGTAAATTGCTCGTTATCCGTCGTTTCAAGCCAAATATCTTCTCTGAAAAAACCCACATTTAAAAAGATCGTCAATGCTATGACCAGTCCGAAAACTGAAACCTTTAATTTAAAATCCTTAAGAAAAAGAAAGATGCTCCCTCCCGCTAGCGCAAATGCAAAGGTGGCGATGGACAAAAATCTCCAAGGGAATTGCACAAAGGCTAAGGGTGGCAAAGATTCCCAAAGTAACACCGAGCGCCCGTGGGTGAGAAAGAGAGCAAACCATCCTAGCGCAACAATGACCAGTAAATATAGACTCTCACGAATTTTTCTTGTCACAAAAACCCATCCTAGAAGAAAAAGGGGTAAAACCCACTGGACGTGGCCGACTGAAAAACTCAAAAGATCGTCCATCCCCCATTCCGAACCACCATAACCCCACGTACGGGATATCAGAAGTTGGTAAAGTGATGCAAAATGAATTTGGAAGATATAATACCCTGCAGTTGTCTCACCAAGTGTAGTAAGTCTATTCTCAAACAAGACTGGTAGAAGATAAAAACTAGATATAGAGAGGGTTAATAACAAACCCAGTATTAGACTTTTGACTAAAAACCACTTTTTGTGAACAGTCAAAAAATAAGTCGCCCAGAACACTAAAAAGATCGAAAACATTAAAAATGAAAGATTGTGAGTCAACAGAAGTAGCGCTAAAAGAAGGCTGAAAAGCAAAAGGTTATTTTTGCGTTCACCTAAAACATAACGGTTAAAAAAAAGAACGATCAAAGGAAAAAAGACAAAAGCGAAAGCCTCCGGCAATGCCCCTCGAACAAAAACATCAACAGCCCTGTAGGGAGCATATACGTATAGTGCTGCCGCCAAAAATCCAGCCAAATTTGACTTCCACAACTGCCTACCCAGGAAAAACATCCCTATTGCAGAACCAACCAAAGATAAAATAAATAGAAGCTTGATCGTATCGATAACTTGAAGCCCTGCAAGAAGGAAGGGTTCACCAAGCGCATAAACTATTTGGTTGTAAAAATTAAAAAGGGGCTGCCCGTATCCGAAACTTGAGTCCGGTGCCCAACGGCAAGGAATTTGTAAATCTTGTATACACCGATCAAACTCAAAAAGGCGAAACGCATGAAAATCCTGCATAGAGAAAATTCCAGGCCGTAACATGTGCCAAAAACTAGGGATAGTTAAAATCACCAAAAGAAGTAGCAGACCAACAGTTCCCTTTAATAACTTATCTTTTTCCATGGTATCTTCTATTCAAACTTCGCGAGAACCGTGGGCTATTAGCCCGCGGGTGAAGCGAAGCAGTGATCAAACCGTTCCCGCTCAGCGGGACCGAGGCCTATTAGGCCTCGGAGGTTCATTTAGATCTTGCAAACAAATAGAAAGCTGGATCGCCGGATGGAAAGGTGATTGCTTTAATAAGGTTAAGACCATCCGGTTTTTTATCAGGGTGATCAATTAAATTAATGTTGACCTCGCGTTCGGAAGCAAGATATAAAGTATCCTCATCAAGGATAGAGCTAAGATCATAAAGACCGACCCCCCCATTTGTGCCAAAATTCCCATCCGTCTTACCAAAATAGTATTTGTCTAATTTTGTTACCTCCTTAAAACCACGAATCTCCGCCTTCTCTAAAAAGTACTCCTTTTGAAATTTAGCCGGGTCGTACTCCGACCAGCCAAGAAAAAATATAAGAGATGGGTCTGCTGCAAGAGTGATAATGACTTTTTTGTAATTCTCCCCTTCTGTAATTGTTGATTTTATTGCATCCTCCCAACCTGCACTCCACCACCGCTCAGAATCCCATGGATAATGCATCCAGTAGTTGTGTTGGTAAAATAGCACACTAGCTAGCAGAATACCTGAGTAGGTTATGGCAAACACTCTCCTCCCCCAATTCTTTTTGAGTGCCTCCCAACTGTAATAAACACCCCATGTTACCAGTAGTAATAGTGGCGGTAATAAAAACAGCGATCTTGTTGCATGTCCACCACCGTCTCGCGTTATAGCAGAAGTGAGAGGTGCAAAAATTATCCACAAAAGAATAAAAATCTTAATTTTTTTGTCTAAGGGTTTCAGAAAAAGAAAAACAAGGCCCAAGAGCATGAATATCGCCTCGAATCTATAAAATTGACCAATCCCTTTTGGGGAATGTCTCAAATTACCGTCACCTTTTACAAAGAGGAAATCCGTGGAAAAGGTCTGTAAGTAATTACTGCTTATTTTATCTCCCCACATAATAACTTTATTGTGAAATAGCCTATCCAAAATAGTAGTCTGTGTTCCAGTCTTTACTTCCCCTTCACTATATGCTTTAGCATCTAGAAATCTCGAAAAGTCGACTTCTGGAGGAATTGTCGGATCGGTAAAGACGGAGATATAATTGAACCTTGTTGTACCTCCACCAAAAACTGTGTTCGCGGTAATCGGTGCAACCACAACCAAAAATGCAATAATTGCAAGGACTAATTGTTTGCGTGGTAGCTTGAGAAGTTGTTTTCTCCAAATAACGGTGAGTGCCAATATTGTTAGCG
>NZCP01000054.1 GCA_002686465.1 Candidatus Woesebacteria bacterium | reverse complement strand
TATGGTCGTTTACCTTCAACCTTAATCTCGTTTCCTCCCCATTTTTTGTAAACGACCATCTCACCTACTTTTGCAGGAGCTTTTTTTTCTCCTGAATCGGTTTGCTCTGGATCTCCTACCGCAATGACTTTACCCATCTGTGGTTTCTCACCGCTTGCAGTGTCTGGAAGAACAATTCCTGAGGCAGTCTTTTTCTCTTCCTCTTCTGGTTCTAGAAAAATATAACCTGGAGCAGGATTAAAATTTGTTTGCTTTGCCATTTTTTAATTATTCTTTTTTACCAAAAACGCAAAAAACTGTCGGCACTCATTGACAGCGAGTGCTATTGTAGAATAGACCTGTGCGTGTTGTCAAGAAGGAAACACTTTTTGTTAATTTTCAACAAAAGCAGAAACCGGAGATACTGGTTGCTTTCCCTTTGAAATCTGCTCAAGGCGCAAAAGGAAAACTTTAGGAATAGTCTCTTTCCAATCTAAAGGATGGAAAAATGCTTTTCCTTTAGAGACGTTTTCTTTAGTTTTTCTTCTCGACATATAGGCCATCTGTATCAGACGTACAGGAACCTCAAATAAACGCACTAAGATTGTGGATAACTTGTGGACTACACCCTGTTCTTGCGAAGTATCCTCGCCATTCTCTACCTTTAAAACCTTGAAAGCGTTTGGAAAGAATTTCTCAATCCAAGAGTTGGCTTCAATAAGTTTTTTATATATGCCTCCCCTATCAAACAATGCTTTTACTTGTACTGTCTCGTGGGCAGTATAAATTTCTTCTCTTTCGGAAAAATCCAAATTTTTCTTGTCAACCCAAAGATTCAAGCAAAGTTTATTGCTCACATCCTTCTCTCCAAATCGCCTGACAGGGATTTTGGCAAACCTGAGGACTAAAAAAGATAGAGCTCTAGTTACCCATAATGTGTCCTGAGCAGTCACTATAAAAAGATCTATATCGTCATCCTCTTTTGCATCACCCATAGCAAGAGCTCCTGAAACTCCGACCAGCTCTATTGTTGGTATGTGACTTAAGACACTACTTGCTCTCATGGCCTGTGCATACTTGTACTCATTTGTGTCCCTTTTGGCAATACGACCCAAAACGCACTTGCGCTTTTTAGGCAAGTGATAAAACTGACCTGTCTGCTCGACTATGTGATGTGGAGACTTTTGGTTTCCTACCTCCCAAAACCAAAGTTCTTCGCGAGTTAATGGGTAATCAAAAAGGTCATGATAGACCAGGGAAAGAAATTGGGAGTGTGTGACTTGGGTCATCTTGCGCTACTGTAACCTGATAGTACTTGTCCTACTCCAGATGCGACTGTTGGCAAAACAGCGGCTGGTTTTTTACCTTGATCAACAATTCCATTAATGCTATCCGCAAAATAAGCCGCCACCCTCGAGTTAATGCCAGTCGGTCCATCAAATGTGCGTGACGCAAGATACCAACTTTTTGCGCTTGGCGCCTGTTTAACATATGTACCCAAAACCTGGTGAGTTTCTAAGAGAGAGGCCATGTCGGGTCGGGGATAAACAGCTCCAAAAACACGTGTCTTGGAAGAACCTTGATAAATCTTTTGTAAAGAGCTTTCTTGGGACAAAAACTTTAAAAATTTCCAAGCTTCCCCTGAACCCTCACTTTTACTCCACACTCCCTCAGCCCAATACGATGCCCAGTTAACGTCCGGTTGTTCTGGATCATTCTTGGGAAGCTGTGGAACTGGAACCACTTTAAAACGTAAATTCGGATTTAGCTTTTCTATTTCGAATGCACGCCAGCTAGGGCCAAAGTACATAGCAAGCTTGCCACTTGCAAAAGCCTGTGTTGAAGGAGGTAAGGTTCCATTCCAAACCCTGTCTTTTGTTGCAAAGACTGTAAAGAAAGATAGGGCGTCCTCTCCCAAATCGCCAACCGGATTGGCAGGATCTGCGCCATTTTGCAACATCATAACAGACAAAATATCCTCCCAGTGGTCAACATTATCCGTTCTGCCCAAGGCCACTCCTGCTTGCTGTGTCCTCCCCTCCTCGTCCTTAACTGTTAATACAAGCGCTGTTTGCCTAAGCTCCTCCCACGTTTTAGGAGCACTCTTGGAGGCCCCTGAAAAAATATCCTCGTTAATATATAAAGCAAGCCCATCAATCATTAATGGGATACCCACAAGAGATGCACCTCTGCGCAAGTCCTGGGATGCAACCGGATAGAATGTTCTCTGGAAAGTTGCAGCATCCATCACCTCACCAGGCAAATCGGCTAGGTGTGAAGAGAGCATGGGAACCCAAGTATTATGAAAGCGAAAAATATCTGGTCCAGAACCTCCAGCTAAACTGTTTATTAATCTTTCCCTGTAATCCTCTTTTGACTGTTTGGTGTATTGTATTTTGACATTTGGATTTTGACTCTCGTATTCGCGAATCAATTCTCCCATGGTCGCAGAATCCTCCCAAAGCCCCCAGTAAGACAGTGCTACTTCTTTTTGTTCAGGGGTGGTGCCTTTAAATAAGAATGTTTTGATGGCAAAGGCGGCCCCTACCAATAAAACAAGTACTGCCAACCCGATAAGGACAAGTTTGACGGGAAATGCTTTCCTCCCACCTCCTTCAGGAGGAATAATTTGTTGGTTTTCTTCTGTTGAAGTTGATGGAGGAACGTTACCCGAGACATCCGTCTGGGTTGTGCTAGGTGGTGGCATCGACGAAGGCTCTGGACCAGGTACCGGAGTTGCCATAGAACCACCCACATCTTGGGGTGGCGGTGGCCCGCCCGCAACGCCTGCGTTTTGCTCCGGCGGGAGCGGTGGAATATCCACCCCACCAGTCTCGGCTGGAACAGGATTTGATGCTAAACCACTCTGATTTCCACTCTGGTCAGGTGGAACAGGTGGCGAGGTTGGCGGATTCTGTTTTTGAGGATCCATTTGTGTCCTTTCGGCTTACCGCTAGCTTCCATGTTATCATAGTGCAATGCGCCTTGTTAACCCTGCATTAAGCCTGAAATTTTTAATTTCGCTTGTTGTGTATGTAAAGAGGGTGCTCGCCATATTATTTAGAGTTGCCGCACCCCTATTCCTAATCCTCGCTGTTGGATATCATCTTGTCTTTTGGAACAGAATCTATCCTGGAGTTAAAATTGCTGGGGTTGATTTTTCTGGAAAAACCCAAGAACAAGCAATAGAATTGATCGCGTCCGTCTCCCCTTCTTCAGAAATCAGCCTAGTTTTTGAGGATCAGACCTGGCAATTTCCTATCGAAAGTTTCAGCACCGATCTACAAGGTGAAGCAACTGTAGAGCAAGCCTTCAGCATAGGGCGTGAAGGAGACATCTTTTCGACAACCAACCAAAAATTACAAGCAGCAATAGAATGGATTGATCTTCCACTAATTTTCGGAATAGATGAAGAGTTTCTTGCTCAATCGGTAACGCACATTGCCGAACAGCTTTTTGTGCCAAGTGTCGAACCCGGAGTCTCAATCCAAGACAAACTTGTTGTAGTCAGCTCTGGCAAAAGTGGTCAAGAGGTAAATCAAGAAAAACTCCGAGAAAAAATCCTCTCAAGTATTGCGTATAAACAAGAAGGTCCTGTTCAAGTGCCTGTTAACAAGGTGGTCGTTGAGCTCACACTTGAGGAGGCAGAAATCCTAAAGACACGAGCTGAAAATATTCTAGAAAAACAGATCACCCTCCAATTTGAGCGCAAGGTTTTTAAGTATTCTGGGGAAGAACTTATACCCTTGCTTAATCTGCACGGCCCGGGGATCAGTGATGACAGGGTTGCCGACCTCGCTTCCGACCTTGCAGAGGGAATAAATCGACCCCCGCAAAATGCGCGATTTGTTTTTGACGGAGGACGAGTGCAGGAATTTGCACCTGCAAAGGACGGGTTGGAGCTGGACCAAAAAACACTGACGGACAAAATCAGAGAGTCCTTAAAAACGCTCGAGGCAACAAGTGAGGAAAAAATCTCCCTTGTGTTACCCGTCAAAACTACAAAGCCTGAGGTGTTAACCGAAGAAGTAAACGACTTGGGAATAAAAGAGTTGATCGGTCGCGGCACGTCAACGTTTCGGGGCTCTGCTGCAAGTCGAATACATAATATTGCTCTTGCTTCAAGTAGACTAAATGGTGTTTTAATCAAGCCCAACCAGGTTTTCTCATTCAACAGAGCTCTTGGCGACATAGATGTCTATTCTGGATACCAACAGGCCTACATTATTAAAGACGGTGGAACAATTCTTGGGGACGGCGGAGGAGTTTGCCAAGTCTCAACAACCTTCTTCAGAGCAGCTCTTGATAGTGGACTCCCTATTGTTAGGAGGAATCCCCATTCTTACCGTGTTTCCTACTATGAACAAGACTCAAAACCAGGAATTGATGCAACAATCTATTCGCCATCTGTTGATCTAAAAATCAAAAACGACACCCCTGGACATGTCCTAATTCAGGCAAAACCGGACACAGGAAACCGGTCTTTAGTCTTTGAGTTTTATGGAACATCCGACGGAAGAGTATCTGAGGTGTCAATACCACGCGTCTGGGATATAAGACCTGCGCCTCCCCCACTTTATCAAGATGATCCAACCCTCCCTGCAGGAGTTGTAAAACAAATCGATTTTGCAGCAACTGGGGCAAAGGCTGCGTTCGACTACACAGTCACGAGAGGCACCGACACATTACAAGATCGCACTTTTTATTCCACTTATCGTCCCTGGCAAGCAAAGTATCTTCGAGGGACCGGGCTATAATGATAATCCTCGGTATAGAGACGTCGTGTGATGAAACGGCGGCATCTGTTGTAAAAGACGGAAAGAAAATTCTGTCGCATGTTATTGCATCATCTTCTGATATGCACATTAAAACTGGTGGAATAATCCCGGAGAGTGCAGCAAGAGAGCAAGTAAAAAGCATTATTCCAGTTATCCAAGAAGCGTTGAGTGAGGCAAAGACAAAACCGGAAAGTCTAGATGCTATTGCTGTAACTTCCGGACCAGGGCTGATTGGATCTCTGCTAGTAGGAGTGGAAACTGCAAAAACACTAAGTTATGTGTGGAACAAACCAATTGTCCCAGTAAATCATCTGGTTGCTCATTTATATGCAAACTGGTTAGATAACAAACCACCAAAGTTCCCTGCAGTAGCCCTTGTTGTATCAGGAGGCCACACAGACCTAGTTCTAATGAAGAACCACGACAAGATTGAGTATATTGGTGGAACAAGGGATGATGCAGCAGGAGAAGCCTTTGACAAGACGGCAAGACTTTTAGGACTTCCCTATCCAGGTGGACCATCCATCGCCGAAGCGGCGATGAAGTTAAAAGTTAAAAGTGGAAAGTCAAAAGTTTCATTACCAAGACCAATGATTAATGAGGATAATTTTGATTTCAGCTTTTCAGGACTCAAAACTGCAGTTTTGCGAGAAACAGAAAAGAAAATTCCAGTAAATGAGTTTGCTCATGAGATACAAGAAGCAATAACTGATGTTTTAGTCAAAAAGACTCTGCGAGCAGTTAAAAAATATAAAACACCTACTCTACTTCTTGCTGGCGGTGTCGCAGCCAACCAACGTTTAACCGAGAAGTTCCAAATGGAAATTGGAAAATGGAACATGGACATTCGTTTCCATGTTCCACCACCTCGATTGTGCACCGATAACGCAAGTTATATAGCAACTTTTGCAGAATACAACTTCAAACCTATCAAGTGGGGAAAAATCACTGCAAACCCCAGTCTAACTATTACAGGAGTATAATAACCATATTATATAAGAACTATATAGTTATTATATAGCAACTATATAGCACCGAAGGTGCTGTACAAGCTTCGCTTATATAATATCTTGTTTGTGTTGTCAGGGCTGGTTATCCCAAGTATAATGACCTGGACACAAACTTGTTGTACACAACATGGATAAACGATACGACCACAAAGCTCATGAGGCTAAAATTTACTCTTTTTGGGAAAAGGGTGGGTACTTTAAGCCAAAAACCAGCAAAAAAGACCCCTTTATTATCATCATGCCTCCTCCTAATGCGAACGATGATCTTCATATAGGACACGCACGATTTATTGCTATTGAGGATATTCTAACTCGCTACCACAGAATGAAAGGTGAACCAACTCTCTGGTTGCCAGGAGCAGATCACGCAGGAATAGAAACCCAATATGTTTTTGAGAAAAAACTCCAGGAAAAAGGCAAAAGTCGGTTTGATTACGATCGAGAAACGCTCTATAAAATGATCTGGGATTACGTTCAAGAGAACAAGGAGAAAATGGAGGGCCAACTCCGAGCACTCGGATCCTCTTGTGATTGGACAAGAAATAAATTCACTCTTGATCCAGATATAGTCAAAATCGTCTACAAAACCTTTAAAAAGCTACATGACGACGGTCTTGTTTATCGTGGTGAGCGTTTAATCAATTATTGCACTCATTGCGGAACAGGATTTTCAGAACTCGAGGTCGATAGAGTCGAAAAAACGACTCCCCTTTACTATATTAAATACCCTAAGGCAGACGGTAGCGGACACGTCACTGTTGCTACCACTCGCCCTGAGCCGATCTTCGTAGACACTCACTTGGCTGTTAATCCGAAGGATAAAAAGAAAAAAGATCTAATTGGCACGAAAGTTCTCAATCCCCTAACAGATGTTGAGATGGAAATAATTGGAGATAGTTATGTTGACCCAGAATTTGGAACAGGAGTAGTCAAAATCACGCCAGCGCATGACTTTAATGATTTTGAAGTAGCTCAAAAACACGATCTCCCGATAGTTAAAGCTATAAACAGCGACGGCGAGATTACAGAGGCTGGAGGAAAATACTCTGGGATGAGGACAAAGAAAGCACGAGAGGCCGTTGTTGTTGATCTAGAGAAAAAAGGCTTAATAGAAAAGATCGATAAAAACTATAAGCACGTCGCGGCCCTTTGTTACAGGTGTAAAACCCCGATTGAGCCAATGCCGTCTGAGCAATGGTTTGTAAAGGTTAAGCCGCTTGTAGAAAAGGTTAGAGGCGCAGTAAAAACCGGCAAGACTAAATTTCCTGCCAAACGCTTTGAGAAAATGTTTCTTCACTGGCTGGATATTTTGTATGACTGGAACATTAGCCGCCAAATTGTTTGGGGAATGAGAATCCCAGCGTGGCAATGTGAAGATTGTCACGAATGGACTATAACTGATGGCGATCCCCCATCCAAGTGTAAATGTGGACACAAAGAACTTGTCCAAGACCAAGACACTTTTGACACCTGGTTTTCGTCTGGCCAATGGCCATATGCGCCTCTTCAGACAACAAAGGATGGTGACTTTGAACGTTTCTATCCAACCTCGGTTATGAATACTGGATTTGATATTCTTCCCCGCTGGGTTTTGAGAATGATGATGTTGGGCATTTATACAACCGGCGAGGTCCCATTCCGAGAAGTTCTAATCCATGGATTAGTCCGCGATAAAGAAGGTCAAAAAATTTCCAAATCTAAAGGCAATGTTATTAACCCTTTAGACATGTCGGAAAAGTACGGCGCGGATGCCTTGCGCATGGGCATTATCTGGGGAGCACTCGTTGAAAACGATATCTCTCTTTCCGAGGACAATATCAGAGGTCAAAGAAACTTTTCTAACAAGGTCTGGAATATCACGCGGTACGTTCTAGACAAAACCGAAGGAAAAAAACTGGAGTTTTTTGGTCCCGAGATGCCGAAACATACAACAGGGAAAGATCTATTTAAAGACGATGTTTATAGTCGTTTTGCAGAAAGCACTAAAAAAATAGGAGAAATAACAAAGAAGCTAGATGGCTACAAACTGAATGAGGCGGGCGAGATTGTTTATCAGTATATCTGGCACGATTTTGCAGACAGCACCATAGAATGGAGCAAGAAGTTTGTGGATGAGGACTCAGAGAAGGGAGAGTATACCAGAGGTCTGTTAGTAGACTTACTCGCGAGAAGCCTAAAGATTCTACACCCCTTTATGCCCTTTGTGACTGAAGCCTTGTGGCAAATCACCAGAAAAGAAATTGGTGACCAAACTGGAAACTCTGGATTGCTTAAGGAAAAGGCGCTGATTACTGCCGAATGGCCGAAGGGATAATTTACTCCTTCTTTTGCTCTCGAGGTTTTTCTTCCAGTTTTGCCTCTTGCTTGCCCTCTGGTTTACCTCCGTCGGGCTTTGCCTCACCTTCAGCCGCTTTGGCTTCGCCTTCTTTAACTTCACCAGCCTTTGGCTGGGCTTCATCACCCTCTGAAGGTGCCGCCTCCTCACCTTCTGCGGCTTCGCCTTCAGCGCCCTCTTCGACAGAAGGTGGCGCAACTTCTTCCTCTTTAGCAGGTGGTGCAACACTAACAACTATTCTTTCGGTGTCTTCCTCTTTTATCTCAACTTTCTTTCTATCAACAGAAAACTCTGAGACTTTTATAGCATCATCAACCTTTTCAAGGCTTGAGATATCTACAACTATCTTTTCAGGCAAATCTGTAGGTAGTGCTTCTACTTCCACCTCACTCAACTGGTGAACAACAACGCCTTCTCCAGTTTTCTCGGCCGGTGCCTCCCCCGTAAATTCAACAGGAACTGTTGCTGTTACTTTTTCTTTGAGGTTTACATGGAGAAAGTCGGCATGGAGGAATTCATCAGTAGTTGGATCAAGTTGTACGTTGTGAACCAAGACCGGATATGCTTTCCCTGCCACTTTCAACTCTACCAACCCTGTCTCCCCCACTTCTTTGAAGACTTTTCGGAAGTCGCCTATAGGAACCTGGACAGAAAGAGATTCAATCTTCTTACCATAGATGTTGGCTGGTAAAATACCGTCTCGGCGAAGTTTTTTAACTTTTCGCCCGGAGACCTCTCTCTTTTCTGCACTTAATATTTGAGT
Source organism: Candidatus Woesebacteria bacterium (assembly GCA_002686465.1). GTDB lineage: Bacteria > Patescibacteriota > Microgenomatia > UBA8517 > UBA10165. Next base: position 8,389 of record NZCP01000054.1, on the reverse strand, counting down.
TGCCATATTAGATTCGTCAAGAAATCTTGCGACAGGTTCGTATTATACTCAACAACACCCCCGTCAGTCAACGATGGAGGCACAGAAGTAGTCATTTGGTAATCAGACGTAGGTAAATTTAGTCTTATTACAGCTGGGTCCTCCCCTGTCCCCATTTGCTTCTGCCACAAAAATACTAGTTCTCCCCTTGGGGATAAATTGGTAATAGGTATATCCCAAGAAATAATAAGGTGGCGAGACTCCCCTGCCGGTACGTTTGCCAACATGCCAAAAGCAACCTTTTTTTGTTCTCTCGTCTCCTCAATCACCAACTTCTTTCTTTTGCCATCTTTTGGATCAACTAAGGCGGCTTTGGCATTTATACTTCCCTCTGGTGCAAAAAGACGTAGGTAATTCTTATAGTCGCCGCCCGGCCAAACACCAGACTTGGAATTGTTTATGTAGGATATTGTCAAACTGTGGGCAATTTCCTTTTCACCTAGAGAGACTTCCATCGAATATGTGCGCTTTAAAAAATGATTGCTTTTATTAACCCCTAAGTTTGCTTCAACCACTTGTAAATAGTCTGCAAAACATGGATCGTCTGACTGTCCCTCTCGACATACAACTGCTCCTTGCGCCCCATCCCAACCAGCGCGTCTTAAAGCAAGACTAACATCTTGATCTTTTACCCATAAAGCTGCATGACGACTCTCAAGAGAAAGGACGGTTGCTTTGGCAATAGCAAGGAAATTACCTGCTTCAGGGTTGGTAAATCGCGCAAGTAGGGCTTGTGTTAGAGCAGTCAAAAAGTCCTTTTTAGCTCTCGATCCTGGGAAAAAATCCTCCTCGGCGTGCAGCTGTGCTTTTTCGTAAAGATTGTCAGCAGTAACCACCTCTCCAAAGTCAGACAAATCAAGTTCTCCAACTTCCCGCACGACTGCCTTAGCAAATTCAAGGTCTACGGCGATTACTCCATCTACGTCCTGCCCCAACTCTTTGTCTATAAACCAAGCTGCGCGTTTTGCAGAAGTTGGAAAATCAGGATTCCAATTAGAGTCACGCAAAAACCAATTTGCCTCGCCAAGATAATCCTTAATTGGAAGAGGCGGCTCGACATGCCCTTTTAGTTGGCCATCAGCTGAATAAACATCTTGAACTTCTGTGTTTATCAAACGCCCTTTTTCAAAAGTTATAAGAGCAAAGGATCCAATAAAACCTCCTGTGGGACGCAGTTCTGTATTATTCTGAAAGAGAACAAGGTAGGTTTTCTTTTCCTCCCCTCCTAAAATACCCTCAAGACCAGGAAGAATGTCTGCTATTGTAGTCGTTGCCCGCCGCAAGAGGCCAATGTCCAAACTGAGGCTCGAGGTGAGCTCTCCAAAAAATGGAAGGGAAATGTCTAGTTTTCCGTTTTCTGCCTCAAGAAAAGCTAGTTGTCGTTCTAAACTTTTTAGCTCTAAAGAAAGGTTGGTCGCCAATGGCGCAATGGAAAACGACTCTTTCCCCATTATTCCATCGGCCAAAACTTCCCCTTGTAAAAAGACGCGGGCTGCCGTCTCACCTACGCCAGACATCTGCTTAAGTAGACCGGCTGTATGGGCTAGACGGACCGACTCCTTACCAAGTCCAGGTATGTGTCCCCAACGAGCAAACCCTCGCTCTCCACCCACAAACCAAAAGGATGCGTCATGAGCCCATTGTTGAGCGCGATCACCGTCCCCTTTCAAAATTGCTGTCTTTGCAAAATAAAGCTCCGTAAGTCCTATTCCGACTTGTGCAAACGGGCCTGCAAAAAACCAAAAAAACAATCCAAAGATCAGTAGGACAACCCCCAGCCGTATTCCATTACCCTTAGACTCTTCCTTATTGGGTTTTTCGACCACTGGTTTTCCTTGAGTCCAAAAACCCACCTTTTTCTCCTTCTTTTCTTTTTTGTGACTGTTGGGAATTTTTTCTTGATTCTCGCCAAACCAGTCAAGGGTTTTACCAATCCCCTCTTTGAGACCAACGCTGGGTTTCCAAGAAATTAAACTTTGTTCCGCAAACAAAGTTTCCTCATTAATACCTTTATCTGATTCTGTAAGCGCTAGATCGGTTTCAATACCTGGCCGTATATCCTTCAAGGTTTGGACTATAGTAGACAGATCCGTCTTGGGACCGCAAAGGTCTATTGTTGCACCCCTCGTCCCTGTTGAAAAAAGACTTTTCAAAATACCATCAACAACATCATTAATATAAATCGGATAAAGGGTAGCTTCCCCTTTTTGGGAAATTTCCAGTGGTTGGTTATACAATGTTTCTTTTATAAGTTGGGCCAAAGGGTTTTTTGAAGAGAGAATCATTCGAGGGCCGTAGACATCACCAAGGCGTACAATCCGCGCATCGACATTTCTTTTCCCTCCATATTCCCCAACAAGCGCTTCAGCAAACATTTTTGCCTCGGAGTGTGAGAACCGATTTTCTTTCGCTTGCGATTTACCAATTACAGACGCCAACAAAAATCGGGCCTCATGTTTAACTGCTTGCTCTAGTAAGATTTTAACACCTGTCGAGTTGGCTTCTAGCGTTTCTGTTGAAACATCTTCGTTGTTTAGGTGCGCTTCAACCCCTGCAAGGTGCAGGATATAATCAACCCGCTTGATTTCGTCAAGGAGGGTTCCACCAACATCTTGTTCTAGAAGAAAAAAATTCTCATCATCAAGAAGGTTACTAACGTTGTCGCTTTGTCGTTTGTCAATACAGATAACCCTTAAAGATTTATCGAGAAGTGCTTTGCAAACATGTGCACCAATAAATCCAGCCCCGTCAAGAACTGCGGCAACGGGCGAAGAGCCTTGAAAAAAATCAGATGGGAAGTCTCTTGCTACCACAGCTCCATGGTATGGAAATTACCATATCTTTTCAAGAAGAATATTTTGTGGAAACTGAAAGCGGTTATCTCTAAGACGTCATTACAATTTCCCTGAATGTGAAATTAGACAGATTTGACGCTCCGCTTTGTCTTTTTTGTTTCACTGTCTAATTCCTCGTTAACCAAAAAATCTGCAATTTTATTTTCGATTCTTGGGACGTTCTTATACTTGACAGTCCCCTTCAATTTTGGGCCGAGGGCCTTGATTTGTTTTGCCAGCTCTTGCAACTTCTCATTTTTGATTTTAAAAATGCCGGTCAGTTGATTAACAACAAGTTGTGAATCTAAAAATAAAAGGGCTTCTTTGAAATTTTTGGACGATAGCCATTTTATCGCAAGAAGGACGGCATTGTACTCTGCAACATTATTAGTTTCCTCTCCAAGATATACTGATTGTTTGAACACCGTTTTGCCTTTTTCATCAAAAACAACAAAGGCGCTTGCTGCTGGCCCGGGATTTCCTCTTGCTCCACCATCACAGTAAATTTTATAAAACATGGGTCTCCTTTTAAAAACTTTTTCCCCGACTCCTTAGTAAAACCACCCAAGTTTTTGGGAAAGAAAAAAGGGATGGAAACATACCGATTGTTTTCCAAATGGCAATACTGGATAGTAGCAAGACCAACACTTCTGTTGCAACTGTAATTATTGCTGCAGCACTATATGAATAGAGGGGAATAAAAATGAAGTTGGCCAAGACATTAAAAGAAAGGGCAAGAACGGCGATTAATAAAGAAATTCTCTGTTTGCCAAAAGCAATAAGAGAATATCCTGTTAAATGGTTGAAGTATGCAAAAAAAGTACCCAATGCAAGAATGCGAAGAACCCCGATAGACTGGTAGAACTGATCTCCTCCAAGAATCCTAACCACCAAAGGGGCAAAAAGAAAAGTAGAGATTAAAACCAAAACAGCAGCAATCAAGAGAATATCAAATACCTTTTGATAATAAGTTCGGAGACTAGTAAATGGCGCAAAGCCGGCAAACTTCTTTGAAAACAGTGGAAACACGGCGTTCATCAAAAAAGCTGCTCCAAGAACAAGGTTGTCGTGAACGCGATAGGCGAGACCATACGTTCCTACTGCAGCACTGCCTTGAAAGTGTTCAAGTATTACAGTGTCCACTCTGTTGTAAATATAAAAAACAAAAAACAGGGCGCCAGTTGGTAAGGCTTCCTTGAAAATACGACCTATTTTCTTTGTATCTAGACCCCAAACAATGCGAGCGGCCCTTACTGCCAAGATCAAGGCAAGCGCTCCCGCTGCCATTGTCGCCACAAACCAAGCAGCCATTACACTGACAAGGTCCCCTTTAGATAAAAACGACAAAAAGACCAGTCCTAAAAATAGGACGGATGAGAAAACTTCGACGATAGCCGACTTCTCAAGTTTTAGAAGTGTGTGGAAAATTATCGTGAAAGATGTTTTTAGGGAAAGAGCAAAGAGGATGAAAGAGGCCACCGTTGTGGCGAGGACAAAATTACTCCACCCAGGATTAATTCGGATAACAAGGTTTAGAGCAATAAATGCAACAACAGACAAGAGGAGACGGAATGTGATAATGCTGCCGAAAATGACTGGTTGTTGTTCTCTTTGTTGTGTTGCCTCACGAACAGCGATAATGTTGGTTCCCCAATCAGACAGTGTTCCAAAAAAGAGAACGAGGGCGGCTATAAAAGTATAAGCCCCGTAACCTTCAAGGCCTAAAAGACGCGTTAAGAGGGCTGTTGTCGCTAGAGAAAGTAAAACAGTCCCAACCTTACCAAAACCCTGAGCAAGGATATTTTTTGCAATAACCCCAAACACACAGACAGTTTACTCAAGGACGGCTACTTCTAGCAAGAACCAACCCAAACACAATGCTTGCCAATAATTGGTTTTGTTGGAGAGTCAACCAGTAATGGTCTAGAAGTCCAGTGAACAAAATAGCCAAAAAAGCGGGGTAGTAAGGTCGCAGGTTCCACTCTACTAACTTTAGATTTTCTAAAGACTTCCATAAAAACCAAAAGAGGAACACTATCCCTATAAAACCTGTCTCTGCTAGAACGAGAAGAAATATATTGTGGACTGGCTGTAACCACCAAGAGACTTGTGGTAAGAGAGAAACTTGTGGCAAATGTCCTATAAAGTTATTAAGACCAATCCCAAAGAGGGGATTTCCTCCAACCATCTCTTTGGCAGTTTGAGCTAGAGAGAGTCGAAGCGACACGTCTTCGCTTGTATTAAAAGGCAACTGGGCAGTGCCAACAAAAACCATTGCAGCAGAAATGGCTGTTATAAACAGCAAGATGCTTCCTGCACCAATTAGAAAAATCCTCCTCTGACGTAAAACCCAAAGGGAAAAAAGCACAATTGCCGTAATCCAAACCGCTTGAGACCACGATAGAATAATTGCACCGACTCCAAAAATAAGAGCGGTCTTCTCGATCATCTTTTTCCAAGGAAAAAGCAAAATAAGGATAATAAGCAAAAACCCTGCCAGTGAATTTGGATGAGAAAAGGTTGCATACGGACGCATCAGCTCTTGTCCGTTGATGGTTAATAAAGCAATTCCGGGATCGCCCGAGGAAAAAGTCCGTTCACCCAACCACCAAAACAAATCTCCCAAAGGCCGTTGCAAAACAAATTGCAAGAGCGCCAGAGCCGCAGGGTAAATAGCCGCCAAAGATAGACTAATGCGCCAAAATAGGCTACTCAGAATATTTGTATGATTTTTATAAATATATAAACCCAATACAAACATCTCTAAAAGTTTGGCAAGTTTATAGACTGCTACGCCCTGGTTTTGTGCAACCAAAATTGCATTAGCTAGCAAATAAATAGATAAATATATGATTAAACAATTAGATAGGGGAGTTTTGTTGTTTTTTACTTCCTCTACTCGTTTGGGTATTTCTCGAAGCGCTTTTGTTTCTACAATCCAGGAAAATATAAGAACCAGAAAAATTATGTCTGTGAAATAAAAGGTGGGGGAGAGATAGTCAACCCTGATCCCAAAAATAAAAGCAAAATCAGGCCAAAAATGTTTCCCTAATTGGGTGGGGAGAAAAAGGATTAATGTCCAAAAAATCCAATGATGTAAAGGGGTCTTGTTTCTTAGAGGCATTACCTCTCCCTAATTTTTGAGTTCTAGCTTCTGGTCTTTGCCGTCTTTGACCCGCTTCAGTGCGAGACGAGCGAGCCTCGCCTTTGGCGGGGCTTTTACTATTATGTGTCTGTCTCTTCCTTCGCCATCAGACTCAGTAACAACGTCTGGGTCATCTGCCAGTGCAATATGCACCATACGTCGCTCGGCAGCACTTAAGTCAAACACTGATTGAGGTTTCCCCGTCTCTTTGGCTCGACCAGCTGCGGTTTGTGCAAGATTCCCAAGACTGTCCTTTTGTCGAGTCCGATAATCTCCGACATCGACAACTATACGTTCCCATTCACCAGTTTTTTGATAAAATATCTGGTTAAGAACAAGTTGTAAGGCTCCAATAGTTTCGCCGTGCCGGCCAATTAAAATACCCGCCTCGTCTGTTTCTATTTGAACAACTGTTGCCTCATTTTCTTTATCATCAGACACCGCAATGTCTCCATCTATCCCCAGCAAGGAGATTGTCTTCTTCGCGATTTTTTGAACAGTATCTTGTTTTTTTTTGCTGCTCTTTTTTGCTTTAACCATTAGACTTTACTAGACCAATTTTTGTGACCCAAGGGGTAAGACCTCCCCATCCAGAAACGAAATACTGCTGTACCCCTTGGAAAAGCGAGAATATGAACCAGTATAATACCAAACCAGAGGCAAAAGTGAAACCAATAACCAGTGTAAGCAAGGGAAAAAGATAAATCATTTGTTGCTGTGTGGACGCCATTATGTCATCTAGTTGACCTTTTGTCTTTGCTGCTTTCTTCTTTTGTTGGGCAACCATGGGAGCCATCATTTTCGACGACAAAAACTGAACAAGTGCGGCAGCAATCAAGAAAGGCCCTGGCAAAGGAATGGGAAGACCTTCAACAGGAATAGTGTCTGGCCTTGCCAAGTCTAAATAGACAAATTTTGTATTGACAACTCCTTCTACTTGGAGCGGGGGATAGGCCAATCGATTAATTTTTTGAGCAATCTCACCATTGCCGGATAGCATTTGAATAAACACTTGGAAAAGAGCGATTAAAATCACCAGTTGTACTATTTGTGGAAGACAACCAGCCATGGGGTTAACACCTTTCTTTTTGTAGAAATCCGCTTGCGCTTGCATCAAGCGTGTTTTGTCTTTTTTGTGCTTCTCTTTTAATTTTGAAAGTTCGGGGGCAAGCTCTCGCATTTTATGCATAGATCTCATAGAGGGGGTGGTTAGAGGAACCAGCGCTAGTCTAATAAAGACAGTGAAGCCTATGACGCTCAATCCTAGATTGTTGGCAAAAAGGTGATAAAAGACAAGTAGTCCATTTAGTAGTGGTTGTACAAAAATAGTTTCTAAGAGACTCATTTTTTCTTTGCGCTTGATAAAGCAGGTTCTTCTGAAGCCCAAGGATGGCATCGCAACACCCTTCGTATTCCTAATACCAGACCTGTAACGATGCCATGCTTTTCAACTGCCTGGTGTGTGTATTCAGAACAAGTAGGGAAGTGACGACAAACTCTCCCTGAAACCGGCAGGGTTGGTGGTATTAAAGAACGAGCAAACCCTGTGTCTAAAGATAAATATTTTTGGTAAAAACGAATAAGTTGTAAGATCGTTGTTTTCATTATTTTTGCTTTTTGATGCAATCTCTCTATGTTGTAATTATTAGACCTGATTTTCTTAAAAGTGTGGAAACATCGTTTGCCACATCTTTTGCATTTGCTTCAAGTGATGTTTTTTTGGCAAGAAAAACCAAAAGGGCTTCTTTTTCAAGACTAGGTATATATCCTCGAACTGTCTCCCTTAATAATCTCTTAATCCTGTTACGCGCAACTGCGCTTTTTGATATTTTGTTAGAAACAATAGTTCCAATTTTCGGGCCGCTGGATAAGCTGCTTTCAAGATAGGCCATCCCAAAAAAAATTCCTTGAACCAGATTACCATTTTTAAGAACTTTCTGGAAATCACTCTTTCTAGTCAGACGGTGGTGTGTTTGAAGCATTTTAAATCGCTTAAGGTTAGCTGGAGATCTTTTTTCTACCCTTACTCCTTCTTCTGTGTAATAGTTTTTTCCCCAAACGAGTACTGGCCCGCTTTAAGAAGCCGTGTCGTCTTTTTGTTTTCTTTTTACTTGGTTGGTAAGTTCTTTTTGGCATGTTTCTAAAGTGTTTCTCGCATACTAGTTTACTAGTGAGTTTGCCAACTTGCAACTTTTTCGGTAATTCTTGGGATTGACCTTATTGTAGATAATTACATATTATAAAGACGTAAACCGGTAAAGGCCCGGTTTAAAGAAACGTAAGCCGACTAAGGCGCGACTTACAAAGTCTATTCTTCTCGCCCAAAGCCTACTTGTCACTACCTGCTTGAACGCCTTTTTTCTAAATTATG
>NZCP01000053.1 GCA_002686465.1 Candidatus Woesebacteria bacterium | reverse complement strand
TGGATTTTAATCATCCAATGGCCGGCCATGAACTCAATTTTCAGATTGAACTGGTTGACATTGGGGACGTAGACAACACATAACCTTTTTGTTATCGCTATGAATATAAAATTAACTGAAAATTTTAGCTTAAGCGAATTTGCTTGCAGGGACGGTGCTTCGGTCCCTGCAAGCTATCTAGAAAACGTTCGACTCCTAGCCAAAAACCTACAAATTTTACGAGGATACCTTGCAGTGCCGGTACGTGTAATAAGTGGATATAGGTCCAAATCCTATAACACTAAAATTGGCGGAGCTAGACGAAGTCAGCATTTGACTGCAGCAGCCGCTGACATTGTCATTGCTGGAGTCTCTCCGGCGAAGGTTAAGGAGGTAATCGAGCAATTGATTAAAGAGGGAAAAATGATGAAGGGCGGCATCGGCCTGTATAAGACTTTCACTCACTACGATGTCCGCGGCCGCAACGCACGCTGGAAAGGAAAGGGGGTGAAGGATGACCGCCCTTAAAAAAGAGGACGAGCTTCACAAGATCGTGGGGAAAGTTCTAGAAAACTATGCAGCGGTACAAATAAATTTATTGTCTACCGCTGCGAGAACAGAGTTAACAAAAGCAATTGTTGAAGAGATTCGCAGCAAATTTTATACAGTTGCTTTTGCATCACAGGAAATATTTGAATGAAAAATAAATTATTTGTAATTGTCACCCTTTTGTTGGCCTTGGCCAGCTGTGGGGACGATTACTCACAAGAAGAACTACGCCAAAAAAAGTCTAGAGTGTGGGTTTGTCACAATCCTTTATCTGAGTTACACGGCCACGCTTGCAGAGAGCGAACTAATGTTGTTCGCGGAAGATATGAAGAGTGTTACTGGGTTGGACATCAAAGAGTGGAGGATTCCTTTTGTTGGCTACTGAGAGAGAAAGATTGCACTCGCTCCGAATCAGAAGATCCGGGATGGCTGGAGTGGCAGAAAGAACATTGTCCTCTTTTAGAAGAATAAATTTAAATCGTGAGAAAAAGATTTTGCACGAGTTGTCGGAGGTAAAAAAAGTTAGCATGAAATTAATAAAAGCTGTGGATACAATCGCGATAGTGCTATTGCTGGCCCTTGTTGGGGTTGGCTTTATTGTTATGAAGAAAACAACAGAATCAAACGCTGTAACCGCTGAAATCGCCTTGATACAAGCCCAGAATAAGAAAAGAGTTATACAGGAAGTGGGGTTGTTAACGGCTGAAATTAAAAACTTGCAGAAAGATCTGAATCGCGTTCGAACAATCTTGCAGAAAGACGACACATATGATCACAATCGAAAATAAGGAAGGTCTTGAATATTTGGAGACAATTGAAGACAACACTGTTGATCTCATACTGACTGACCCTCCCTATATTACTTCCCGCGAAAGCGGAATGAACAAATGGGTTGAACATGTCAAGAAACAGGATTCCCCCGAGTCCCTAGACGCCAGGGACGAGGATAGTTGGAATATTTGGGTAAAGGCTAATACAGCTAAGTTGGAGAATCGAACACAAAAGCAGGTTTCTCTAATGAAAAAGAATTTTGTGAAGTACGGTAGTGTTTACGGCAAGAAATATGCGCGAAAAACAGATTTTGGAGATTGGGATAAGAATTTTACTTTACAGAAGCTTGAACTATTTGTTTCCCATTTTTATAGAACTCTCAAAAAAGGGGGGACCGCGATAATATTTTTTGATTGGAAAAAAAGTAGTTTTCTTATAGAAATGCTTGAAAAAAAAGGATTTAAACAAATTAGAAAGATAGATTGGAACAAGACAAATCCACAACCACTCAATAGCAGCAGAAACTACTTGACAAACGCACAAGAGGTCGCTCTGACCGCAGTCAAAGGGGGGAAGCCGACATTCAATAGCGAATACGATACCGGAATTTATGAGTTCCCGACACAGGCAGGCAAGAATAGGATTCACCCAACGCAAAAGAGTTTACTCTTGTTCAAAGAGCTGGTAAAAAAGCATTCCAATCCGGGAGACCTGGTGTTGGATCCATTTCTTGGGGCCGGCACAACGGCCATAGCAGCTAAGGAATTAAAAAGAGACTTTATTGGTTGCGAAATCGATGAAACTTTTTACAAAAAAAGTATTGAGTGGGTTGAAGAACTCTCTTGACTTTTTTAGAAAAAAATGATATAGTGTATTTATCTTTTGAAAGGTTAATCAAAAGATTTCCTGCTTTAATAAGAAGCAGGCTTAACAGGCTACAGTGAATAGCCGAAGGAGAATAAAAAATGAACCAACAAGAATATTTTGAGAGTATTAGGAAAAATCCTAAATTCTTAACAGAAAAAACAAGAGATGTTCCACTTGAAAAGGTGCTTGTCAAAGACAACGGAGGCCAGGCGCGCAAATGCGGCACGATTAATAGTCACATCGAAACCCTTAAAACCGATATTCTCGCGAAAGGACAACAAGTTCCGATTACCGTTGAATCCATTTCTGATGGGGAATATATGGTTATTGATGGTAACCACCGTGTCCGGGCACTTGAAGAATTGTATTCCGAGAATGATTTCAATGCTGAGTTTGGGGTGGTTAAGGTCCACGAGCGCACTTTTTCGAACGTAAACGAACGCGCTACATATCAAGCAAAGGCGAACGAGCATCTGCCGGCGCGAAAAAATACGAAGGAAGACATTGTTCATATCACCCAGGCTTTCATGGACAGTAACATGCCTGGGGTTCCAAGTATACTTGAAGGGGGTCACAAAAATCCTCTCTTTAAAAATGACGAGAAGGAATACTTAAAAGAGTTAAAGGGGTACCTAAAAACAGTGTATAGTTTGTCCTCTGGGGAATTAACAACTATCGCAAAACAAATTTGTAGGGGGTTTCCAAACCAAAAGTTTAAAAATTATACTAAGACTGCGCTAAAAAATACTTTTGATAATAATAATTCTTTAGGGAAAAACTGGAACGTGTATACTTTGGGGCAAACTAGTCACATCTTCCCAAACGTGACGGGTAACAGCTTTAAGGCAAAAACCGATAAGCCAAACGAGAAGACCGCGGTAGTTATTTGGGACTCAAACCCCTTTGGGAAGACCGACGTAAAGCTCGATAAATATCGAGATACCGCGGTCGAAGCCTTGAATAAGATGAATAACTCCGCTCTCTTGAAGAAGGGGGTTCGCCTTGTTGAAAGGGTATTTCTCGCGCCACAAAAGCTCACTTCGGCGAATGCAGAGAAGGGGTTTTGGGAAGTCATATGTGACAAGGCCGGCAACTTCGACGCTAACTCGATCCCCACGAAGGGTTGGTAATTGGTTGTTCTTCATAAGGCTATCCGCTTCTTTAGCGGATAGCCTTTTTTGGGGATATGGCGGAACAGGTAGACGCAGGAGACTTAAAATCTCCCGACCAGATGGTTGTGGGGGTTCGACTCCCTCTATCCCTACTAAAAAAATATTTGACATAGATGACAACGTGTTTATAGTATATGAGTGTCAGAAAAAGACGCGTAACAAAAGGAAATAGATTATGAGTAAAGTAATTGGAATAGATTTAGGTACGAGCAATTCGTGCGTAGCAGTTATGGAAAGTGGTAATCCAAAAGTTATCACAAATGAAGAAGGATCAAGAACGACCCCTTCGGTAGTGGCTTTCACAAAAGGTGGAAGACTGGTAGGCAACTCGGCTAAACGCCAAGCGGTTACTAACCCACAAAATACCGTTTACTCTGCTAAGCGGTTCATCGGGATGAAGTATGAGGAGGTTAAACCAGAGGCTGAATCTGCACCGTTCAAAGTCCGCGCTAATTCGCAGGGCATGTGTGAGATTGTCGTGGATGGAACTCCCACAGCACCACAGGCTATTAGTGCTCAAGTTTTGATGAAGCTGAAGTCTGCGGCCGAAGCATACCTAGGCACTGTTGTCACCGAGGCTGTGATCACTGTGCCCGCATATTTTAACGACAGCCAACGGCAGGCCACCCGCGACGCCGGCAAAATCGCCGGCTTGGAAGTAAAACGAATTATTAACGAACCTACTGCCGCGGCCCTAGCCTACGGTTTAGACAAGGGTGAGAATAAGAAGATTATTGTTTACGATTTGGGCGGCGGCACTTTTGATGTTTCCGTGCTTGAAATCGGCGACGGGGTCGTTGAGGTGATGAGCACCAATGGAAACACCCATCTTGGTGGGGACGACATTGATAATGTTGTTATTGGCTGGATCGTATCTGAGTTTAAGAAGGACAGCGGCATCGACGTAAACAGCGACTCAATGGTTATGCAACGTCTGCGCGAAGCCGCAGAAAAAGCGAAGATTGAGTTATCGAGTGCTCAACAAACAGACATTAACCTTCCGTTTATTACGGCTGATGCTACTGGACCGAAACATCTTGTACTAACTCTGACTCGTGCAAAATTTGAGCAGATGATTGATGGGATCATTGGGAAGACAATGAAGCCAGTAGTGAGTGCGCTCAAAGATGCCGGCACAGATAAAGGGGATATTGATGAGGTGCTATTGGTGGGTGGTTCAACACGCATTCCAGCAGTACGCAAGGCGATTGAGGGTTTTTTTGGAAAACCCTCCAACACATCTGTGAACCCTGACGAAGTTGTGGCTATTGGGGCATCCGTCCAAGGGGGGGTTTTTACGGGAGAGGTTAACGACATACTTCTTTTGGATGTTACTCCGCTGTCTCTTGGGTTGGAAACCATGGGCGGGGTTATGACTCGCCTCATTGAAAGAAACACAACGATTCCGTGCTCGAAGTCTCAGATTTTCACCACGGCGGAAAACAACCAGTCGGCAGTTGACATCAAGGTCTTACAAGGTGAGCGTGAATTCGCAAAAGATAACAAAAATTTGGGAACCTTTAAATTAGACGGTATCCCTCCGTCGCCTCGCGGTATCCCACAAATTGAAGTGGCTTTTGATATTGATGCAAATGGCATTGTGAGTGTCAAGGCGACAGACAAGGCGACCGGCAAAGAACAAAACGTTACTATTTCAGGGGCGGGAACCATGCCGCCAGATGAGGTTGAAAGATTGGTTCAAGAAGCTAAGGACAACGAAGCCGCCGACAAAGAAAAGAGAACTGACATTGAAAACAGGAATCAACTTGAGGGTTTGGTTTTTCAATCAGAGAAGCTTTTGGCAGATAACGGGGAAAAGGTTTCCCAAGAGCACAGAAACACCCTTGAGGACGCCGTAACAGCAGCCAGAGCGACGTTAACAACCGAAGGCGACCCAGGTGCTATAACTAGCCAAATCGCGACACTGACAGCCGCTGTGCAAGAAGTGGGTAAAGCTATGTACGAACAATCTGCCGCCGAACCTGAGGCAGCAACCTCCGATGACGATGACGTCATTGATGCTGAATTTGAGGAATGTGCCCCATAAAAGAGTTGATTTATTTGCAAAAATCTGATATTATAATAATGTAGACAATTTCCCCCCATAAGTGTGCTCTAATGAGAACGATAGAAGAAGAGAAGTGGAACACAATTACCCATGCTGTTGCGCTGGGAATGACTTTAACTAGCCTGTTGCTTACAACTACCTTGGCGGGAAAATTATTAAGTGGTGCCCTAGCCACGACTTTTCTTCTCTCGGTGCTTTATCACTCGGCTGGCGAATCTTCGGGAAAGAATCTCTTTAGAATGCTCGATATGGCATCGATTCACGTTACTATCGGCGCAACCGGGGTGTCATTTTGTGTCTTGACTGGTAATAATTGGTGGCCGGTATGTCTGCTACCTTGTTTTTGCAGTTTTGTATACACAATAAAGTATTTCGGTACGACAAGGCTAGAGCGTTTGATGGTGCCGTTGTGTATATCATCTGGGATAATCTCTTTAGTAGTTTTTGCCCTTGGCGAACCGCAGTTTGAATGTTTATCATGGTTCCTGCTTGGTGTGTCGGCATATCTTTTAGGGTTGATATTTTATATTTATGACGGCAATAAGTGGTACCATACAATTTGGCATTTGTTCGTTGTGATAGCCGCCTCTGTGCACATTAGGTTTTTGTGGTGAAATAGAAGTTGAAATTGGAATTAAGAGAAAAAATTAGAAAATGTTGAAAGTGATTTTGGGGATGGGCATAGGAGCAATATTATATGCCGCGTCTGACACAGACCAGTGGTACGATTCTCCCCCCACGATAGGAGTGTGTGACAACATGGAAGAATCCAGGTTAAAGATTATTTTGGAAGAATGTTCCCGGGCCGCAATGGAGTGTACCTGGGGACCAGAAAACGCGAAAGAAGAAGAATGGTGAACATAAATAGTGAAACTATGAAAATCAAACGCGCCCTAGTGGCGATTGTAAAAGATATACAGAACCTTGAAGGAAGGATACAGAGGATAGAGAATTGCATAGGGAATGAAGATACTCTTGATATGTTGCCTCCGGAAGAAGACTGGCCGAAAAAATTTATTACAACCGATACTGAATAAATGCGCTTGATGGGTATAATTATAATATGATCACACTATCTACAACTGCTGCAGAAAAAGTAACTGCATTGCTTGTTGAGAGGCCATCGCAAGCCGGCCTACGCGTCGGCGTCCGCGGCGGCGGCTGTTCTGGTTTCACATATTTCCTTGAATTTGAAGATAAAATTGATGCTAAGGACCGCGAACTGGAAAGTCACGGTGTGAAAATTATCGTAGATTCTAAAAGCTATTTATATCTTATGGGAATTGAAATTGATTACTTGGATAATTTAAATGGTGCTGGGTTTAAATTTAACAACCCTAATGCAAAAAGAACCTGCGGTTGCGGCGAAAGCTTTAGCATATAAAATGGAGGACTAAAATGAAATTATGGATTCAACAGAAAGGCCACAAAGGCCAGGAAGTCAAAAGACTGCAAAAGAGCCTAGGCGTCCTCGCGGACGGAACCTTTGGGTCAAAAACAGAAGAAGCCCTAAAGGATTATCAGGACGCTCACGGCTTAACAGTTGATGGTCGCTCCGGCCCACAGGTTCGCGCGGCATTTGGAATAGAAATATACGCGGGAATTGATGTGAGTAAGTGGCAGGGAAATATAGACTGGAAAACTCTAGCTGCAACCGGATTGGCCAACTTTTGTTGGGCTAAGGTTACAGAAGGCAACAACTATCAAGACCCCGAGCACAAGCAAAATATAACAGGCGCACGCAGCGCAGGTATTCCTGTCGGCGGCTATCATTTCGCCCGGCCGGACTTGCACGATGACCCACACCAAGAGGTAAAGAACTTCGTCAAGCATTGCCCACTTAGTCCTGGTGATTTGCGTCCCGTCCTTGATTTTGAGCGCGCAGGAGATCACTCGCCCGACTCTATTCGAAATTGGGTTTTAACCTTCTTGCAAGAGGTCGAGGCCCAGTCATGCGTACGCCCAATAATTTACACTGGTGGGAATATGACGAAGTATTACCTTAAAAGTGACACTACCGGTGTTGATGATTACACCTTGTGGCACGCTTACTATAGCAAAAAAGCCTTAAAAAAAGGAATAAAAGTTGATAGACTTGGTTCATGGCCGGAATGGAGAGTATGGCAGTGGACAGGCTCTGGCACGCTTGACGGCATTTCTGGCGATGTGGATAGAAATTGGCTTGTCGGCGGCCAAGCTGGATTCGACAAGATTGTAATTAACTAGGAGTCGACCGCTGAATACCCCCTTACCAAAACTCGTGAGAGATAGAATCCCTGAAATAATCAGGGATTCAGGCAAAAATCTACGGGGCCACATCGCGTATACCGAAGAATATAATCAACGTGTGATCGAAAAAATGAGAGAAGAACTTGATGAATTTGCTGCTGATCCATCATTGGAGGAAGCGGCCGACATGTACGAGGTGCTACTCGCGATCCTTGAGAACTGGAATTTAGAATTATCAGAAGTTGCACAATTCGCGCAAAATAAAGCGATGGAACGTGGTAAGTTTAAACTAGGCGTTGTTTTAGACGAGGTTCTTGGTGACTGATTTTGGTTGCAGGTAATAGATGAAGTGAGAAAAATAATTCCTTTATTGTGCTTTTGTTTTCTACCTGCGACCGCACGTACCGCCCCCTTAGGGCCAGGTTGGGAGCCGGCAATCGTTCAAACCGCTCCTCTTAGTCTAAACTGGGAAAAAGAATACACAATATTTGAGCCGCCATCTGGGTTTAAATATTATATGGGGGATATAGATTGGGGCGAATTGGTATTTATTGGAACCGAAGATCTATTAGGTGCTGAAACAGAGCTGCAGCTGTTCTTTATTAAAAAAAGAATAGCGAAAGTCATACTGATCTTGGGAACCGAGGGAATAGACACATACAACTGTATATCAAAGTATAAGGCGGTAGTCAAGTGGCTAAATAAAAAGTACGGCCAGTTCCAGCACGAACAGTTAGAGAAAGACCCGCTTGTTGACGAATTGATACATGTGTCTGTATGTGAACCTGTGCGTTTGGGCATGTTACACATTAAAAATACGTGGAGGTCAAGGAACTTTATGATTTATAGTTCCTTGGTTGGAGATGAGGACGGGTTCTATGTGGAGATTGAATATGTTGCGCGACATTTACGAAAATCTTTAAAACAAATCAACAAAGACAAGATCCTAAAAAGCTTATAAGGGTTTACGGGGTATATTTAGCATATGAGTGATTTTAATATAGGCGACGAGGTTTATTTGCGCGACCGCGCAATCGGAAAGCCTCTTAAAATAAAAGGGGACATTGTTGGCATATTGTCTGCCGACCGCTATGCTGTTTTCATGCGTAATGGATTCAACGAGGGAAAAATCATGGAGTACGACTATCAACAACTTTTTTCAGTTGACAGCGACGAAGAAACCGTGTAACATACAGGAATGTCTGACAGAAAAGAATTTTACATACAGTCTCCAGCTGGAGACTCCATTCTTGTAGAGATATATGAGGAACTCGGATCGGTGACAGTTCTTATCGGAGGTAGTATGAGACTGGATCTTGATTACGCATCTGCATTTGACCTTGCAGATGCTTTAATGGTAATGGCGAACAATATGGAGTCGTATTATGACAAAGAATATTAGAAAAGGTAATGGCTTTCACTGGAAAGACGAAAGCGAAACTGGGTTTGGTTTGAGAGAAACAGCGGGGTTTGTAGTAGACAACCTGAATACAAAGGAGCTGACTCAAGCAAATAACCCATATGAAAGGCTATTTATTTTGATCAGGAAAACGGTGGAAGAGAACGAGTCTCTTTGTATGGACGAGGAACCAGACCGACTTCAGCTTTGCCAGGCTCTTGCAGACAGGTTGCAAAAATGCAATCTGATCGCATCTCCTCCGGTTAGATATAATTGATACCACTCATTGGGAGGGTGAATTATGCTCCGAGGCGAAGATGTAAAAGTTTTGGTTGACTACGATTTGTTTGATATAAATATAAATGGTCAAACAGGGATCTATATCAAAACAGATGAAAATACAAAAAAGCTTCTAATCTATTTTCCGATCAACGGAGAATGGGGGGAGTTGAAGGAGGGACAGGTTGAAAGGCTGGACCCCGGGGTTGTTCCGGACAAAAATAAAGAATTTACTTCGAGAGTTAAATTACTAGCAATCACCTTTCCAACAAAGTAAAGAAATGAAAAAAGAAAAAATACAACTTAATCGCATGTTTTATTCACGCAGACATGAGTGCTATGGAATGTGCATCGCTAAGGCGGACTTTATGGCGTATATGCTGTTTGTAAAAAAGGAATTTCCCAGCTGCTGGTACCACTGTATAGAACTAGAGGACACCTGTTATGATGAGAGGGGGAAAACATGGGCAAAGCTATAGAAGTTTCATTGGATATTTTCTTCGCCACTGCAGCGTTGTCGGCCCTTGCAATCGGCGCGATAATTCAGGCCCCCGGTCTTCTAGTTGCAGCTGCAAAAGAAGAGATCGAAATCCGCAGAAAAAAATCTTGACTTTTCCCTTATTTTATAGTAGTATATAAATACAACCACAAATTGGAGTCTTAAATGAAAAGCGGGGATTTAGTTGTTGACAAAACAACCGGAGTTCACGGAATCGTTTTATCTGCTGCTGACAGCAAGGTTTTCATCGACCAACATTTCACGAAGGATTATATAGTGAGAGTCTTGTTTCATGGGAAACTTCGTCCGAGACCAATAATGGCTTCCGCACTACGAAAAGCTAACGTATGAGTATTGCGCCGAATATCACTCTTGAAGATATTGATAAGGTAATAGCGCGCTCAGAAGGCCATCGCCGCCAACGTGAAGAGGCCTTTTTGACGTCTATCCGCCAGCAGTTTATTCAGAAGGGGTCGTTGTCTTACGGTCAAGAGCAGTGGTTTCAAAGTATTGCCGAGACATATTCTGACGAAGCTATGAACGAGGAAGAACAATGGAGGCTTGCCTGGGACGATGAAAGACGCACCACCGCTGTTCGTATAGCTCACTACTACCAAGCAAATCCTCCGTATTTTTCGAATTATGTCGATATGATTTTTCTAGATCCATCGCGCTTTATTCTGACTAAGAAGCAGTGGAATAAATTTTGTGAGAATAAGTACGCCAAGCGCATCCGCGGTATTTACGACGTGCCTGAAAAGTTTAAGCAGGGGGATTTGGTACAAATTAGGGTGAATAATCGGCTTGATATAGCTAATTATAATGCGCCAAGTCGGGCCTTCTACAAAAAAAATGCTGACAAGGCAGCATTTGTTCTTAAGGTGAATGCTCTTCCTATCACGCGAGCAGCCAAAGGTGCTCGCGTTCATCAATTTTTGGTGGCTGGGCCCACCAAGCCGATAATGGCTCATGAATCTGATCTCAAAAAAGCCCGGAGAAAAAAGAATGT
>NZCP01000052.1 GCA_002686465.1 Candidatus Woesebacteria bacterium | reverse complement strand
CGGGAAGAGTCCAGTTATATGATGGCAGAACTGATGAGCCATTTGAGGAAGAAACAGTTGCTGGAGTGGGGTACATAATGAAACTTACTCACATGGTTGAAGATAAAACCCATGCCCGTTCAACTGGACCGTACTCATTAGTGACTCAACAACCCCTTGGAGGTAAAGCTCAAATGGGTGGTCAGCGTTTGGGTGAAATGGAAGTTTGGGCACTTGAGGCACACAGGGCCGCACATACCCTTCAAGAGATGTTAACGGTCAAATCGGATGATATTGTCGGTCGTGCTCGTGCGTTTGAAGCAATAGTTAAAGGGTCAGAAATACCCGAAGCAACAGTTCCTGAATCTTTTAAAGTCTTAGTACGCGAACTTAACAGTCTTGGTCTGGATATTGAGACAACAGGAGAACTTGTAGAAGAGAAAAAAGAGGAGGCAGAAGAAGTTAAAGAAATTGCTGCCGCGTCTGTCGAAGGCGAAGAAACACCAACTGCGATTCAAGCAAAAGGAAAGGGAGAATAAATATGGATTTGAGAGAACTTACTGATTTTGCAAGGCTAAAGATAAAACTCGCTTCTCCAGCGGAGATACTGAAGTGGTCCCATGGAGAGATAACTAAGCCAGAAACTATCAACTACCGAACTCTAAAACCCGAGAAAGACGGGCTTTTTGACGAGCGCATATTCGGGCCTACTAAGGATTGGGAGTGTTATTGTGGTAAGTACAAAAGAATCAGATACAAGGGAATAGTTTGTGATAAGTGTGGAGTAGAAGTAACACAATCTCGTGTTCGACGCGAGAGAATGGGACATATTCAACTTTCTGTGCCTGTAACCCACGTTTGGTTTTTCAAGGGTACTCCGTCAAGATTGTCGCTTATCATTGATGTACCACCAAAGGCTTTAGAACAAATCATTTATTTTGCACGCTACTTGGTTGTTGATGTACGCGAGAAGGATAGGAAGAAAGCTATTAAGTCTCTAGAGGATGCACTAAAAGGACGAATTAATGAGGTTAAAGATGAGGAGAAGGATAAAGTAGAAGAATTAAACAGAGAAACAGAGAAAAAGAGAAAGGAAGTTGCCAACAAAGTAAAAAATAAGGAGCAATTACTACTTGCTAATGAGGAGCTAGATCTTGAGGAGCGCAATGCTGTGGCGAGCTTGCGACGAGATGCTGATAAATCAGGTCAAAAACTGACAGAGTTGTTTGAAAGTCTTAAAAACCTTGTTAAAGGTGTTCGCAATCTTTCTTTACTTTCTGATGAAGAATACGCAGAGCTTGTGCTCTACGACGCAGTGGATTTCTTTGATGCCCAAATGGGTGCAGAAGCGATCACTTCGGTTTTGAATAAAGTTAACCTTGATAAGCTTTCAGGCGTACTTCGTGAAGAGCTTACAACGGCAAGTGAAGTTAAAAAAATCAGGCTAAACAAGAGGCTTCGATTGATTGACGGTATGCGCCGTGCAGACATTGATCCCCGGTGGATGATATTGAGTGCACTGCCTGTTTTGCCTCCGGATTTGCGACCAATGGTGCAGTTGTCAGGCGGACGCTTTGCAACGAGCGATCTTAACGATCTTTACCGCCGAGTTATCAATAGAAACAATAGACTTCGCCATCTTCTTGAGCTTGGTGCCCCCCAAATAATCTTGCGTAATGAAAAGAGAATGTTGCAAGAAGCGGTTGATTCGCTAATTGATGCGTCTCAACGTCGGACAGCAAGGCGTGGGAGGGACAGGCAGTTTTTGCGTTCTCTTTCTGACATGTTGCGTGGAAAACAAGGTCGATTTCGTCAAAACCTTTTGGGTAAAAGAGTTGATTATTCGGGCCGGTCTGTAATTGTTGTTGGTCCTGAGCTGAAGCTTAATCAGTGTGGTTTGCCAAAAGAGATGGCACTTGAGATGTTTAAACCGTTCGTTCTTCGAGAGATGATTACTCGAGGAATTGCTCCCAACGTCAAGAGTGCTAAAAACATGCTTGATCGTCGTCCACCTGAAGTTTTTGACATTCTTGAGGAAATAACGAAAGACCACCCGGTTCTTCTTAATCGGGCTCCAACTTTGCACAAGCTTGGTATGCAGGCCTTTTTCCCGATTCTTATCGAAGGAAAAGCTATTCGTGTTCATCCTTGTGTTTGTTCTGGTTTTGGTGCCGACTTCGATGGTGATCAGATGGCAGTTCATCTCCCTCTCTCAGCAAGGTCACGCGAAGAGGCAATCAAGCTTATGACTCCAGAAACCAACCTGCTCAAACCCGCTGATGGTAACCCAATTGCGATTCCTGCGAGCAAAGAAATGGCTCTAGGTGTTTATTACCTGACCGCCGATAGCTACAAGAAGCAGGACAAGAAGGATGACAAAAAAGTCTTTATAGATTCACAAGACGCAATTTCTGCGTGGCAAAAGGGTAGGTTGGGTTTGCGAGAGGAAATACAGGTTCGTATAGAAGGGGTAAGAGTGGATACAACTGTTGGCAAGGTTCTTTTCAACGAAGCTCTTCCTGATTTTCTCGAGTATATCAATGAACCTGTAACAGCGTCAGTGATAAGAAATCTTTTTGCAAGGGTGTTGGATCAAGGTACAAAAGAAGAGATTGTGCGTATGATAGACGACATTAAAGATCTTGGATTTATGGCTGGCACTATTTCTGGGCTCTCTTTTGGAGTTGCCGATGCTCAAATTCATCCAGAAAAAGGTGAAATGTTGTCTCAAGCAACCAAGGAACTTCTTGATATCGAATCTAACCTTAAAGAGGGGTTAATTACAAACGAGGAATGCAAAAGACTTGTACAAGAGCTTTGGATTGAAACAACAGAGGAGTTGGCAGACAGAACTTGGAAGGCTCTTCTTCCAGGAAACCCAATTAGGGTTATTATTGAGGCGGGAGTTGGTCGTGCTTCGCGAGAGCAAGTAAAGCAGTTGGCTGCAATGCGTGGTTTGGTAGTTGACCCCCTAGGAAAAATAGTCGATCTTCCCACCAAATCAAACTTTCGTGAAGGACTATCTATTTTTGAATACGTAACTTCTGCACGAGGATCGCGAAAAGGGTTAACTGACACGGCTATTAAAACTGCTGATGCCGGATATCTAACACGCCGATTAGTTGACGTTGCCCATGATGTTATAGCAAGGTTGGGAGATTGCGGAACCGAGGAAGGGTTGACAGTTGACAGAGGTGATAGGCCAAAAGCCATTGTTCAACGTTTAGTTGGGAGAGCAGCTGCTGAGGATATAACTGTCAAAGGGAAGAAACTTCTTTCCAGAAACCAGATTATTACGCCAGAAATTGTCGCAGAGATAGAAAAAGCTGGGGCAGAGGGAATTAAGGTCCGTTCACCACTGACCTGCAAAGCCCGATACGGACTTTGCAGTCTTTGTTATGGGTGGGATCTATCAAGTAAAAGATTGGTTGAATTAGGGACTCCAATTGGTGTTGTTGCAGCCCAATCTATTGGTGAGCCTGGAACACAGCTTACTATGAGAACTAAGCACTCAGGAGGTATTGTTGGTCTTGACGTGACGCAAGGATTGCCTCGAGTTGAAGAGCTTTTTGAGTCTAGGATTCCTAAAATTTTGTCTCCTCTTTCTGAAATTCCAGGTAAAGTCGATGTATCAGAACAGGATAATGGATGGCTAGTCCGTGTCCGCAACTCCTTGAGTAAACCCGTTGAGGAAAAAGAGTATTTAATTCCGTTGACCAGCCAACTTCAAGTTGAAGATGGAGATTTGATTGAATCTGGGAAACAATTAGCTGCTGGGTTTTTAGATATCAAGGAAGTACTCTCTGTTCGAGGAGTGCGTGCGGCCCAGGAATATTTGGTGCACGAGATCCAGGCTGTCTATGAGTCAACAGGTATTACGATCAACGACAAGCATTTCGAGGTTATTGTGCGTAAGATGTCTGATAAGGTTCATGTCTTAAGCCAAGGAGACACTATTCTTTTGCCTGGAGAAATACTTGATAAGGCTACCTTCGAGGAAGAAAATGAGCGAGTTTTGAGTGAGGGTGGAGAACCAGCAACAGCCCAGGTCGTAATCTTGGGAATTACCCGATCGTCCTTATTTACTGATTCTTGGTTGTCAGCTTCATCCTTCCAAAACACTACCAATGTTCTAACAGATGCAGCCCTCTTGGGCAAGGAAGATAAACTCTTGGGTCTTAAGGAAAACGTTATTATAGGACGATGGATACCGACGTCTCCAGAGCGTGCCAAACTGCCTCAAGGATCTACCGCGTGATACAATAATATATGCCTACAACAGCACAACTTGTAAGAAAAGGTAGACAGAAGAAGGACCGTCGAGTTAAATCGACCTCTTTGCGGCGCTGGTGGAACAGTAAAGATCGGCAATTTTCAGAATTTACTAGCCCTTTTAAACGAGGAGTTGTGCTTCAGGTACGTACTATGACCCCAAAGAAACCTAACTCTGCTCTCCGCAAAGTGGCGCGTATAAGGCTTTCCAATAAGCAAGAAGTAACTGCTTATATTCCAGGTGAGGGGCATAACTTAGCAGAACACGCAATTGTTTTAATTCGCGGAGGGAGAGTAAAGGACCTTCCAGGAGTAAAATATCACATTGTTCGCGGCAAATTTGACACTAGTGGTGTTGAAGGGCGCAAAACTTCTCGTTCTAAGTATGGTACTAAAACAGGTGGAGCAGTTGCGCCGGTTGCATCAACCGGTGAGGAGGGTGATCAACCCGCCCAACCTGCAGCAGATCAACCTGCTCCTGCTAACTAATCAATTCTAGCTATCTAATAATTTAAAACATGCGTAAAGCAAGAGCAAAAATCAGACAAGTAATAGAAGACCCGGTTTACAAGAGCAAGGTTGTCACAAAGCTAATTAACCATTCAATGCGAGATGGAAAGCGTTCTGTTACACAGAAGCACGTCTACTCTGCCTTTGCAAATGTTGAAAAAGAGGCAAAGAAAGATCCACTCCAAGTTTTCTTGCAAGCAATAGAGAACATCAAGCCAAATATGGAAGTAAGACCCCGTAGGATTGGCGGTGCAGCCTATCAAGTCCCAATGCCGGTTCGTGGCCCACGAAAAGAATCCTTGGCTATCCGATGGTTAATCCAAGCCACAAATGGACGACCAAATGCTCAGTATAAGACTTATTCCAATAAACTAGTTGCTGAGATAATGGACGCTTATAAGGGAGAAGGTGGGGCAGTAGATAAAAAACAACAAATGGAGCGCTCTGCAGAAGCCAATAAAGCATTCTCTCACTTCAGGTGGTAAATTTCAGATAACCGGCCCCATTGTAATATACTAGTTCTGTGAGTAGTGACCAAAAAGGTGTTATTCATCTTGTGGCCCTCTTTGTTATAGTCGTCGGCCTAGTAGGTGGTGTGGCGTATATCAATACCAGAGGATCGTCTGATCCTATATCCCTTCCCAGTCTGAAAATTAGCCTATCAGATGGTGTAGAAGAAATTCAAGATAGTGTGATATCGTCACCAGACCCTGGCTTATCAAGTCCGGCACCGAGCGTTGGTGTTACTCCTTCACCAACAATAGCGCCTGACCCAGCTGGCACTTCATCTCCATCTCCGACCCTATCTCCACCCCCGAGCCCAGTTCCTACTCCCAGCCCAACTCCTACTCCATCCCCATCCCCGTCCTCATCTCCATCTCCTGATATTGTGGACAATTGTTCTCCTCCTTCCCGAGATACCTTTGTTGTTAAACCATACCTAGTGTATCCTGCGGACAAGTCGATGTATCCAGAGTATGAAAGTTCAGTCAGAGACTATATGGATGAGATGCAACAGTGGTATTGTGACAAGGTTGGAGCAACCTTTTCTATGAAGCCTCTCCAAGTTGTCAGAACTGCAGAAGACTACCAAACTGTTCGTTGTGGACCTAATCCTTCACAGAATTGCTTGGATGACCCAAGTAAATTAGAAAGCGATATGCCTTTTTACGTAAACAAAGCAGTTCATGGCGGTGTAGTTGGCTGGGAACAGCAAGTTAGCGCTTTGGCATTTGTTGCAGGCGGAGGAGGTTGGGCTGGATCGGTGGACGATGCTAATTATACGAGTTGGGCAATAGTTGGAGATTGGGTTTTAGAACCTATTTCAGGTGTGGAAAACACATGGGGAATTCCTTGCCAATATAGCGGTGGTTGGCAATGTGCAGGAGGAGTTCCAAAGGGCACTCCTGCACACGAGCTAGGTCATACATTTGGTTTAGACCACCCAAGTGCAGAAGGTAGCATTATAAAGTGGCACGGAGATTATCCAAATGTTGGATTTCTTTCTAGTGAAGTCGAATTTCTCAAAGACTCCCCATTTTTTCAGTAAAACAGGCCTATTTATTCGGTAGGCCTTTGCCCACTTCAGGTGGTGAATTCCCCAAAGTTGAACCTCTTAATATAAGAGTATATTATAGCCAAGATGAATTTTTCTGAACGTGCTGCCCATATTGGCGTAGGTTTTGTTAAGACACTTTTTGATTTTTCCCCCACAGATATCAAAAGCGCAGGTGTTTATAGTGTAGTAAACGTTATCGAGTCTGCGCCTAGTCAGGATTTCGTCATTTTACTCAAAAGGCATTCTAGGGGCGTTTTTTCCGTTCTTATAGGCACCCTTCCTAAGGGAAAATACCAAATGGGTCAGGAGATTGAAGTTATATCCGTCACTTCTGTAATGCCGACACCAGGCTTTCTGCTTGGGTTTGGTAGGAACACAGAAGAGTCTTCCTTTGCTACGGAGTTTTTATAAACAGCAAAGATATTAGGCAGGAAGGTGTAAGACTTGGCCCTCTTGTCGATGAAGTAAAACCTTTCCGATAAGCCGGTGGCGAATAACGACTTTATTTATTCGGAAAATCTTTGATATTGACGCCGCCTTTTCTGGAGCTGACGACTACTTTTTGACCCTTTCGCCATCCCAATTTTTGCATCGCAGAGCGCGGGATCGAAACAACCGCAGAGTATTTTCCTAAACCGACAATTTTTCTTACAGCCATAGTATTAACGTAGTATATACTAAGTATATATCAAATATATACTATGTCAAATTTACCATATTTGCGCACAAAGTACGTGTTTTGGTACAATAGTCTTCTGCTGCTTCAGACATGGAGCAGCTGTTTTATGTAAAATACCTATATGGCTGCTAAAAAAGGTGCATTAATCACAACTACGACTGAGAACCGACAACTCCCAATGGAGCAGATTCGCAATATTGGGATCATTGCCCATATTGATGCTGGAAAGACAACAACTACCGAGCGAATTCTTTTTGAATCTGGAAAAACCTATAAATACGGTTCGGTCGATGAAGGTTCAACCGTAACTGACTGGATGGATCAAGAGCGTGAGCGAGGAATAACTATTGTCTCTGCTGCAATAACGACTTTTTGGACTACTAAGATTAAAGGGGATGTTGCTCAAAGTGCTCACAGAGTAAACATTATTGATACTCCTGGGCATATTGATTTTACCGTTGAGGTTGAGAGGTCTCTTCGTGTTTTGGATGGTGCGGTTATGATTTTTGACGGCCGAACCGGTGTTGAGCCACAATCCGAGACTGTTTGGCACCAGGCAGACAGATATAATGTTCCAAGAGTTTGTGCTCTAAACAAACTTAATTTAGTTGGTGCCGACTTTGACGGTTCGATTGCTTCCATTCGCGAACGGCTTAGTCCAAATGCCGCACCTCTTGATATACCAATTGGTATCGAACACGATCTACATGGGGTTGTCGACCTTATTGAAATGAAAGCATTTACCTATAAAAGCCAGAAGGATAATAAATTGACAGAAGAAGAAATTCCGCAAGAGCTTCGCGAAAAAGCAGAAAAGTATCGTGGAGAGCTTTTGGAAAAGGTTGCAGAATTTGACGATGAGGTTTTGGAAAAATACCTTGATGGGAAAGAGTTGAAACCTGCTGAAATAAAACGCGCGATCCGACGCGGCGTGATTTCTGGGAAGTTCTTCCCGATTCTTGGTGGGGACAACAGGATGGTAACAGTGCAGAGAATTTTAGATGCAATAGTTGAATATTTACCATCCCCATTAGATGTTCCTGCGGTACGCGGAATTAATCCCAAGACGAGCTCAGAGGAAGAAAGAAAAACCGGAAATGAGGAACCACTCTCTGCCATTGCTTTTAAAGTTAATGTTGATCCAAATATCGGAAAACTTGTTTGGCTGAGAATCTATTCGGGGACAGTTAAGGCAGGTAGTAATGTTTATAATTCGACTAAAAGTTCAAGTGAACGTATTGGGCGAATAGTTCTTCTTCACGCAGATCAAAGAGAGCTAGTAGAAGAGGCATACTCTGGTGAAATTATTGCAGCGGTTGGGTTGAAAGATACTGTAACTGGAGACACTATTTGTGATGCAAACAACCCGATTCTTCTTGAAAACATACAGTTTCCAGAACCAGTTATATCGCTTGCAATCGAACCTAAAACAAGGCAAGACCAGGAAAAAATGGGATATGCGATGAATCGACTAGGAGAGGAAGATCCTACTTTTAAAGTGAAAAGTAACCACGAAACTGGTCAGACGATTATTTCTGGTATGGGAGAGTTGCAACTTGAGGTTTTAGTGGATCGAATGAAGAGAGAATTTAATGTTGAGGCAACAACAGGAGCACCCCAAGTTGCCTACAAAGAAACTATTCAGAATCCGGCACGTGGTGAGGGTAAATATATTCGACAAACTGGGGGTAGAGGTCAATACGGACATTGTCTTCTACGAGTTGAACCCAAAGGTCGGGGAGAAGGGTCAGAGTTTGTATCTGAGATAAAAGGTGGTGCTATCCCTATCGAGTTTATACCGGCTATAGAAAAGGGTGTAGTTGAGGCATTAGAAAAAGGGATTCTAGCAGGTTACCCAGTCACCGACATCAAGGTTGCAGTTTACGATGGGTCATTCCACGATGTTGATTCTTCAGAAATTGCCTTTAAGATTGCAGGATCTATGGCTGTTCAGACTGCTGCAAAAAATGCAGAACTTGTTCTACTTGAGCCGATCATGAAAGTGGCTGTTTCGACTCCAGATCAATTTATGGGAGAAGTAATAGGCGATCTTTCGAGCCGACGCGCCCAAATCATGGGAACTGAGACAAGAGGGGTTTTACAAGTTGTGAACGGACTTGTTCCTTTGGCTGAGCTAACGGGATACGCAACAACCCTTCGTTCTGTTTCCGAAGGTAGGGCTAGCTACTATATGGAACCAAGTCATTACCAAGAAGTTCCAAAGAATATTACAGAGGGGATAATTGGCAAAAAAGAGGAAAAAACAGAAGAAAATTGATTAGATCTTGACATCCCAGGTGTCACGCTTTACAATACACCTAGGCTTGAATAAAGCCAGTTTTTTTATCGTCTAAAATAATATGGCCGCAGCAGAACCAAGAACAAAATTTGAAAGAACAAAACCCCATGTAAACGTTGGGACTATTGGTCACGTTGACCATGGAAAGACAACGCTTTCTGCGGCGATCACTAACGTTTTGTCTAAGCAATCTGGTAATACCACAAAGTCACTGCAGTTTGGTGATATCGACAATGCTCCAGAAGAAAAAGAGCGCGGAGTCACAATAAATATTAGCCACCTTGAATACGAAACAGAAAAACGCCACTATGCCCACATTGACGCACCAGGTCATGCAGACTATGTAAAGAATATGATTACTGGGGCTGCACAAATGGACGGTGCAATTCTTGTAGTTTCAGCTCCAGACGGACCAATGCCACAAACTCGGGAGCACGTCCTTCTTGCCCGCCAAGTAAACGTACCCGCAATTGTTGTCTTTTTGAACAAGATCGATATGGTTGATGACCCCGAGCTTGTTGAGCTCGTTGAAGTTGAAGTTCGCGAGCTCCTCACAAAGTATCAATACCCAGGAGATAAAGTACCTGTTATCCAAGGTTCTGCGCTTAAAGCTCAAGAGGGAGACCCAGAAGCAGAAAAGCAAATTGTGGAGCTCATGAAGCAGGTCGACGAATATATCCCAACGCCTGAGAGAGATATTGACAAACCGTTCTTAATGAGCGTTGAGGACGTTTTCTCAATCAAAGGTCGAGGAACTGTTGTAACCGGTCGAATTGAACGTGGGAAAGTCAAAGTCAACGAAGAAATTGAAGTTGTCGGACTCAAAGATACTCACAAGACGGTTGTTACTGGAGTTGAGATGTTTAGAAAAAGTCTTGAAGAAGGTCTGGCAGGAGATAATGTTGGGGTTCTTCTTCGAGGAATTGAAAAGGATGATGTTGAGCGTGGTCAGGTTCTTTCCAAACCAGGGAGTATTACTCCTCATACAGAGTTCGAGGCAGAAGTTTACATCTTAACTAAGGAAGAAGGGGGACGACACACACCTTTCTTCTCCGGTTACAAGCCACAATTCTACATAAGAACAACCGATGTTACAGGTGATGTAACTCTTCCCGAAGGTGTTGAAATGGTAATGCCTGGAGATAATGCCAAAATGAAGGTCAAACTTATCCAACCAATTGCTATGGAAGAGGGTTTGAGATTTGCTGTTCGTGAAGGTGGAAAGACAGTTGGGGCAGGAGTAATTTCCAAAGTTCTTGCCTAAGAACACAAATTACTAATAATAGACCCCTTTGAAAGGGGTTTTTAACATTAAAATGGCAGTAGGACGACTTAGAGTACGTTTAAAATCTTACGACCACAGGGTCATTGATGGGGCGGCAGCTAAAATTATAGATACCGTCTTAGCAGTTGGTGCAAAAGTGGTTGGCCCTATTCCTCTACCAACACAACGCCACATTACCGTTGTTACAACTTCACCGTTTGTAGACAAGGACGCAAGAGAGCATTTTGAGATGCTTGTTCATAAACGCTTAATTGATATTGTCGAACCCACAGAACGCACCATTGATGCACTTTCCAATCTTGACCTCCCTGCAGGAGTCTCGATTGAGATCAAGATGTGATAGTCTTTAAACTATGGAACTTTTTGGATTAACTCAACCAGAAGCACTCAGCCCTTTTATCTTGCTGGCTCTAACGCTTTGGAGTCTTGCTTGGAAGGGATTTGCCCTTTGGCGGGCCGCCCGCGGCAGCCAAAGAAATTGGTTTATTGCTATTTTAGTCATCAACACTGTTGGGATTTTAGAAATAATCTACATTTTCATCTTTTCAGACAAAAAGGCGCAAGTTTACTCATATTTGGCAAAACTTAAAGAAAAACTCCCGTTTTCCTAAATTCTTCATCTTTTCCTTGCACGCACAAGCTAGATTTGATATAATACGCCCAACGTGGAGGGGAAAGACTTAACCTTCTAGAGAGTGTTTGCCGTTGGGGCTTAAAGTATAGGGCGCCTGTCGGCGCTCTTTTTCGTGTTTAGGGAACAAAATGATTAATACAATTTTAGGGACAAAATGGGAGATGAAACAGGTTTTTGCATCTAGCGGCAAGCGGATGCCTGCGACTGTGGTCAAAAGCGGTCCAAATATTGTGACCTTGATCAAGACTATGGAAAAAGATGGTTATCAAGCACTACAACTTGGATTTGGACACCGCAAAACCAAAAGTCTTAAAAAACCCATTGCTGGACATTTAAAAGGAGCCTTAAAAACACAAAAAAAGGCTCCTCGCTTTTTGCGAGAAGTTTTAGTCGATGCCGACGCAGGTGAGTATAAAATTGGAAGTACTATTAACCCTTCAGATGTTTTGAAACCAGGTGACATGGTGCAAGTTTCTGGAGTTTCTAAAGGAAAGGGTTTTGCTGGAGTTATGAAACGATGGGGTTTTGCTGGAGGTCCTGCAACACATGGACAAAAAGACAGGCACAGATCTCCTGGATCTATTGGCCAAGGTACGACTCCGGGTAAGGTTTGGAAAGGTAAAAAGATGGCAGGACGTATGGGGACAGATAAGACCACCATTAAAAACCTGACTGTTTTGAATGTTGACAAAGAAACAGGAGAAATAGAACTTTCTGGTCCACTCCCAGGAGCCTACAGAGGACTTCTTGTAGTTACGAAGATTGGTGAGGCAAAGAATTTTACGAAGGAGGATGCCAAAGATGGTGGCAAAAAAGACAACAAGTAGAAAGATCACTGTTCCATATTTTACTAAATCTGGTAGCAAATCAGGTTCAGTCACCCTGTCAAAAGAAATATTTGGACAAGAGCCTAATAAGGTGATTTTGGCCCAAGCTGTTCGTGTGTTTTTGTCAAACCAAAGGAATGCTCATGCAAAAACTAAAAGACGAAGTGACGTTCGTTCTTCAAAGCGAAAAATTTATCGTCAAAAAGGAACCGGTGGTGCTCGGCACGGAGCACGTTCAGCACCCATTTTTGTTGGTGGAGGTATTACTCATGGTCCAACCGGTGCTGAGAACTATAAAATGGCGCTTTCAAAAAAGATGCGAAAATCAGCCTTGGCATCGGCGTTGTCCAGCAAGGTTCATGAGGAGTCTGTTGTTGTTGCCGACATTGATAAAGTTGGCCCAAAGACAAAGGACATAGTCAAAGTTCTTGAAAAGATTGGCAAGAAGGGAAAAAATGCAACTCTTGTTCATTCTGGGGGCGAGGATTTGTTTAGGGCTGCTCGGAATATAACTGGCATTGATGTTGTAGTGGCTGGGCAACTTACTGCTTATCATGTTCTAACAGGCGGAAGTCTTGTTTTGACCAAAGATGCTGTTTCAAACATCGAATCTAGATTTGATCCCAAGGAAGCCAAGCCCGCCTTGGCGCGAGACAGGGAGGCAAAATGAGTTGGAATAATGTTTTGTTAAGACCTGTGATTTCTGAGGGGTCTCTTGATAAAGTAAAGACTTTAAATGATTATACGTTTCTTGTTGCGCGAGGTGCCACAAAGTCAGACGTAAAGGAAGCAATAGAAAAAACATTTGACGTAAAGGTTAAAAAAGTGCGTACAAAACCTATGCGTGGAAAAAACAGAAAGCGAGGAGTAAAAAGAGAATTAGTTAAGACAGCTGATCTAAAGCAAGCAATTGTCAGACTCGGTGAAAAAGACAAAATTGATCTTTTTGAAGTTAAAGAGGAGAAGAAAAAGCAGTGAAAAAATTGAAAAAGATATTAGCGAAACACTCTGGGCGCGGAAGTTCGGGCCAGATTTCTGTGAGACATCAGGGAGGAAGACATAAACGTTTCTTGAGAACGATTGATTTTGCACGAAGTGAAAAAGGGGTTGCGGGCCGAGTTGAATCACTAGAATATGATCCAAATAGAACGGCTAATATTGCGCTCATTCTTTATCCAAATGGTGTGCGTTGCTATATTCTGGCGCCTGAGGGGTTATCGCAAGGAGACGAAGTTATAGCCAGTGAGGATGCACCAATTAATCCTGGAAATGCTCTTCCTTTAGCAAATATACCTGTTGGTACAACTGTTCATAATTTAGAAATTAAGCCTGGGAAAGGTGGTCAAATGGTTCGAAGTGGCGGAAATGGGGCACAGGTTCAGAGCAAAGAAAATGATGATGTCTTGATTAAACTCCCTTCAGGAGAGATCCGTCGGTTCTCTGGTGATGCTTGGGCTACGGTCGGGCAGCTTGCTAAAGTTGAGAAAGTGCGATTGCGTAAAGCAGGCGCTAATCGCAGGAGAGGGAAAAGACCCACGGTACGAGGTGTTGCCATGCATCCTGGAGCTCATCCACACGGAGGTGGAGAAGGGCGGAGTGGTGAAGGGATGATACCTAAAACACCCTGGGGTAAACAGGCGCGTGGAGTAAAGACCAGAAAGCGTAAGAAATATTCCGATAAACTAATTGTTGAGAGGAAAAAGAAATAAATGTCAAGATCAAGTAAAAAAGGTCCGTATGTCGATGCAAGGCTTTTGAAAAAGGCTCAAGCGCAAGGCACAGGAGAGAAAAAGACGCCTATTCGTACATGGGCTAGGAGTTCACAAATTCCTCCTGAGTTTGTAGGTCACAGATTTGCAGTTCATAACGGAAAAAACTTTATTGAAATCTTTGTAACCGAGGATATGGTTGGACATCGTCTTGGCGAATTTTCACCAACACGGACGTTTCGCGGACATGGACAAGTGGTCAAAAGGATGATAGAGAAAACGTAGAAAGATGTTAAGAGGAGGCCAACAAAAAGCGTGTTAATAGGAATTAACAAAAATGTTGATAAAAGCTGAACAAAAATTTGCGAGAACTAGTCCGAGAAAACTGCGGCATGTTGCCGACAGCGTTCGTGGAGTTGGGTCTCCACAACAAGTGTTAGATTATCTTGCACAGACCCCCCAAAGGGCAGGTGTTGTCTTGGCAAAGGTAGTTAAGCAGGCCTTGGGAAATGCCAAGAATAACTTTGGGTTGAACGAGGAAGGATTAAAAATAAAGGAGATGGTTATTGGCGAGGGACCTACCTATAAAAGAGGACAGCCAGTGTCTAAGGGTAGATTTCACCCAATAATGAAGCGAACAAGCCATATAAGAATAATTATTGAGTCAGAGGACAAACCAAAGTCTGATGTAAAGCAAAAAGTGGTGAAGCAAACTAAAAAGGAAGGAGCAGTAATCCGTAAACCTGCCTCGGCGGCCGGGCGGAAGACTGTGGGCAAATAAAATGGGCCAAAAAGTTAACCCAGTCAGTTTTAGAGTAGGAGTAACACGTTCTTGGAAATCTCGATGGTTTGCTGAAAACGAGGAGTACAAAAAGCTATTACTTGAAGATATAGAGTTGCGGGAAGCTCTTGAAGAACGGTTAAAACTTGCTGGAGTGCATGATATAGAAATAGAACGCTTGCCTCGTGCCATCAAGATAAAGCTACAAGTTTCAAGACCAGGTATTGTAATTGGTCGAGGTGGGTCAGGTATTGAAGAAGTCAGAAATTTTGTTTTAGAAAAGATGGGATATAAGCCTGGTGATCCAAAAGCACCAAGGATTGAGATACCAGTTGATGAGGTCAAAAATTATGAACTTTCAGCTAAACTTGTGGCAGCCCGTATAATAGGAGAGCTTGAACGACGAATGCCTCACCGGAGAGTAGTGGCCAAAACGATGGATAGGGTGATGGCAGCAGGAGCAAAGGGTATCAAGATTGTACTGTCTGGAAGAATTGGAGGAGCAGAAATATCTCGTCGTGAGAAATATCACAGAGGGTCTGTTCCAACACAAAGTTTAAGAAGCACAATTGACTATCACCAATCACCCGCCCTTTTACGAGCCGGATATGTCGGAATAAAAGTTTGGATTCACAAGGAGGAAGAGGAGTCAAACTCTCTCTAAATCAGTTATGCAACCTAAAAAACAAAAATACAGAAAGCAGTTTAGAGGACGTCGAAAAGGGGTAAGCACACGTGGTTCTCAAGTTAGCTTTGGGGAATATGGTCTAAAAAGCTTAGGTCGTGGGTGGTT
The DNA here is from genome assembly GCA_002686465.1 of Candidatus Woesebacteria bacterium. Classification (GTDB taxonomy): domain Bacteria; phylum Patescibacteriota; class Microgenomatia; order UBA8517; family UBA10165. The sequence continues at coordinate 875 of NZCP01000052.1, read as the reverse complement.
GTCGGCAAGTCAGATTGAGGCTGCTCGACGCGCAATTTCTCATACAACACGGCGTGGTGGTAAAGTCTGGATTAGAGTTTTTCCGGATAAGCCAGTAACGGCAAAACCTTCCGGAGTACGTATGGGTGGAGGAAAAGGGGAAATTCAAAAGTATGTAGCAGTAATAACACCAGGCAGAATTATTTTTGAACTAGCAGGTACGTCACAAGAAATAGCGAAGGAGGCTTTAAGGAGAGCCGCTGCTAAACTTCCTTTCGCAGTACGAATGGTGGAAAGGCAGTAAAAATAACAGTGAAGAAAAAAGACTTTAAGGATTTAAAAGACAGTAGTCTTGATCAAGTCACCAAGCTGATAGGTGAGAAAAATCAGGAGCTAGCCCGAGTACGGTCTGAGATTTTTATTGGAAAGCACAAAAACGTTAAGATTGCAAAAAATATTCGACGTGATCGGGCTAGACTAGAGACCATGTTGCAAGAGAAAAAAGTAAAGGAGGTCGCAAAGGGAAACTTGTCCTGAGCGGAGCCGAAGGGTGAAAACTATAACTGGAAAAGTAGTTAGTAACAAAATGGATAAAACAGCTGTTGTCCGTGTTGAGCGGTTTTATACTCATCCTTTGTATGGTAAAAAAGTAAGACGAAGTAAAAGGTACCACGTTCACGACGAGATTGGTGTTGAGGTTGGCGAGGTAGTGCAATTTGTTCAGACGAAGCCAATATCAAAAACTAAGAGATGGAAACTGGTAGGTCAAGTAACTCGTAACTCGTTGGCTCGCGACTCGAAAGAGAGACGAGTTACTAGTTTACGAGAAAACGAGTTACGGAAAGAGAAAAAATGATTCAATTACTATCAATTCTTAAACCAGCAGATAACTCAGG
>NZCP01000051.1 GCA_002686465.1 Candidatus Woesebacteria bacterium | reverse complement strand
GTAGACACGAGGAGACTGGACCGTGTTTTATCCAAAGTAGACAGATCTTCCTCGCACCTTGACAAGATACTGTGATAGCTGTATAGTGTCTCTACTGCTAATTCATTAGTAGTAAGCTCTTTTGTTTGATTCTTGACCATGAGAGAGTTGTCTCTCAATTTTTGGGCATATCTCTCGTGGCTGGTTAGACTTCTCCTTCTGGGCGGGAAATATGTCCCAGAAAGGGGAAGTGCCCAAATGGGTAAAGAAAAAAGACAAGACCTTATTGAAGTGATTGGTGCAATCTGTGTATCATTGCATAAACTATGTCTTGCATTGACAATTGTGTTAGGAATTGGAGCAACTTTTGAACAAACAACTCTGATAGTTCCTATCATTTGTGCCATCATTTTTGCTTTGTCGGGACTTTTGGCGGCGTACTTCGGCAACAAGTCAGAAGATGCAAGATATGGCAGTTGGTTTTAACAATAACTCCGCTCTTGTAATAGTCCACCTAATCACTAATCTTTGATTGGGTGGATTTTTTGTCGAAATAAAGAGCGTGAATTTCTTTGAGTTCACTATTGATAGGAGCAAGGGCAAGCAGTAGTCCAACTATAGTTAAACCAATAGCCGCTAAGATGCTTGTTAGTAAGTGTCGGGAAATAAGGAAAAAACCGAACGATACTAGGACTATGTAAAAAAAAATTAGTGTAGAACGGAAACTCCACACTAATCTTCTTAAAGCGTGCCAACTATCTTTGGGTGGTTTGTAAGATAACCTTTCTGGCATTATATCCATTTCAACTAAGTTTAGCTTTCTCTCAATGAGAGCAAACCTCGTAAAAAACCTACTGAAGTTAATCCAACTTTTGATAGCGGTATAAATTCCTGAAAATGCAAAGCTCACAATTAAAAGTCCGACAGCGGCAAAGAGAGAATTTGCCTCTATCCCTAAAGGAAACTCACTGCTTTTACTAAGGTAGGTTACAGCAAAAATCAAAAATCCTGCCATTCCTGGAATTATAAGAAACAGCCTTGTATCCAGTGCATCTTGATGTCTAATTTGGGATAGCTGTTCTTTGTAAAGCTCAACCAGAATTTCTTGTCTCAGTTCCTCCAATTCAATCCCTCCCTGTGAGTTGTTTTACCACTTCCCTTCAAAGTCCCTGATAGCGTCCACAGGTCATTGTTTCTTCAACCCAACTCTCTTTACCCATCGGCTCAATGTCGCTTCAGTGGTGTTGTATCTTTGGGCGATAAACTTTTGAGTTGCCCCATTGTTTAGCAAGGCTTCTATTTCTGGTTTGAGCGGGTCAAGTTTGCTCTTGAATGACCCTTTGGGTCTTCCGATTTTGATACCCTGTTTCTTTTTGGCTTTGAGGGCTTCTTTGGTGCGTTGGCTAATAAGGTCTCGTTCGATTTCGGAGGCGATAGCCAACAGACCATACAAAACAAAAATAAAACCCAGTAAGCGAACATTTGGTTGCCACTCCTTTCAAGTGATAGAACTCAACTCTCCCACACTATGCTTTCTAGTCAATACCTATGCATCACTCCGATGCTAGAATAGAGGATATGGCATACACAAAAAATCCTCATCTGCCGAGGATAAGAATGAAGGCAGCTAAGTTGGTAATTCGTGATGGTTGGAGTACTAGGAAGGTAGCTAGACATACCGGTTTCAATCAATCCACGATTGTGCGTTGGGTAAAGAAGGCTCGAGTAAGCAACAGGCTGGTGATTCCGACGGAGAGTTCTAGACCCAATAGACATCCTAATCAATTAAGTGAGGAGTTGGTAAGTAAGATTGTTGAGGTAAGGTTACGGAGTAACAGGTGTGCCGAGGTGGTACATGAAGAGTTGAAAAGAGAAGGATGGTTGGTAAGTTTAAGTTCGGTTAAGAGGACTTTGAAACGAGAGGGGTTAATTAAACACAGATCTCCTTGGAAGCGTTGGCACTTCTCCGAAAGTAGGCCTTTGGTTCATCAGCCTGGCGATTTAATCCAGATTGATACTATCCATCTGATTCCCGGTAATTTGTACGTCTACACTTTAATTGATGTTTGTTCTCGTTGGGCTTGGGCTAGAGTGTCAGAAAGGATAAATACTCATCGGAGTTTGTTGTTTGCCTACTCGGCTAAAGACAGATTCCCTTGTCCGTTTAAAATACTACAGAGTGATCATGGTAGTGAGTTTTCTACCTACTTCTCAGAGAACGTAAAGGAAATCGTGAATAGTGCCTTACCTAAGGTGTTTTTTCGGTTCGAGATATGAGGTGGTTTTACTTATGGTTCTGATGCCGAAAATGTAAAGAGGAAGCTTTACTTGTAAAACATTTCCATTTCCGTAGGAATTAAAAAACCCAACGTGGTGTTGGGCTGTCTCCCTTCAGATAATACATCTGAAAGAATCCGAGTTACTAACTTATTGTGAATCACTGTAGGCACCAGTGAACTGTACCTGAGGCTCATTGTCTTTTCGCGTCTCCACTACTCCAATCAGCAGAGGCGTACTGGGTTGTTTACCTATGGCGGATACGATTGACCCGACCATAATTCCCTGATTGAAGGTACGATCCATATCTTCATCCGAAACTTGGCCTTCTTGCTGAATGAGTGAGAAAATGGGCGGACGCTTCCATGCATTGCGGTAAATAACCGCTTTGAGCTCTGGTGGTAAAATCCGTGGAAAGTTATCAATCATACCACCGCCAGTAATGTGTGCGTGGCCAGCGAACCATACTCCGCGTTTACGTTCCTGTTCTATCTCCCTGATCCAGATAGGCGTTGGTTGCAGTAGTACGTCTGCAAGAGTTTGTTCAGCGAATCCCTTCCACTTTTTCTGCAAACGTCTACGCACAACAGATGGATCGTCTTTTAACTTGAAGATTTCTCGAATTAAAGAAAACCCGTTCGATGCCACCCCATGAGACAACCACCCATAAACACGCTGACCTGCCTTAACAGGCACGTACTCCAACTCTGGAGTAGGAAATCCTATTGAGGCCACATTCAGATTTACCATCCACGGATACTTGAACATATCTGGCAGTTCTGCTGTTTCACCACCTATAAGGCGACACCCCGCTATTATGCATCCGCGAATAACACTTTCAATTATCTGGATGTGTAGTTCTGGCCGTAACTCGGCCACATCAAGTGTGTCTAGTAGGTATTTTGGCATACTACCGCTAACATAAGTGTCAACTGCGCCCATTGCAACAGCGTCCTGCCCTATACCATAAAATTTCTCGGCAAGTGCGGCTAATATGATCTTGGTACCAGTTCCATCATTGGATGCGTCAATGAAGCTGGCGCCTTCTGGGATGCATCCTCTACCGGCAAATCCCCCGATGGTGTTTTCCGCTTCTATCCAAGCTCTTTGTACCCTTTCCCGTATCATTTCGGCAAAGAGATTGCCCGCATCGACATTGACACCCGCTTGCTTGTATTTATCTCCGCCATTCATCGTTTCCTCCATTTCGTGAACCTGAAATTGGGGTGAGTATTTTGGTCGTGCTAGATTATCTGTTCGTAAGATAAGCTATGGATCTTCGCGCGTCAAACTTCTCAAGATGCCCTTCTGTCTCAATGAACTTGGTGAACTTTGTGGCGGGTATCAAAGCATGTAGGGTTCCCTCATACCGATACGAGCTGATCTTGTCGCCTTCCTTTCGTGAGTAGCCTGAAGTGTCTGAATCTTGGGCATTTCTAATCTGTTCTGCGAAAGGAGATGCACAAAGTGAATAAAGAATCCGGCGAAATTACGGTTGAAGCACGAGACGGTCAAACACTGACATTTGACTTTGAGATAAGAGAATTGAGCGACGGAGAAAAGTTCTCCGAAGCTCGCAAAATCGCCCTTCAAATGTCAGAAAATGTCTCGGCTGTTAACGACCAATCCGCCAAAATTCTCCTGAAAGCTCTCAATCTGATAGCAAGTATCAGTCAAGAATGTCAACATCGAATCCCATTAGCGGTACGTGAGCAAATTGCTGACCTTGCCGAGTCACTTGACCAGCTTGCCGAAGCCCAACAGAAACTCTCCAATACCGACGCTCAACACATGTTGGCACTCGCTCGGCTCTCTGGTAAAGCGGACAGTGAAGCATACACCAACCTCGAACAGGTGTGTAAATCCACTACCGACCCATTGACACGCTACCAAGAAGGTGAGATTTCTTTTGATGAAGCACTTTGGAACGTGCTCTAATACGAGCACTAACTTATTCAAGCCACCTTACGAGTAGGGTCGTAAGGTGGCTTTTCTATTCTTGTTTTTTCACCCGAACTAGTTTTCTTATGCTCCGCCCCTCTGGAGGCAGTTATCTTGTATTTTGCTACCAAAGATAAAACAGAGAAAGAATTTGCATTATTGAGTGCGAATGTGGCAGAAAAAATCAAAACCCTGGAGGCACTGGAAGGATTTTTGGTTGAGGTGATACCAGAAGAAAAAGACTTAATCGAAATAGTCAAAATCCATAAATCTGCCCTATCTAACCCCCGTACCGAGGAAGAAAAGAGGGAGGTAAGAGAATTTATGTTGGAAGTTAAGGCTTTGATGCGAGGTTAAGGTCGTGCCTACTTCCATCTTTCCTATTTCAGTCTACGTCATATAAAGGATAATTACCTAAAAGAAAACAAAAGGCCCGCAGGGAGCCAACGAATCCTCTGTCTCAACAATAAATAAAGATTGCAAAAGCTTCAACCATTCTTTCATTGAAGCTTTTTCTTTTACCTAAAACATAATCTATCAAAGGGTGGGGCAACCCATCACAGAGGTTCTAACATCGTCTAATCCGGGGAGCTGATGGGACGGCCACCACTAGGGTGGCTTCTGGTTTGTTCTTTTGTTCTTGATTTAGTATAATTTTACCTGAACCGTAAAAGACTCGGTTTCTTAATAACCCCTTTACTTAGGCCTTTGGTAGCTTACAGTGAAGGGGATTTTTAATTGTTGACACTAAATCCTTTATCTAATAGAATAACTAGGTTCCTTGTCAATGGAATAACAATTTCAATCATTTTTGATTGAAGTTTAGAGAAGAAAATTAAGTCTTGTTGTACTGCGAATGGACATTGTTCATAAGCAGGTATAAAAAATTGCAAGGGCGTATGGTGAATGCCTTGGGTGTTGGAGACGATGAAGGGCGTGGCGTGACTGCGAAAAGCTTCGGTGAGCTGTCTAGCAAGCTTTGACCCGGAGATATCCGAATGGGGAAACCCCTCTTGGAAAACCCGAGAGATTGCTACTTGAATTCATAGAGTAGTGAAGTGAACCTAGGGAATTGAAACATCTTAGTACCTAGAGGAAAGGAAAAAAAGTTAATTTTTTTCTTCGGCTTTACAGTCGAGGAAGGAACTTAACACATTCCCTTAGTAGCGGCGAGCGAAAAGGGATCAGCCTGTGTTATTGTTTTATCTTATTGTTAGTCGAACGTCTCTGGAAAGAGCGACCATAGAAGGTAATAGTCCTGTAGACGAAAACGTATAATAAAGCGGTGACATGAACGAGTATCTTGGGGCGATAACCCTGGGAGAAGATAGTTTTGCTTTTGTAGAGCTATCAACCGGGACTACCCGGAAAGGCTAAATACTACCAACACACCGATAGCGAACTAGTACCGTGAGGGAAAGGTGAAAAGTACCCCTTTTAGGGGAGTGAAATAGTATCTGAAACCATATGCTTACAAAGAGTAGGAGCTCGATTAAAGTACTTGTACTTTGTTGAGTGACTGCGTGCTTTTTGCAGAACGAACCGACGAGTTTTTATATTTGGCTCTGACTAAACTATTTAGGTAGTGTAGTCTTAGGGAAACCGAGTGTTAATAGCGCGAACTAAAAGTCAAATGCAAAAGACCCGAATCCGGGCGATCTAGCCATGACCAGGGTGAACCTCAAGTAACATTGAGGGAAGGCCCGCACCCACTAGTCGTATAACGCTAGGGGATGAGTTGTGGTTAGCGGTGAAAGTCCAATCGAGCCCGGCAATAGCTGGTTCTCCTCGAAATATCTTTAGGGATAGCGTTCGTTTAGGTTTCCGGGGGTAGAGCACTGCATGACTGCGGGTGGAGTAATCCTACTGTAGTTAAGCAAACTCCGAATACTGGAAATTTTATTGCGAATAGTCAGGCCTAGGGGGCTAAGCTCCTAGGTCAAGAGGGAAACAACCCAGACCACCATCTAAGGTCCCCAAATCATGCTAAGTGGCAAAAGAGGTGAAATCTCATAGACACCTAGGAGGTTGGCTTAGAAGCAGCCATCCTTAAAAGAAAGCGTAACAGCTCACTGGTTTAGAGGTTTTGCACTTAAGATGTAACGGGGCTAAGCATGATACCGAAGATGTGGCTCGTTTTTGACCTTAGGGTCATTTACGGGGGTAGAGGAGCATCTCTAGGGCGTCGAAGCCAGACTTGCGAGAGCTGGTGGAGCGCTAGGGAGCGAGAATGTCGGTATGAGTAACCACAAGGCGGGTGAGATTCCCGCCCACCGAAAGTCTAAGGTTTCCTGGGCAATGATGATCATCCCAGGGTTAGTCGGTCCTAAGTCGAGGCCTAAAGGCGTAGACGATGGACAGCAGGTTAATATTCCTGCACTTTGTAAAAGTTTGTTTTAACGAGACGTGGTTTAGGAGATTGAGCTTGTTATTGGATTTGAGTCCATCCTTGTGGTGGCGTATCATTCCTTCGGGTTTGAGCAGTCAATCAAATAAATTACCGAGAAAATTGTTAATACTTATACTTTTATGAATCCGTACCGTAAACCAACACAGGTAGACAGGGCGAGTAGCCCAAGGTGAATAAGTTAATCCTTCCTAAGGAACTCGGCAAAATAGCTAGGCGTAACTTCGGAAGATGCCTTGCCCGTGTTTGGGATTTAGGATATTTAATTGTATCTTGAACCCTGAACATGGGCCGCAGCTAAAGAGTCCTGGCGACTGTTTATCAAAAACACAGCTCTCTGCTAACTCGAAAGAGGATGTATAGGGGGTGACGCCTGACCAGTGCCAGAAGGTCAAGGGTGGTGGTCTTGCATTTATGTAAGGCTAGCCGCTTTAAGCCCTGGTGAACGTCAGCGATAACTATAATCGTTCTAAGGTGAATTTCTTGCCTTAGTGAGGTGTAAGCCCTCCTTTTGAACTCCATTGCCGTGGAGATGTAGAAAGAAAATTTGGCTAAATGCTGGAATACCCGCAATGTATCCTTGAGTACCAAAGTTGTAACAATCTCAAGGTGAAGCGGACAATCAGCAGGAAAGGTTTTTGTTTACTAACAGAAGAATCCTCAGAGACTATACGCCAGACCCACTGACGGGAAGATATAGTCCGAACTCTATGGCGACATAGAGAGTGTGATAGAAATAATCACACCGCTACATTAAGTTGTGGTAGTAACAAATTGAGCGAAATTCCTTGCGGGGTAAGTTCCCGCCCGCACGAAAGGCGTAACGACTGGGACACTGTCTCAGGAAGGAGCTTGGTGAAAATGCAGTACCGGTAAAGATGCCGGTTACCTGCGGCAAGACGAAAAGACCCCGGGAGCTTTACTATAGCTTGGTATTGGTTTTTGTATATTTCTGCTAAGAATAGGCGGGAGGCTTTGAAGCTACTCTTTTGGGAGTAGTGGAGCCGCCAGTGAGATACCGCCCTTAAATATGCTCTGGTCTAACTAGAATCCGTGAATCCGGATCTAGGACATTGCCTGGTGGGTAGTTTAAGTGGGGC
>NZCP01000050.1 GCA_002686465.1 Candidatus Woesebacteria bacterium | reverse complement strand
ACCATTCTTCGATGTTATCCAGAAAATCAGAGATTTTTTCCTCTTTCAGCGTTTGTTTAAGAGCTGGTGTCAACCCTCTACCACCAACTTTGTGGCGTGCCGCAACACTCATGATAGTTGCCGTACTTACTTTAAGTGTATCTTCAATGTCGCGATAGGTATATCCTTTCGTGAGCATCAGTGCTATTCCAAAGCGTTTTGCAAGCATTATATGTTCTACGTCTGATATAAAGGAGTTGAAAAACTTGCGTGTTTCGTGGGGTGTTTTTAGACCTCCGATGGAATTCCAGAAGACTTCATACATCCTTTCTTCTATATCCTTATCCATTAACTTTTTAGAGACCTTACTCATGACATAAATAGTCTAGTGATTTAAATCACTAAGGTAAAGAAGGTAAACGTGGTTACACCGAGGCTTGTTTGGGAACTTGCTTAGGTTTAGAAAACAACACAAACACTTCTCCTTCACCGATTTGTACGTTTGAAATCTTTGTAAAACCATGTTCTGCTATAACTGCGGCTGTCCATGTTTGCCTAGCTGCCTTTCTTTTCCCTTCCTCGGTTCGGCTGCCCAGTTTTTTCCCACTGGGTCTACTGGATTATATCGGCAGTTTTGAATCTTGCAACTGTCTTATAATCTCTATATTTCATTTTTATTGATTTTGTATGGATTCCGGGGTTAAAGGAAATAATTTTGTTTTTGGCCAAGCTTTTGTCTACTATCATTCGTACTCCGATGATTTTACCAATAGGATAACAAGCTCCTATTTCACAACCCATTACCTCTTTTACCTCCTCTGGTGTGGCAAAGCGTAATTTCTTCACAGAAAGTACCTTTCTAAGCTTTTTAGAATCCAATCGCTTATTTCCTGGAAGCACAGCCAGTGTAAACTGATCACCGGTTTTAAGAAGTAGTGCTTTTGCCCCTTGTGCGAGGGAAGTTCCTCTTATCTTTGCTGCTTGTTCGCTTGTATAGACTGCCGCATGCTCTAAAATTTCGTACTTTATATCGCTATCATCCAAGAGGTGGATAATTTTCTCATATGGGTTTTTCATAAGTCTTTACTACACTAACCCAAGAGAGAATAAATTATCAAGATGTGGGATAGTTTAGAAGTAGATCGCCAATAGCGATTTTTACGTTTACATTACCCCCGAGATCCTCACAGGTTCGATCGATTTGTTCAAGCAATGCCACAAGTTTTGGGTTTGGATCTTTGAGTAGGGCCTCGCGGGCAGCGAATGTCTGACTAATACAGAATTCTATAGCATCCTCTCGGGTGCCAATTTTGTCCAGGAGTGTCATCCTTTCTCCAATTCCCGAACTCATTAACTGTTTTAATATTTTTTCTCCTTCTGATTCATCCTCCTTGGTAATTGCATAAGAGGGTGCCCCTAAGTTTATATGTGTAGTGCGCGAAGATATAGTTTCTAAAACTAATTCTCTGTCTGGTGCCGCTAGTACAACAATAGTATTACCGGGAGGGTCCTCAAGAGTTTTTAAGAAAGCGTTTGCCGCTTCAGTGGTTAAAAGATTAACATCTTCTATTACTATTCCCCGGCCTTTTTGTGGGTTTTGGGGGGAAAATGAAAGCTGACGGTTCAGTTGCCGGATTGTAGATATAGAATGTACCTGTTTTTCCGGTTTCATATGGATAACCTCTTTTATTTCTTGTTTCTCAAAGAGATGATTGCTCCACTCGACACGATCGTTATGTGTTTTGCCTGTTACGAGATAAGCGTGCATAATAGAAAGATGAAAGACATAGCCTATGAGTTTACTTTTGCCTATGCCTGACTGTTTGCATTCTACCAAAATTTTAGCAATAATGGTGTAAGTAATATGCCCCAGTCTGCCCAGGCAAGTCCTGTTAAACAGCCACAAAATGGGAATGGTCCTTCTAGCTCACAAACGGGTGGAAAGAGTCTTGTTGATCTTTTGCTCTCCCAGGGTGCAATTAATCAACAACAGGCAGACAAAATTAAGCTTCAAGAAGTCCAGACCGGTAAAACTCAAGCCGAGGTTTTAGGGTCTGACAGTACTATTTCTGAGGAGGCTTTGACTCAGGCAAAAGCAACTTTGTATAAGGTACCATATATAGATCTTGAGAAGGCTCCTATTAGTCCGGAGGCTTTGGCTATTTTGCCCCAGTCGGTTGCTTCTCGCTTCTTAGTACTTCCTGCTTCGGTTGACCGAGATAAAAATGAGTTGATTTTGGCGATGGGAAATCCGCTTGATTTAGCAGCGGTTGAATTTGTTGAACAAAAATCGGGTATGCGGGTTCGTCCTATGACTGCTATCCCCTCGAAGATCGAGAAAATTATTAGCGAGCGGTACTCGGTTGGACTGGCTCAAGAGGTAACAGCGGCAATAAAAGAAGCGACTCCCGAAGATGGAGCGCGTACAGTTGACCTATCTCGTCTCTCTCAAGTTATATCAGAGGCACCGATTGCAAAAATTGTCAAAGAACTCTTGGGCTTTGCTGTCAAGTCTCGTGCTTCAGATGTTCATATTGAGCCAGAGGAGAAAACAACTAGAATTCGCTACCGGGTTGATGGAATTCTTCAGGAAAAATTTACTATGCCGAAGCAGTTCCATGAGTCACTGATTTCCAGAATCAAGATATTAGGAGGGATGAAGATTGACGAAAAAAGAATTCCTCAGGATGGACGTTTCAACTTTAAAGCTGGGGTTGAAGAGGTCGATCTTCGTGTCTCTTCTCTTCCAACGGTTCATGGTGAAAAGATTGTCATGCGTCTTTTGAAAAAAACGGGAGGTGTGCCAAAACTGCAAGAGTTAGGATTGCGCGGCAGGGCTCTCAAGAATCTAGAAGACGCAGTCTTGCGTCCTCACGGCATTATTCTAGTAACTGGTCCGACAGGGAGTGGAAAAACGACGACACTATACTCTATTCTCTCTCGTATAAATACGCCAAAAGTTAACGTTGTGACTCTTGAGGACCCGGTTGAGTATCAGATATCGGGAATTAATCAGGTACAAGTCAACGCTGATGCTGGACTTACTTTTGCCTCAGGCCTACGCTCTTTCTTAAGACAAGACCCTAACATTGTCATGGTTGGAGAGATTCGAGACGCTGAGACGGCTGAGCTTGCAATTCAAGCGTCACTAACCGGCCACCTTGTTTTTTCAACCTTGCATACAAACGACTCAGCAGGTGCTATCCCCCGCCTTCTTGATATGGGCGCAGAGCCATTTTTGTTGGCTTCGGCAATTACCGCCATTGTTGCACAACGTGTTACACGACGTATCCATGATAAGTGCAAAGAAGAATATGTCCCCGAACCTGCTGTTGTTGAGGATATGAAAAAGGTTCTTGGTAATCTTTGGCCTGTCTCGCCCGGCGCGAGCCAAGGCGGACCCGCTTCACCTGGCACGCCGCCTGTCCAAGGTCAAGCCCAAGGTGCCTCCAATGGAGTTCAAAAGCAAGTTCAGGCGGGATCAACAACGGGTGAAGTAAAACTTTATAAAGGATCTGGTGATTCAGAATGTGGGAATACTGGTTATCATGGCAGAGTTGGGGTTTTTGAGGTGATGCCGATAACAGAGAAGATTGCAAGATTAACTCTTGAGCGAGCACCTGCTGCAAACATCGCAAAACAAGCACAAGAAGAAGGCATGATAACTATGAAACAAGATGGTTATCTGAAAGTTTTGGAAGGAATGACAACAATGGAGGAAGTATTGAGGGTAGCACAAGAGTAGTGACAAGTAACAAGTTAATCGTGACAAGTTTTTCTAGCCTGTCACTTGTCACTTGTTACGTGTTACTTTTAACTTAATTTATGGAAATCCAGCAACTCTTACAATTAACGGTTGACAGGAAAGCTTCAGATCTTCACCTTGTTGTGGGCGTCCCGCCCACTCTACGAGTTGATGGGGTGTTAATTAAAGTTCATAATGAGGCTCCTCTGACTCCAGATGAGATGGATCGTTTGATCAAAAGCATATTAACTGCTAGTCAACTGGAGAGGGTCACAGTAAATAAGGAAATAGATCTTGCACTTTCTTTTTCACAAGAGGCACGTTTTAGGGTAAATGTCTACTACCAGAAAGGAACTCTGTCTGCGGCGCTGCGGCGCATCCCTCTGAAAATCCCGACGATTGATGAGCTCAAACTTCCTAAAATTTGCTATCAATTTACGAAATTACGCCAAGGGTTTGTCTTAGTGACCGGACCGACTGGTCAAGGAAAGTCAACAACACTTGCTGCGATGATTGGCGAGATCAATCGTACCCGTCCAGCACATATTTTGACAATAGAAGATCCAATAGAGTTCTTTTTTGATCCACAGCAGGCTCTTGTCTCACAACGCGAGATGAATGAGGATTCTCATTCTTGGCCAGTAGCGCTACGTTCTGCTCTTCGAGAAGATCCAGACGTGGTCCTGATAGGAGAAATGAGGGATTATGAGACAATTGCTGCGGCACTGACCGTTGCAGAAACAGGGCATCTTGTTTTTGCTACACTTCACACGAACTCAGCCTCACAAACAATTGACCGGATCATTGATGTTTTCCCACCTGAACAACAGGCACAGATTCGCTTGCAACTTTCGAATGTACTAGAGGGAGTTTTCTCGCAGAGACTAGTTCCTCTCTTGACTGGCGGAAGAACGGTTGCCTATGAGGTGTTGACCGCAACGGACGCGGTACGAACAACCGTGAGAGAGGGGAAAACTCATTTGATTGACAATATTATTCGGACTTCGACAGAGTTTGGAATGATGACGCTTGAGACGACCCTGGCAGGTTTTGTAAAACAAGGGCTGGTGTCATTTGAAGAAGCGCGCAGCTTTTCTATTCGTCCACAAGAGCTGGCCCGGCTTGTTAAGGGGCAGATGAAGACCAATGAAGAGATTTGAGTATAGGGCTAGGGATAAGACTGGAAAGGTTGTTAGGGGTAAGGTTGAAGCAAATGCTGCTCCTGATGCAGCCAGGCTTCTGCGTGACCGAGGTTTGACGGCTTTCAAGCTTTCCCAAGAAAAAGAGTTTTTCCTTCTTCAAATTATTAACGGCTTTGTGAACCAAGTCGGTCTTTCGGAAGTTGCCGATTTTACTCGACAGTTCTCAACAATGGTAACCGCAGGCCTTCCTATTACTGACGCTCTAGTTATCCTCCGAGAACAATCGAAACCCAAAATGAAGCCGGTAATAAACCAACTCGTTTCCGACATACAAGGGGGGTCTTCTTTGTCAGGTGCTCTTGAAAAACACCCGAAAGTTTTTACTCCGGTCTACACATCTTTGGTCCGTGCCGGAGAAACTGGAGGGGTGTTGGATAAAATCCTTGAACGGCTTGCCGATAACTTGGAAAGCCAGCGTGAATTTCATAGCAAAGTCAAAGGCGCTATGATTTATCCGGTTATAGTAGTAATAGGTATGTTTGCCGTTGGAACGATTATGATGGTTTTTGTTATTCCCCGTCTGACACAGATATATGAAGAGTTTGACGCGGAGCTTCCTATAACAACAAGAATTGTGATAGGAATATCTGAGGTCATGCAAAAAATGTGGTGGGCTATTCCTATTGTTGGAGTAGGTCTAGTTTGGGGTTTTGGCGCGTTTTCCCGGACTAAGGTTGGTCGTGCTAAAATTGACGCTTTGAAATTCAAAATACCCGTTTTTGGGGAGCTGCAAAAAAAGGTGGTCTTGACCGAGTTTGCCCGTACTTTAGGGCTTCTGGTTGGTGCAGGAATACCAATTTTAGAAGGGTTGCGGGTTGTTGGTGGGGCAGTTGGTAATGTTGTTGTATCAGACGCAATCAAACGGGCATCAGAAAAAGTTGAGAAAGGATTTGCTCTTTCCTATGCTCTTTCCCAAGAGACCAAGGTTTTCCCTCCCCTGCTTTTCCAGATGTTGGCAGTTGGAGAGGAAACGGGCAAGGTTGACGAGACCCTTCTTAAAGTGTCAAAAGTTTTTGAGCAAGATACCAGCCATGCCGTAAAGAATCTAACAGCGGCAATTGAGCCAATAATTATGGTCATTTTGGGTATTAGTATTGGATTTCTGGTCCTTTCGATCATTCTTCCGATATACAATTTGACGAGCCAATTTTAGATTTTAATTTGGGACTTGACAAGTATATTTTAAAGTGTCTAAACTGGACACAGTTTCAAGAATGTTATCGACTGCTCACAAACTAACTTCAAAAGTTTCTCGCCATCTTCGGGGATTTACACTGATTGAGCTACTAGTCGTTATTGGTATTTTGGGTGTTTTGGCTGCTGCTGCTTTAGTCGCTATCAACCCCGCCGAAGCACAGAAAAAAGCTAGGGATACCCAACGACTTAAGGATATGGCTACTATCCAGTCTATTGTGGAACAGTATTTGAATGATAATCCAGGCGCGTTTACTGGCGCAGATAATCAGACTGACACTCCTGCAACAGGAGCAAATGCGTGTGGTGCAGCTGGATGGCTTGGGGTGGCTTTGGGTGGCGTAAGTGTTTGCACCTATGCGAATGTTATTCCAGTCGATCCAGCTAATCGGAATACCGCCACAACTGACAATCTTGGTGCGGATGTAGCCCAAGATGCTTTCTACTACATTCGCTGGAGTGGAAGTTCGTATAAAATTTGTACCTACCTTGAGTCAAAGTCCAATGCTAATAAACTTATCAACGATGGTGAGGCAACGGATAACCATGTTTTCTCAGTCTTCTCCTCTGACGATATAACTTGCCCAGGCTAATTCTCTGCTTCGGCTACTTGCTTTCTCTCTCTTCCATAAGTTAAGCTAATTTTGTGCTAATTAAAATCCTGGTTGTCATTGCTTCTTTAGGAGTTTTGGTGATCGCCGCGATTGCTGCTTTCAACCCACAAGAGACATCACGGAAGGATTTGGACACAGTACGCGAGAACTACTCTAAAAGCTTTGTCGGTGCATCTGTGGAGTATTACAAGGCCTCAGGGGAGTATCCTTGGAATACCTCAGCCAAACCTATTGCAACACAACTCTCCTCTATGGGGGAAGTGATAGGTATATTGGAAAACGAGAAATTCTTGGGTGCAGGGTACATAAATCACCCAGACCTTGATAAGATTTTTGTAACAGCCGAAGAGAAAGCAGTTTATGCTTGTTTTTTGCCAAGCTCTAAAAGTTTACGGCTCCACGCAGAAGATGACGGATTCCGCAAGGACGCTTCCAGATATTGCTTAGAAGACGATTGTTATAGATGTGTTTCGAGTAATATTGAATGATTGTATGCGGCGTTTCACTTTCACCACTGTCGAGTTGATTGTTATCATCGCTTTTTTTGGCCTCATTGTCTCAGGAGTAATTCTGGTTTTGGATCCACTAGAGCGCGCGAAACAGGAGAGGGATAATCGATTGCATAAAGACGCAATATCTCTTCAAGGTGCAATTAAAGACTTTTTTATTGCTACAGGGAAGGTTCCTTGGGCCAATGCTACCGAATCACAAAGCGTTTCCCCTGCACTTGTCTGGACTCCGGCCACTGATCCTAAAATAGGAGTGTGTGCAGACAGCGACTGTTCAGAGCCTGGGGCTCTAATTCAGGCGGGACAACTCTATAAAGAGTTCTTTTCGCATACCTCAGTCACAAGGGAACAAGACGCACTCTATGTTGCCAAAGGAGGCCAGCTCGAAGATCCTATTAATGTTTGTTTTATCCCTGATTCTGAAAAGACAAGAAAAAATGTTAGCCAGCTCTATCAATTTCAGCCAGGAGAGACTATTAGTCCATCAGGAACACCAAGCAGCTGCTTTGACAGTGTGTCTTGGGTAGAAGAGGACGTATGTTACGTCTGTGTGCCAAATTAGTCTAGTCGATTCATAGAATGTTTTTCTTTTACCTCGCTTTAACTATTTTAGGTTTGGTTATCGGCTCTTTTTTAGGGATGCTCGCATATCGTCTTCCTCGCCGTATTTCGATCACAGGACGTTCCTTTTGTCCTAAGTGCAAGAAAAAAATCTCCTGGTATCAAAATGTTCCAATTGTCTACTACCTTATCTCGGCTGGGAAGTGTGGAGAGTGTGGTAAAAAAATTCACTGGCGTTATCCAGCTATCGAGCTTGCGACCGCAGTTAGTTTTGTGACATCTGGTTGGCTTTGGCTCAATCTACCCACCGGGCTTGCTATGAACGTTGCAGAAACCCTCGGAATACTCTCTCTCCCCTTCTTCTTGTTACTTGTTACTTGTTACTTGTTACTCACCATCATCGATCTAGAATTCCAAATACTTCCAGACGAGATATTATTAGTTCTCGGGTCTGTAGTATTAATTGCACTTCTTTTTTCACCCTCACCCACCCTCTTTCAGCATATATTTTGGGGATTTATCTCCTTTGTTTTTTTCCTTGTGCTTTATCTTGTAACCAAAGGACGAGGAATGGGATTTGGCGATGTTAAAATGTCGGCGATCTTGGGTAGCCTTGTTGGTTTCCCGGGAGTTCTAGTTTGGGGATTTGTCTCCTTCTTGACAGGGGCGGTAGTTGGTATAATACTTTTAGTGACAGGTCGTGCCAGTATCGGTAAGCCGATTCCTTTTGGACCGTTTCTATTGGCAAGCAACTGGTTGGTGCTTTTTTATGGTGAAAAAATTGTAAAATGGTATTCAGGGTTATTATGAAATCGCAGGGTATGACAAAACCAGAGCTTTTGGCAGTTATTTTAATACTCTTGGGTATTACGGTTGTAGCGGGTTTTAACTTCAGCGCCTCAGAAGTCAAAGCGAGGGATGTTCAACGAAAGAACGATGTTTCCTATATTGGAGATGCCTTAAAAGAATACCGCGAGGATTTTCGATTCTATCCCAAGTCTGTTGATAGCAAAATTTTGGGTTGTGGATCGGGTTTAGATTTTTTCCCTTGCGAGTGGGGAAACCCTATCGGAAGACTGCGTGATCCAGATTTCGGAGGCCCTCTTCCTCAGGACCCATTGTCCTCGGAAGGATATAGATATGTCTATCTTTCTAATCGCCAAGATATCCAAGTTCTTGGACATCTTGAACGTAAGGATACTGATGAGTACAATGAAGATATAGAAGAAAGGGGTATAATGTGTGGAACGAAGGTTTGCAACTTCGGTCTTACTAATAAGCATCCATCAACATTATCGAAAGAATTAGACATACCTCTTTTGGACTACGATGCGACAGAAAGTGCAATTTTAAAATGACTGATAAACTGCTCGGTTTTACATTCGTTGAGTTGCTAGTTGTAGTTGCTATAATTGGAGTTATTGTTGTGCTGATATCTCCCCTACTTCCGGCAGGATTACAGCAAGGAAGGGACACGAGGAGGAAGGAAGATATAAAACAGTATCGCCAGGCGCTTGAGAATTACGCCCCAAACAATAATTTTGTCTATCCTCAGCACGAAAGTACTGCTGTTCCTGCATCGACTACATTATGTAGTGAGTTGGGCAGTTTTATATCGAGTTGCCCGCAGGACCCAACAGGTAGGGATGAAACTTTCGTCTATAATTATCAGTCGGATTCCGACGGTTTTAATTGGGTATTGTGGGCAAAGATGGAACGGTCAGGTAATTTTTGGGCCCTTTGTTCAAACGGGAGGTCTGGAGAGCTATCAGGTGTGAGTATTTCAAGTTGTGATACATTATGATACAAAAAGCAAGATCCCAGGTATCAGACTTCAGATTTCAGTTATCAGATAATCAGAGATCCGAACATCTGACATCCGACATCCGA
Source organism: Candidatus Woesebacteria bacterium (assembly GCA_002686465.1). Classification (GTDB taxonomy): domain Bacteria; phylum Patescibacteriota; class Microgenomatia; order UBA8517; family UBA10165. The sequence continues at coordinate 10,105 of NZCP01000050.1, read as the reverse complement.
CATCCGACAATCAGGAAGTTTGGTACTGGGTTTACCCTCGTTGAACTTTTAGTAGTTTTGGCTATTATAAGTATAGTTATTAGCGTCTCTTTCGTGGCATTTCAGGGCGCGCAGGCCTCAGGTAGAGACACTAAGAGAAAAGCAGACCTTGAAGATATTAGATCTGCCCTTGAAATTTATAGATCTGACTGTGGATCCTATCCGGCGACCTTAACTTTTGGTAGTTCGCTGCAGGATACATGTGTTGGTGGCGGGACTAGTACTTATATGGACTCGGTTCCCAATGATCCTCTCTACCCTCGAGAAACTGCCGAGTATGGATATGAGTTAGACTCTTCAAACACAAGTAAATACAAACTTTGCGCCAAGTTGGAACGCGGGAGCGGATCAAGCGCCTGCGCGGGGGGCTGTGGGACCGAAAGTTGCAACTATACAGTAACTAACCCATGATAGTCAGTTTTCAGATGTCAGGCCTCAGAGTTCAGTTGTCAGACGGTCAGAAATCTGGAAATCTGAAATCTGACATCCGACATCCGATAATCTGGAGGTCTGGATACACTTTAATTGAGATACTGGTTGTTTTGGCTCTCGGCGCCATAGTTTTTGTTGGCGGTTATACTGCTTACCAAGATTTCGCCAGGCGCCAGGTTTTAGATAATGCTCATGAGGAGCTGAAGTCAAATTTTGCTCTTGCGAGACAACTTGCTTTAGCCGGAGAGAAGCCAGCTGGTTTTTGCGAATCATCTTCCAGTTTTAGCTTACTTGGTCATCAGATTAACTTGGAAAGTGGTCAGTACAAGATCCAGGCCAAATGTAGTAATGACGTAACCAGCGATGTTCGCACGTTCCTTCTTCCGAGCGGGATTTCCATTACGTCTGGCTGGACTACCAGTAATCCGATTCTTTTTAAGGCTTTAGGGGAAGGGGCGGACCAAAATGTGACAATTACTATTATGCAAAATTCAACCAGCGATACTAAGCAGATTCAGGTAAGTACGCAGGGGAGAATAGAGTGAGAAGCTCGCGTGGCCAGACCCTTTTTGAAATGATAATTGCTATGGGAGTAGCAGTATTGATTCTTGCAGGTATTGTTCATATTATAACTTTATCTATTCGTAATACTACCTTTGCTAGAACCCAAGCTGAAGCAACCAGATATGCCAAAGACGCAGTCGAATGGTTAAAGAAAGAAAAGGATAAGGGTTGGAGTGTTTTCCAGACAAATGCACAACTACCATCTGGTGGTGCACCGTCTACTAAATATTTTTGCTTTACAGCTGACCCCCTTGCATTGCCGTGGCCATCAGAAGCCTTGCGGTGCGTCACAAGTGATGACGACGATAAAATTTCCGGTACGCAGTTTTGGCGAGAGGTGAAGTTCGCACAGAAGGATGCCACGACTGTTGATGTTCTTGTGACGATCACATGGGAAGGATCTGCAGGCAAGCACAGTTCAACTATTAGTACCAAACTGACTAACTGGAGGGAACAATGAAGAGATTATCTAAAAAGGGCATGACTCTTGTTGAATTGCTGGTAGTTTTTGCTGTTTTCGTTGTCATTATAGCTATTACCCAACAAGCTTTATTTGCCTCACTACGGGGTACCAGTAAAACCGAGGTAGCAAGCAAGGTTAAGCAAAATGCTAATTACGTTGTGTCTGTTATGGAGAGGGCTCTTCATTCGGCAAAAGACGTTTCTTGTGTCAACAACAGAGTTGATTATACAAGCGTTGAGGATGGCAAGAAATATTATTTTTCCTGCGAAGAAGGTAATGTCACATTAGGGGGATCTGCGCTCAATTCAAATGAGACAACTGTCTCCTCGAACCCTCCTTGCTCGATAACTTGTTCACCAGAGGGTGGTACTACTTCTGTTGTGATTGACATGACATTCCAACAAGCAGGTGAGGGATCTGGTTTACGTGCTGAGGAAAAAGCAAGCCATCAGGTTAAAACTAGCATTCTTTTGCGCAATTGATCCTTCCCTTCGGCTGAACGAAGTAGTGATTGACACCTTCAAGGGAAAATTGATACATTAAGGTAGATGAGAAAGTCTGCCCATGCGGGGCAAGCGCTGCTAATTATCCTTCTTGTCATGGCTGTTGTTCTTACGATCGGCCTCTCTGTTGTGTCGCGCTCCATTACTGATATCGCCGTCTCACAAAAAGAAGAAGAGGCTGCCCGTGCCTTCTCGGCAGCCGAGGCAGGTATTGAGCGAGCCTTGATTGGAGAAACCACTGGAACTTTAGATATTGGGAAGTTCAGAGCTACAATTAATGATTTAGTTGAAACAGGTGGAACAGAGTTTGTTCTTCCTCCTCTTCTTTCATCAGGAGACACTGCTGCAGTTTGGCTAGTAGGGCGCGACGGTGATGGTAATCTTGGGTGTGATAATTCTGATTGTTATACGGGAGAAGATATTAGGGTTTGTTGGGGAGAAGAGGGAGCCACAATTACCCCTACCCCAGCGGTTGAAATAAGCATTATTTACACAGATGATTCGGATGGTGAGGATGTACGTATTGCCAGAGCCACCTACGACCCTGCGGGTCGCTCAAATGCCTTCTCTGGTCCAGATACAGGGGGCAGTGCTTGTACTGTACAGAGTCAAACGTTTGCTTTTAAAACCCCAGAGATTGAACTAAAGGATTATCTAGGTGTTACCAAACGTGACAACTCCAATGACCAGCATCCAGGTCCCCAAGTGGTTAGGATAAGAATGCTTTACAACACCGACCAGGTACACCAAGCGGGACTTTTGTCTGATGACCCCTTGCCTCCTCAAGGGGATTTTATTGAGTCAGTTGGTACAGCAGAAGGTAGTGATGTAACCAGAAAAATAGAAGTTTATAAGCCCTTCCGTGATCTCCCCCCTATTTTTGACTTTGGCGTATTTTCCGGATCAGGAGGAATCAGCAAATAATGGCAGCTTTTGGTCTTGATATTAGCTCTCACTCGATGAAGGCAATGCAGTTGGAGAAGCGTGGTGATAATTTTGCTCTTCTGGCTGCTGGTGTTGCAGCAACTCCTGTAAAAGGGCTGGACTCAGAAATAGAAAGCGATATAGTCAAGGTTGCAGAAGCCGTAAAAAAGCTTCTTGCCGATACAAAAATAGTGACCAAGGAAGTTAATATCTCGCTCCCCGAGTCTAAAGTTTTCTCAAGACTTATTAGGTTACCGCTTTTAACCGATCAGGAAATCGCTGCAGCAATCTCTTGGCAGGCAGAACCATATATACCAATACCAATCGCGGATGCCAGTATTGATTATCAAATTGTTAGAAGGTTTGAGGCCGCAGGGGGTAAGTCTGGAGGAGTCGAGGTACTTTTAGTCGCTGCCCCAAAAACCTTGATAGCAAAATATGCAAAGCTTGCCGACATTCTCGGTCTCACTATTGCCAGTGTAGAGACCGAACTCCTTGCGCTTGCTCGGTCACTTGCTCCTGCCAAACAGACAGTTTTAGTCGCGGACATGGGTGGGATATCAACCGACATGGCAATTATTAGATCGGGTCAATTGGCGGTTAGTCGATCAGTCCCAACCGGAGGTAATGTTTTCACCCGAGCTGTTTCTACGGGATTGTCAGTAAACGCTTCTCGAGCTGAAGAGTATAAGAAGTCGTATGGATTAGCATCTGATCAGCTTGAAGGTAAGGTTAGGGCTAGTTTGGAACCGGTTTTGCGAGTGATTGTTGACGAGATGAATAAGACTATCCAATATTACAAAACTGATTTAGGGGAGAACGACCCCGTTTCTGCAGCAATTGTAAGTGGGGGGACGGCTAATATGAACCACTTAACAAGTTTTTTGGCTGAGAAGCTTGGAATAGAAGTTCTGATTGGCGACCCGTTTGCAAATGTTGTTAAAAGCGAGGCATTGGCAAAAAATCTCCTTCCGGTTGCTCCTTTATATGGGGTAGTTGTTGGGCTTGCCCAAAATATTTAAAAAAAGAGATATGAAGAAAGACCTGCCCAAAACCAAAATCAACCTTTTGCCACCTGAGCTAAGAGAAGTTCGAGGTCTTCACTTTTTTGGTGCTGTTGCAACGCGGGCAAGTTTTGCTATTTTAGGTGTGTATTTAATTTTACTTCTTATTTTATTTTTAGGAATTTTCTTTCTCTCCCGCCAGCTGGCAGATCTACAAAATATAAAGTCCTCCCTTGTTGAAGATATTGGAACCTTGCGTAGCAGAGAAGGTCTTTTGATGTCTGTGAGAAATCGAGCAACGTTATCAAAAGCAATTTACCAACAAACGGCTGTTTTACCGTCGGAAAATATTGATAAAGCCTTGTCGCTTGTGCCTTCAGATGCGAATCTGAGAGATCTTAGTACTAAGGAGGGAGGGCCAGTAATTTTGGGTGTAAGAGCACCGACTTCTGCTTCAGTAGTGAATCTTTTTGCAAACCTGAAAAGTAAGCAACAATTCTCAACAGCAATCTTGAATTCGTTCTCACTGAACGACAGAGGTGTTTATACTCTGTCTTTAGAAATTAAATGAAAACTTTCCAATTTACACCGGCTCAATACAAATTATTTCTAGTCCCAGCATTAGTTTTCTTGGGAATAGTTGTGCTTTCTATAACTGCAACCAGAATGATGATTACAAGATTTTTTGAAGTTCGAACAGAAATTAGTACCACCTCCGACACTAATCAACTACTTGAAACAAAGCGTGCCACGCTCTCCTTTTTGAATGCGGAGGACTTAAAAAGGAGTTTGCAGACATCCGCTATTGCGATACCTGCTGATAACTCAACATTGTTTGCACTTTCCACAGTACGCAACCTTGCTGCTCAACGTGGCGTAGAGATAACAAACTTTCGCGTTAGCGAAAAAAAAGAACTAGCGACTGGTGGGGCAAAATCGATTGAAATTGATTTGGCTCTTCATGGAGGATTGCAGTCTATTTTGTCTTTTGTGGATAATATACAAAGTTCAACTCCTGTAATGAAGGTTGAGGATATAAAGATCACAGGTAGTTCTGGGGCTTTTAATACAGACTTAAAGATTGTTTCGATTTGGGGACCCTTACCCGAAAAGCTGGGTGTCATAGAAAGCCCAATTGAACCACTGAAGACCACAGAGAAGGAAACCTTAGAACGACTGGGGAAGCTAAAGCGCTTGCAAAGTCAGGGGTTTGAAGCATTGCCGCCCGAGGGTCGGACGGATCCATTCTCGTTCTAGTCAACTTCCTCAAGTCTTACTGCTACGCTTTCTTTATCAACGATAGCTCTGGCTCTTGCAAGCGAGCGGATTGCTCTAATTGTCTTACCCTCTTTTCCAATTAATGTCCCCATAACCTCTTTTGGGGCATGGATTGTATAAATATTCAGGTCTCCAGAATTAGTTTGCTCTATTTTTATTTTGGAGTTACCGGTAATGCCGCGGGTTATGTGTTTAAGAAGATCTTGCATTATATAGTTTGCTTACGGCTCCTGTGGGTTGCGCACCGCGTCCTACCCAATCTTGATATCCCTTTTTATTAATAACCAATTTGTCCTCAGTTGGATGCCAATGGCCTACTTGGTCGATAGTCTTACTATCACGCTTAGAGCGCGCCTCAGCGACCACAATTCGATAATGTGGTTCGTGTTTCTTTCCAGTCCTAGAAAGTCGAATTTTCAGCATTTATGCACAAATTGTACCATGAACCGTGCGTAGGTATCAAATTAAATAGATTCTATTCACCCCTCTGGTCAACCAGGTCAAGGATTGGCTTTTTTAGAGACCTTTTTTCTAGGAACCCAGTCGCGTATCAGAAGATCATGTTTTCGGCCGCCGAAGATGATTTCTATTTTTTGTCGTTCACGCCAGCCGAATTGATCTACTAATTCTTTTGGAATATTAAGAATATAGCTATGCGTGCTGGTTCTTTGTAGCTTTCTGGTAAATCTTTTTGCCATTTTAATTCGTACATACGAACGTATATACGTTCGTACTTACGTCCCTTTATTCCACTCTTTTAGTGCTTCTTCTGCTGCTTTTTGCTGGGCAATCTGCTTGCTTAGGCCGGAACCTTGTCCATATACCTTGTTTTTGATCCAAACTTCTATTGTAAAGTTTCTTTCATGGTCCGGTCCTTTCTGTGAGAGGGTGCGGTAGGAAGGAGATCTAAATCCTGCTGCTTGCGCAAGTTCTTGCAATCTACTTTTGGGATCCTTTAGAGGGTTTTTAGTCACCTCTGGAATCTTGACAATGATAAATCGGGTTATAAATTCTTTAACTTTTTCTATTCCTTGGTCTATAAAGATTGCTCCTATTAAGGCCTCAACTGTATCAGCGAGTAACCCCGATCTATCCTTTCCTCCACCGCTCTCCTCGCCACGCGACATGTATATTTCTCCCCCGATCCTAAGTTCCCGTGCAGTCGCAGCAAGAGATATTGTATTAACCAACTTTGATCGAACTGCGGTCAAGTATCCTTCTTCTTGATCTGGGAATCTTTGAAAGATATGTTCTGACACTACAAATTCTAAAATAGCATCTCCGAGAAACTCTAAGCGTTCGTTTGATCCGAGAGCCTTTCCTCTCTCATTTAGATAAGATCGGTGGGTTAGGGATTTTTGGAGCAGGCGCTTATCTTTAAAAGTTAGGCCAATTCGTTCCTCGATTCCAAGTTTAGATTTCATCTTTAGTGTATTGTTCTACAAGATCGATAAATTCTCCGACTGTCTCGATCTCTTTAGTCTCTTCTGGTGGGATTTCTACTTGCATCCTCTGGCTTATGTTCTCAAGTAGCTCACCTAGTTGTGAGATCTCCATACCTAAATCAGTTTTGAGAGTACTTTCTTCTTCAATGTCTGTTGCTTCAAGCCCTAATGTTTGGGCAATTATATTTTTGACACGCTCACGCATATATTTACTCCTTTTCGAGACGCTGATCTTTAACTATTGTACCCAAAACACCATTAACAAAGGAAGGAGAGCTTTCGCTTCCTAGCTCCTTTGCAAGTTCAATTGCTTCATCGATCACAACCTTGACTGGCTCTTTCCTCTCTAGAGATAGCTCAAAGACCGCCAGGCGTAAAATTGCTAAGTCCGATTTGTTCAGATTCTCGAGGGGCCACTCAGGAGCGGTTTGTTTTATTAAAGGATCAATTTTACCCCTCTTTTCCCAAACTTTTTTAGTTTTTCCCGTTAGTTGTTGGGTTTTATTAAGACTAGCGGCAAAAAGGTCTTGGACAATCTTTTTTCTTTTTTCGTGGCGGGGGTCCCTTTTTACCTTCATTATTATAGAACGGTGATTACTATTTTCGGTGGTGATACCCGCAGTGGGGACAAAGAATATGAGGAAGTTTTGGTTTTTTACATTGAGGACAATAGGAAAGGTTTGGAAGGGTCAATTTCTTTGCACCTCTCCTCTTCCCTGTTCTAGATTTCGTATGTCTTCTCTTCGGTAGTGGAGCCATTTCGATTCTGAGTTTAGCACAAGCTTGGCAGGATTCACAAGTATCGTGTAAAATGATGATCTAGGTATATGATAGATCGCGCTATTATACTTGCAGGAGGTGAAGGCCAAAGACTTCGGCCATACACAGATGATAAACCCAAGCCAATGGTTGAGGTTGCGGGCAAGCCAATTATCTCCTATCAACTTTCTCAATTTACAGATGCAGGAGTCAAAGAAGTTGTTTTCGCATGCAGCTACAGACGAGAAGTATTAGAAAAACATATGGGTTCGGGGAAAAGTTATGGTGTAAAAGCGCGCTTCTCCATAGAAGAAAATCCCCTTGGTCGTGGAGGTGGTATTAAGCAGGCAATGAAACAACTGGAAGGTAATTGGAAAAATGTTCTTATTACAAACGGTGATAATCTTTGGCATGTAGATCTAGTTAAATTTATTAAAATGCACGAAGAAAGGGATGCTTTGGCCTCTATCGTGGTTGTGCCTCTAAAGAGTCCTTATGGGATTGTAGATTTTAACAAAAGGAAAGAAGTTTTGGGGTTTCGAGAAAAGCCAGTGCTCCCCTACTGGATAAATGCTGGTATTTATGTATTTTCAAGGGAAATCGAGCCCATGCTGCCCGATATTGGAGATCATGAGACCGAAATGTTCCCAAAGCTTCCTAAAAATCGTTTCTTGGTCTTTCAGAGCCAAGACTACTGGCGAGGGGTTGATACTGTGAAGGACCTCGCCGAGGCAGAAAAAGAGGTTGGCGAAGTCTTCTCTAGTAATACCTAGCACTTCTGGATAACATAACTTATAGTTGACACGAACCGGTTTTGTTGATAGGATTTTACTACCTTATAATGTCGCCAGAAACACCGAAAGCAATAACTACAGAAAGCGGAAGAGATGCTTACAAAGCGCGGACACAGAAACAACGACAAGTCTTTGGCAGGCAATCTCAGAGTAGTCAGTGGAGACAAGAGGCGGGTGCATGGGCTGCTATCCTTGGGGATTACATTCAGGGCAAAGAATTGTTGGCCTTCGCCCAAAAAGATGGGATTCCTGGTGCCCAAAAAGAACTTCGTAGAGCTTTGCTTGATGTGGGCAGGGCTGAGGGTAGGTTTGAATACATTAAAGATAACCTGGGAGCAGATAGGGTTCCGCCATACGAGAAAATAGCCCTTTTACGAAAAACAGCAGTGCTTTATGGCTCGTGGGAAGCGGCTATTACTCTGGGGTAATAGATAGAGATCACATTCTTTCTGTCTTTTCCGAAAATGGGGAAATGTCAGAGCATTTCACAACCATTGAGGCAAAAGTTCCAGAGGCTCTCAAGAGCTATCTTGTCGGTTAGTCTCGCCCTCGTTATTTTTCAATCTTGTAAGATTCTTCAAAAAGTAGTTTCCAGAGCTTTTTGACAAATGTCGCAGAAAGTCCGAGTTTTTTTGCTGCTGCCACCTTGTTTTTTATAATTACCAATTCTCTTTTTGGATCTCGAATTGCTTCTCTATTCTCTTTTTTGTATTTCCCAACTTCTTTGACTAGACGTACCCGTCTTGCAAGTAATTTAACTAGTTGTTTGTCGACTTGATCAATTGATTTTCTTAAAATGGATAGCTTGGTCATATTAGTATCTTTCTAATTTGGCCCAATGGATTCCTTCTCCTCTAGACGCTTCTTAAGTTTAGGATATTTGTCCAATTTTTTAAACATTTCCTCGGCAGCTGCCCTTGCCTTTTTGATAAGTGCTGTATCGGAAAAGGAACCCGCGTTAAGCTCAGGGAATCCATGTTGCATAGTACCATAAACCTCTCCAGGACCGCGAAGTCGAAGATCTAATTCTGCAAGCTCTGCTCCTGACATAGTCCTCTCCATAGCCCTCAGACGAGTCAAGACCCTTGGTGGAGAATTTTCAGCAAACAGAAGGCAGTACGACTGTTTGTTACTTCTGCCTACCCTGCCCCGCAGTTGGTGTAGTTGTGCAAGACCAAACCTTTCTGCCGTTTCAATCATCATTATCGTAGCGTCTGGGATATCTATACCGACCTCAACAACTGGGGTTGCAACCAAAATGTCTATTTTTCCGCCGCGCATTTCTTGCATGATCTTTTCTTTCTCCTGTGCTTTTGTTTTTCCATGCAAAAGACCCATTTTGAGATCTGGGAAGACTTTCTTTGACAACCTTTCAAACTCTGCGCTTGCTGCTCGTACCGACTTCATAGTCTCTTTTTCCGACTCTTCTATTAAAGGGCAAACTATGAATGCTTGTTCACTTGTGCTTTTTACTTGTTTTTTAATCCATTTGTAAGCTGCTTCTCGCTTACGGCGTGGTACCACCCAAGTCTTGACCTTCAACCTTTCTTTCGGCATCTCATCCAGTAGTGAAAGGTCAAGGTCTCCATACATAGTTAAAGCAATGGTTCTTGGAATTGGCGTTGCAGTCATTGTTAACATATGCGGTGCTTTGCCTCCCGTTAGTTCTTTACCCAAAAGTGCTCGTTGCGCTACTCCAAACCTATGTTGTTCATCTACGATAACTAGAGCTAAGTTCTTAAAGTTAACACCCTTTTGTAGTAAAGAATGTGTTCCGACAAAAATATCGGGCGATTTATACGGACCTTTGGTTTTTTGAGCACTTGTCATCAGCGCTACGTTGATACCAAAGGGATCCAGGATGCTTTTTAGTGTTTTGAAGTGCTGCATGGCTAGGATT
>NZCP01000049.1 GCA_002686465.1 Candidatus Woesebacteria bacterium | reverse complement strand
TTCAACAGTTGCAAATGTCTACTTTATGCCCCAAACAACCGCCTCATTTTTGATTCTTGAAGAAGCCAAAAGGACCGCTCGATCTTTAGGGTTTACGGGTAGGACCACATATATTTCAGACACTGTCTATCGATTTGATCATAAAAGTGCACCGTCTAATATTGAAATGAATATCGTCAATAAAAACTTTTCTATCAACTACGATGTTGGCGAAACCCCGGAACTTCTCACTCTTCATCCAACATCAACTGAGGAATCATTAAGCAGTGTTCGCGCGCTTCTATCGCGAGCAAATCTTTTGCCCGAAGATCTCAAAACCGGGGCACCAACTTTCGATTTTTTGAAGGCTGAAACCCCTAACCTTGTTGGAGCAATGTCTCTTTCTGAAGCAAACTTTATCAGGGTCAACCTTTTCCGAACAGACTACGATGAAATGCAAGTATTGACACCTAAAAAAGGCCAGGCTAACGTTTGGTTTTTAGTTTCGGGGACAAAGTCTTCTGGACGGCAAATTGTTGCTGGTGAATATCATTATTTCCCTATTAATGAGGAGAGAAGAGCAACTTACCCAATAAAGACCGCCCAAGCCGCATGGGACGAGTTAGTGAGTGGTAAGGGATTCATTGCACAATTACCAGAAGGGGAGGAAAGAAAAATCACTATCCGTAAAGTTTATCTTGCATACTATGATTCAGGAGAGGCCCAAGGATTTTTGCAACCAATCTTTGTTTTTGAAGGAGATGCAGGCTTCACTGCCTACGTCCCCGCAGTCACAGCAGATTATTACGGAGCAGAATAGTTTCCCCAGGTATAGTTATCGTAGATCCAATTAATAATAGTCTCTGTATCAGAAAAGCGATCAGAAGACCCCAGGATAGCAATCATAATTTTGGTACCATCTCGCTCAACTAGAGTAACTAAAGACTCTCCAGACTGTGCAGTAGAGCCTGTCTTGACTCCTACCACACCCAGGGACTTCCCAACTAACTTATTAGTGCTCACAAGATCGTGTTTGATGCCCCCGTCGATCGAGGTAACTCTAACTTTTGGTGTTGCCACAATTTCTGCAAAAAGCGGTGCATTATCAACCGCATATGTAGCAAGTGTTACAAGATCACGAGGAGTTGAAAACTCAAGATAGCCATCAAAACCCGTTGGATTGATAAAATGAGTCTTTGTGAGACCTACCCGGTCAGCCAAAGCATTCATCGCAGCAACGAAGTTACCCCTTCCCCCAGGATAGTTAGCAGCCAATACTTCCGCCGCATCATTCCCTGAGTGGACTAGAAGACCATAGAGAAGAGCAATCACACTAATCTGTTCGCCAGTACGAAGGCCCATTGTGTTGCCCGGAGTGCTCACTTTACCCACCGTCAAAACTCTGTCCTGTCCATAATGCTCAAGAGACACAAGTGCAGTCGCGATCTTGACGGTTGAAGCAGGTAGAAGCGGTTGATCAGCATTTTTGGAGATAAGTACGCGACCTGAATTCAGGTCTACCGCATAAAGGCCTCTTGCCGAAAGTTGAAGCTCTGGTGTATCACCGTAAAATGTCGGGATTGGATATTGCGCGGTTGCCTCTGATAAAACTGCTTCCTGCCCATGAAATCGGGAAGCAAATCCCATAAAAACCATCAGTACAAGAACGGCCCCAGAAAGAGGGAGAAGATTTTGAACATTTTTTACAAAAGCGGTCATCTTCAGCTTTTTTTCTTTTTAGCAACTTCAATCCCCAGCTCACGGAGAAGCTCTGGTGCAACCTTGGACGGGGCATCCATAACAGACACCTGGCCCGACGCCGACGCAGGAAAGGCGACGGTTTCCCGTACCGAAGATTCACCAAGTGCGGCCATTAAAAACCTGTCTATGCCAGGCGCTATTCCGCCGTGTGGGGGAACACCATATTTAAAGGCTTCAAGTAAGTGTCTAAACTTCTCTTCTATTTCTTGCTGGCTGTGTCCGAGTATTTTAAATATTTTCTTTTGCAAATCGGGGTCTGTTATCCTCATAGATCCCCCACCGACCTCAAGACCATTACAAACAAGATCGTGCTGCCAAGATTTTGCCTTCATCGGGTCTTTATCCAAAAGTGGAATATCTTTGTCTTTAGGCGCTGTAAAAGGATGATGGCTTGGGGCAATTTTACGATCTTTAGTTTTTTCAAAGAGAGGAAAGTCGACAACCCAAGCAAAAGCCAAAACATCTTTGTCTTCTTTCTCTCGTAAATCAAATTTGTCTGCGCCAAATTTCTTCATAGCCTCCTCGTGAGTAAAACGCGGGAATGGTTTTTGAAAAACTTTCTTTTTCAAAACCTTCTCCGTAACTTCTATAAAAAGCTCTTCCGTGAGTTCTAAAATCTCCTCCTGAGTAGTAAAAGACATCTCTAAATCAAGTTGGGTGAATTCTCCATAAGCCCTATCAGCCCTTGGATCTTCATCCCTAAAGCATCTTACAATCTGAAAATATCTCTCGATTCCTGCAACCTGTAAAAGCTGCTTGTATTGCTGAGGGGACTGAGGTAGAGCGTAAAACTCTCCAGGTTGCAAGCGAGACGGCACCAGGAAGTCACGTGCACCCTCAGGGGTCGCCTTGGAAAGAGTTGGAGTTTCTACCTCGATAAAATCCTGTGCACTTAAGAAATCTCTAATCTTTTGAATAACTTGATGGCGAACTTTGAGATTCCGCTGCAAACGGGGTCGTCTCAGATCAAGATATCTATATTTGAGACGTAACGACTCTTCAATGTCATTGCCCTCGTCATCTATTGGAAAAGGTAAATCTTTCGCCTTTGCCAAAACTTTTACCTTGGAGGCCTTTACCTCAACTTTTCCTGTAGGAATTTTAGAATTAACAAGTTTCTCGGGACGCTCAGAAACTTTTCCGTCTATCTCAACAACATCCTCGGGGCGCAAGCTCGAAAGTTCGGATCCCCCAACAACTTGTACCATCCCGCCTCTATCACGAAGGTCAACAAAAACCATTTTGCCATGATCGCGTTTTGTATCGACCCAACCAGCTAGTTTAACTTCTTTGCCAACCTTTTCTGTGGTCTCAGCTGTAAGCGTGCGCTCCATCACCCTTGATAATAGCCTGAAACGATGGTCTTGACAAGTAGAAAGCAGTCAGTTACCATATAGGCACTAAACCTTGAAAGAGGTTTTTTGTTGTCTAAAATGGAAAGAATTCCTGACATAGACCGTCGAAATGACCCCCAACCTGCAAATATAAAGGAAGCTCCTGTCGAAAAACCCCACATACAAAATGAACCCTTTAGTGGACAAATGAGAAAGCTATCAAGCAAGGGCCCTATTGGATATTTCAGCAGACATGAACACCGGAGGGGCCCAGGAAGATATAGCAATAGATTTAATCAGATAGTTTAATATCTTTAATTCCTAACTCCAATTTTCTTCTACCATTCCATTCGTTTTGTTTAATTGAATAAACTAAATTAACAAGGGCATCTTGTTTAAGCTTTGGATAAACCTCTCCCATCCCGAAAGCAATGGCAGGAAAAACTGCAGAAGAGCTGAGCACCATTTTCAAATGGTCATTGTCTTTGCCTACTAATCTGGCTTCTTCAACTTTGACTCTATCGGTTTTAAATGCGGGTTCCGGATTACCAAACCCAAAGGGTGCGAATTTGACAATTTCTGCATACAACTCATCTGAGACCTCGGAAAGAGACAACTCACAATCAACCCTAGTACTACGCACAACCATCTTATCCGTTATCTCGCGACTGGCAATATCAGACAACTTTTTTGATAGAGCCTCTATATCTTTTGTCTTTACAGTAAAACCGGCAGCCATTGGATGCCCCCCGACACTAACAAGCATTTTCCCGCCAGCTTTGCGAATTGTATCAACGATATTCACACCAGAAATTGATCGAGCAGAAGCTTTTGAGACTTCTTCTCCACGAGATGCAACAATAGATGGTCTATGGTATTGGTCAACAAGTTTTCCAGCAACGATCCCAATCACTCCTTCTTCGTATGATTCATGGTGAACAAAAATAAGCTTTGGTAGAGAACCATTCGACCAGCCAGATCCATAACTTTCGTTCACATGGCCAAGGGCAAACTGGGTTTTTTCTTGACGTACCTTATTTGTCTTCCCAATTTTTGAGGCAAGCTCTGTCGCGCGGCCCGGACTTCTTGTACAAATAAGTCGAAGCGAATCCATTGCATGTTCAACCCGTCCCATTGAATTCAACCGCGGACCCACTACATATCCAATATGGTACGTTCCCAATTCCCTCTGGTTGATAGCTGCTTCACTGCAGAGTGAAACAAGGCCTGGACGGTTACTCTTGCGAAGCTCCCTCAACCCATAGACTACAATTGAGCGATTATGACCAACCAGTGGCAAAACATCAGCAACAGTGCCAAGGGCTGCAAGACCGATATGGTCTGTTGGAATGTTTTGTGATTTACCCAGTTCCCGAGCAAGAACCCATGCCACACCGCTTCCAGAAATTTCTTGCGTGTGGACTACAGCTGCTGCTGGCAGTTTAGCCTTAAGCGGTTCATGATGATCAACAACGATAATATCGATTCCTAGTTTCTTTGCAAACTTAATCTTTTCATGAGCAGTGATACCGTGATCAACAGTAATAATTAGTCCCAAATTTTCATTTTCATCCTTCAATTTTTTTATACTCTCCTCATTCAAGCCATATCCTTCATTAAAACGGCTTGGAATATATGGCAGAGAACTTGCTTGTCCAAAATGGAGTGTTTCCCAAAGAATTGCTGTAGCACAAATTCCATCAACGTCGTAGTCCCCCCAGACAATAATTTTTTCTTTTTTCTCGATTGCCTTTTTAATCCGCATCACAGCCTTTGTCAATTCTTTTTCGTCAACCCCAAATTCTTTACTATCTATCTTGTTCGGATCAGATGGATTAAAAAATTCTTCCTTTTCTTTTTTCGTATTTATCCCACGGTTTTTAAGAAGTGTGGCAATTATTTTATCAACGCTAGAAGCTTTTGTATTAGTTACACTCATTTTAATTCCAGGGCTAGCAGTCCATACCTCTTTATCTTCTCCCGATAACCGGAAAAGCTGTTATACATTTTCTTCAACTCCGATGCTGTTTTAATATTTGGGTTTATCTCCATCGGTTTATATTCTCTTAGCATTGCCTTTACCGACCCGAACTTTTTCACTGCACTAGTTCTCTTTTGAAACTCCAACTTTCCACATACAAAGCGTAATATATCACCTTTAGTAATCGACTCATACCTCGTAGATGATGCTCTCGTCTCTACCTTTTTCTTGCCATTTTTGATTGCACTAAAAATCTCCTGATCAGCAGCTCTGAACCTTAGAGTATGTACTTTACTCCCCACGGCACGTTTGGTCTCTGTGGTACTTTTCACCATGCTGCGCTACAATAATACCATGCAAATAAAACTCCCACCGTATGTAGTAGAGATCCTAGACAAATTTGAGAAGGCAGGGTTTGAAGTATATATAGTAGGCGGGGCAGTCCGTAATATACTAATGGGCAGGAAACCACCCGACTGGGACTTTACAACAAATGCTACTCCTGAGGAAATCCTAAAAATTTTCCCTGACGGATTTTATGATAATAGTTTCGGCACAGTAGGTATTTCGCACAAGTCCTCCAAAAAACCTTATGAGATAACTACATTCCGCCGAGAAGTCGGCTACTCTGACAAGCGACATCCAGACAAGATCGAATGGGGCAAAACACTCAAAGAGGATCTTGCCCGACGTGACTTCACCATCAACGCTATGGCTTTAGATAAGGGCCAAAAACTCACCGATCCTTTCGGAGGGCAGGGAGACTTAAAGAAAAAAATAATTAAGGCAGTTGGAGATCCGGTTAAAAGATTTCGTGAAGATGCACTGAGAATGATGCGGGCAGTAAGAATCGCGGCAGAGTTAGGGTTTGTTATTACCGAAGCAACATTTGAGGCAATAAAAATGCATGCGGATTCAATAAAGCACGTATCGGTAGAGCGTATTCATGACGAGCTCTTTAGAATTCTTGCATCAGACTATCCCTACGAGGGAATGGCAATGCTGCACAATTCAGGTCTCATGCACCAAATTATTCCAGAATTCGAAGATGGGTTTGGTGTTGAGCAAAAAAGCCCTGGCCGACACCACATTTACGATGTCGGAACGCATTCGCTTCTTTCATTAAAAAATTGTCCATCAACCGATCCTCTTGTCCGTTTTGCAACCTTGATTCATGACATTGGGAAACCTCAAACCCGAAGAGTAGCAAAGGGCGGAATAATCACCTTTTATAACCATGAAGTGGTAGGTAGCAGAATTGCAAAAGTTATTGCGGATCGTCTTCGTTTTTCAAAACACGACAGAGACAAACTTTGGATGTTGGTCCGTCGTCATCAATTCGTTGTCGATGAGAAACAAACTGATTCTGCAATACGTAGATTCATAAAAAATGTCGGGCGCGAAAATATCCAAGACATGTTAGACCTCAGAGTCGGAGATCGACTCGGAGGAGGGGCTAAAGAAACCTCATGGCGTTTTGAGAAGTTCAAAAAGCGAATTAAAGAAGTCCAAAAACAACCCTTCTCGGTCAATGACCTAAAAGTTGACGGAAAAGATGTGATGAAGGCTTTAGGAATTAAATCAGGGCCAAAAGTTGGTGAAATCTTAGGCAAACTCTTTTCCGAGGTTGAAAAAGATCAAAAGAAAAATAACAAGGAGTACCTACTTGGGAGGATCAAAAAATATGAATAAAAAAGCGATCTTAGTTCATGGGTGGGAAGGCTCCCCTGAGGAAGCCTGGCGGCCGTGGTTAAGAAAAGAATTAGAGCAAAGAGGGTTTAAAGTTGTTGTCCCTGCAATGCCTGATGCCGCGAAGCCAACGGCAAAGAAGTGGGTCCCATATCTTACCCAAATGGTTGATCAACCCGATAAAAACACATACTTTGTCGGACACAGTTTAGGTTGCATTACAATTCTAAGATATCTAGAAACATTAAAGAGTAATGAAAAAGTGGGAGGTGCAATCTTGGTAGCAGGTTTTGGACACAATTTAGAATATGAAGGTTATAAGGGGGAGTTGTCCACCTTCTTCACAACTCCCATTGATTGGAAAAAAATTCAAAGTCGCTGTAAAAAATTTGTAGCCATTCATTCTGTAGATGACCCGTTTGTTCCCATCAAACACGCAGAATTATTCAAAGAAAAACTTGGTGCTAAGGCAATAATCCAAAAAGGGATGAAGCATTATAGTGGAGACGATGACATCACTGAACTTCCAATTGTTCTGCAAGAACTGCTCAAAATGTCGAATGAGGACTAAAGGGATAGTATATACTACTTACGTAAGCGTGGCCTACGCGAGCTCTGTTCATATAATACCACTTATCTGTTTTACCAAAGAGTCATGTTATCTTGTTTTAAAACATGATAACAAACCAATTGTACTTGACAAGCGTTCAACACTTAATCTTATACTGAAGTCATATGTTGTGGAAAATATATTTTTGGGCAATCCTTCTGTTAATGCTTTTTGGGTTTGCACTAATCTTTTTCCAAACCCCGAACCCCTGGGAAGTTCTGAATTTTAGCCTGGCACTACAAATCGTTGGGGTGATTGCACTCTATTCGTTTGTTTTCAAAAAACCTGTGTTTCAGCCGTTCTTCTGGAAAATTGCTCTAATTGTCTTTGTTTTCTTCCTGGGGCTAGGGGTTGTCAATTCTATCAATCCCGCGTTGCTCTCTGGTATTCCAACATCAGAAAGTCCGTCCCTCATTTCGATCTTACTCACTGTTCCAATAGCATACGCAATGTACCGTTTAGCATTTAAAGCAAGTAAATAGCCAACATCGAGGCCCAATCCGCATATTCAGCATAGTATATACTTACCTACCTTTTAAAGAACTTGCTTCTCACTTGATCCCAGACAACAAGTAATGGGACTGCAACGAAAAGTGAAGAGTAAGTTCCGGAGACGATTCCAACAAGGAGAGCTAGAGCAAACCATTTAATACTTGCTCCACCCATTAAGAATAGTGCAAAAAGAACAAGAGAAGTCGTAATACTTGTATTAAGTGATCGTACTACTGTTTCCGAAACTGCCCTGTTTGCAATTACCTCCGTCGGCACATCACCAAGCTTTCTTTTTGACTCGCGGATACGATCGTAAACAACGATGGTGTCATAAAGCGAGAGAGCAAAGATCGTCAACATCGCTGTAACGACTAAGATATCAACCTCAATTCCTTGGGAATAACCCAAGTAGGCAAAGACCCCAAGCAAAATAACAAGATCGTGAACAACAGCTAAGAGACCTAAAATCCCAAGCTTGATGCTTTTAAATTGCATAGCAACCCAAAGAAGGATGGCAAGCGATGCTAGAGCAACTGCGATATATGTCTTTTGTAAAATTTCCTGGGATAGTGTGGGCCCAACAGTCTCAAAACGCACCACTTCTGGTTTTTCATTCGTACTAGATGCAATATTCAAACTTAGTGCCTCCGCGTCGTTTTGAGTAAAGTCTGGACTAAACCGCAACTGTACATTGTTATCTGTCACTCTAATTGCCTCCTTGACCTCATAGTCCTTAGCCTTGACCGCAACAATAGTTTCAACAAGCTCTGGGGTGGTTTTGCTTTCAAATTGATATTCAACAACACTTCCTCCTGTAAAATCTATTGAGTATTTAAAGCCAAACGTAAGAATAGAGTAAGCAGATAGAGACAGGAAGACTGCCGATATCAAGAAATAGATTGGTTTAAATTTCATCCAGAACATAATTTAGTTGTAAGTAACAAGTTACAAGTAACAGGAAAATGCTCAAACATACATCAACTTGTTACATGTTACCTGTTACTAAATACTCTTAAGAGAGTTCTTGTTACAAATATTCCGGTAAACAAACTAAGAAAAACACCAATCCCTAGTGTCAAGGCAAATCCTCTTACAGGTCCTGACGTATGCAGGAAAGAGAGATTTAATGGATTTAGCAAAATAAAAACTGCGATCAGGCTTGCAATACTTGCGTCTCTTATCGAAACCCATGCTCGTCGGAAACCCGCCTCCATACTATTTTCCCAAGACTTCCCTGCACGTAGCTCCTCTTTCATCCGCTCAAAAATCAAAATGTTGGCATCGACCGCTATACCAAGTGAGAGGATAAATCCTGCAACTCCTGGAAGAGTTAAAACCACAGGTATTAACTTATAAAGAGCAACTGTTAAAATTCCGTAGATAATAAGAGCAACGCTTGCCAACACACCAAGCCTGCCGTAATAAAGAATCATAAAAAGAAGAACCATCCCCAACCCTGCAACTCCAGCAACAACACTCGTCCTAACAGATTCTGCCCCAAGACTTGCCTCAACTGTTCTTTGTTCAATTATGCTGATTGGAACAGGAAGGGCTCCAGAATTCAAAAGGTTAGATAAAGAGCGCGTCTCTTCATTTGTAAAATCTCCCGATATCTGCCCCGAACCTCCCGTAATTGGAGTTTGTACAACCGGTGCAGAGACTGGAACATCATCCAAAAAGATGATTAGCGGCTGACCAACTAGCCTTGTCGTAATTTCACCAAATTTTTCTGCACCTTCTGACTTTGTCTCGAAGGAGATTATTGGGCGAGATGTGTTTGCATCAAAATCTGGCCGAGCTCTCTTAAAGTCAGCACCCGTAAAACCAGTCGATTCGGTTGTCGCAAGAGTAGCAGCGAGTGTTGCTTCTGGAATATCTTTGAACTCCCTAAAATCAAGTCTGGCTGTTTGTCCGATTAAAGATATCGCTCCTTGTGTATCATGAACTCCCGGCAACTCCACAATAATTCTTCTTGACTCACCAACTTTTGCTGTAGACACAAGAGATTCCGAAACACCAAAAAGATTTACCCTGCGCTCAATGGTGTCGCGCGCTCCTGCCATGGCCGCATCTTCATCATCCACACTCAAGTTCGAAGTATCGGCCTCAAAAACAATGTGGCTTCCTCCCGCAAGGTCCAGTCCGAGTTTTAGATCCAAGTTGGAAGATTGCGAGCCCCCACCAAAATCTGGCCGTCGCAACACTTGGTCGATAGAAAATTCCCCATACTGAAACTTGACAGGAATTTCTTGCGGGATCGCCACAAAAAGAGCCAATAGGCTCACAAAAACTATCAATAAGAGAGTACGTAAAGGAGACATTATTTCTTCACCCTATTCTTTCTTTTTTTATGTTTGAAGAAAACCTCATCAAGCGGCAACTGTTGAGCACCTGAAAATTGATAAACAATCCTGCCCTTCTCTTTATCCTCACGAACGTTTACTTTATCTCCAGGCCTTACTCCTACAGACGAGCTAAACCCGGCAGGAATTGTGACCGCCAAACTGTTCCCCGTTCTAAATACCTTCTGGGTCATGGTTCGACTTGTTACGACAAGACTAATTAACAAACTCTTCTTCGTCCCCTAAAATTACAACCCGGCTGCTAGTTAGTATACCCAAGACAAAAGGATCGCGTCGAGACTTTCGAAATTGAAATTCGTCTTTTGTCATAGGGGTGTAATTAATCTCTATCTGTCGTTTTGCCTCCTCAGCGCGAACGAGGTTTGCAAGCTCCGGAAGAACTACGTCACCAACAACCAAGATATCTACTTTGTCTTTGTCTTTTTTCTCAGCGTGTCTTACAAACTCCCCTGAAAACATGACAAAATTAACCTTGCCAAGTTTTCCCCGGTTCTTTCTTATCGCAAATCCTAACCCAGTTGTTTTAGCAACAAGGCGCAAGAGCTCTGGGAAAAACCCATATTCTACCCTGAACCAATAGTACAACCTGTTACCTCTTGGCTCCTTCTTAACCATTCCTGCTTCTTCCATGCGCGCAAGCTCTCTACGAACAGCGTTAATCTCCTCGGAGGTTCTGCGCACAAGACCCCTAACATGGTACATCTCCTTAGGGTTCTCAAGGAGAACTTTTAGAAGTTTTACTCTAACTTTCGAAACTACAAAATCTGCTAAGCTGGCCATTTTAATATTTGGGGCAGGCCTCGCTCTTAATAATCTACTTTACTTCCGGTTCTTAAAACCTCGATCCAAATTGGACCACGAACAAAAGATATTTCTTTTCCCTTACTATCCATGAACTTTGTTCTGGCAGTTCGTGTTTTTTTGCTCCAAGTTCCTGAGATTACATCTCCATTTTGGAAAACAAGCGCCTTACCTTTTCCGGTTGTGGTGTAAAGCATGTGCTTAAGTGCATCGATCGGGCCCCGCTCAGTAGTAAAAAGAACAACAACGTTACTTGCCATAATCTGCTCATCGTTATTAAGATCTTTGTGCGCCTTCTCACCAGTCATTCTTTTATAACCATTCCCCCCAGCATCGTATTGCCAACTTACCGCGTAGTCGTCATAACCTTTCCAGAAAGAGAAAGAGATCTCTCCAGCTTTAGGCGCAACTTCAGCAGACGGTGGCTCACCATCCACAAATTCCCAAGAGACAAAATCCGCATCCCAACTATCACCGTCTTCGTTTTTACTCGCCAGTTCTCTTTCTTGTGCAACCTCCCAAAGTTTATCAGTAGTAGAGTACATCGTATGTTCTGTTGCTACAGGCCGACCCAAACGCTCATAATCCCGCCAGAAAGTTGGGAATCCTATCGAGAATTGATTAAGATCGTTGTAAAGATCCCAACCATATTCCCCAATTTGACCTAGAGCATTTGCTCGACCGGGTGTATTAGCTCCTCCGACGTGTACATACAGAGGAAAGTCTCCGTATTCTGAGACCCAGTCCAAGAAGTAAGTCCTCGCCGATCGAACCGGCCCAACCTGTACTTCCTCAGCTGATGCCCCGCAAAAGAAAACTGCTAAGAGACGTGTTATTCCACCTTCTGCAACCGCCTCGTAAACAACATCCGCTTTAGACAATCCTGATTGCGGGCGAGAATCTTCATGGTTTTCGATCATAATCCCAAGTGGACGACGCGCCCCCCATATATCGTGCTCTGCTTTTGTGTGCATCTGTCCATTAAGTGGACACTCTTCAGTCTTTGGAGCAGTTAGATCAATACCTCCTCGTTTTTGGTCCAATTCAACATCAGAAAGTTTATCAGCCGGGCTTCTCAAATAAGAAAAGACAGCAAAGGAAATACCTACTGACAAAAGATACACACCCACAAGGGCCAAAATAATCTTTGATTTTCGTGATTGTAATAAATTGCCGATTTGCATATAGTTTACCTTTTCTTATTTACTGTTGCCTCGCTAACCGCCTGCTTTTCCTCGCGAGATAGCTCGTAACGCGACTTTCCACCTCGTACTGGTTTAACGTAAATCCTTGTCCCTTCTCTCCCGTGCAAACTTAAGATAACAAATCCTGAATCCTGCCCGTCAAGAAGAGCAAGAGCAAAAGATTGATCTCCTCCGGTCTCAGTAAAAGGATTGAAACGAACCACTCCTGTCTTCTGGATGTGAGCTAAGCTACTCTTTTGCAAGTTGCTAAGCGATCCTTCAACCTTCTTTATGTATTCCTCAAGTTTGCCCTGATCAACAAGCGCTTTCTCTAAAACAAATTTTAGGTTTTCTCTGCCCGCTTTTCCAATTAAGCGATTGTAGTGAGAACTCGTCCTGTAAATCCAGATGGAAATACCCAACAACCAAACAAGACAAAGAGCAAGTCCAACTACCAGCAGGTCGTTGCTGAGTAACATTTAGACTCACTCATTTTACGGCAAGCTTTTGCTGCAAGTCAACTATCTTTTTGGCACCAGTCAAAAATAGAGGGTCAATATTTAAAGCATTTCCCATCGCCTTCTCAACCCACCTAGATGAAAGAAGGTCCTCAAGTTGTCGTGTAAAGTTATCCACGTTTGCATTTTGAGAGATTCCAAGTCCCTCAAAAGTCTTCTCTATATTTTCTTCCCATTCTCCCCAAGGCCGAAGAGTCAAAAGAAAGCAGCCGGCAGCTGCTGCGTCATATGCCATGTCCCCCGACGGTTTTGTAATAAACCCGTCAGCCCAAGGAAAAGCGTATTTTATTAGGTCCTGGTTCGCCCTAACAATGCCTGGTTTGTAGATCACACGAACTTGTTCCGCACTTTCCGCATCACCAACAGCAATTTTATAATTACGTGCCAAAGAGTAAAACATGTCCCGAAAATCCTCATGAGTACCTGCATATAAAATCAACTGTATATTAGTTTTTTTAATGAGCTGTAAAAGCTGATCAAGCATCTTCTTAATCTCTTTCTTGTTGGTTCCTAACCCACTTGTTGTAAAAGCAAGTCTCAATCCTCTTCTTTTGTAGTCATCTGGCTTTTTCCCCTCCCTTGCCTTAACAATCCTTGGGTCAACAGGAGGCCCGGTAACTACAACTTTTTCTTTTGGGACCACCAATCCTTTTTCTCTAGCTTTTTCCAAAAATTCATCTTTGGTGTTTTGGTCAAAGACACAAAAGGTTATATTGCTCCTTTGTGCTTCAAGCAAATAATGTGGTCTAACGTGTGGGTCTGTCACTACTTGGATAACCTTCTTCCCTTTTGCTGCCAGTATATTGCCTACTTCATAATGCAGAGACAGTATAGGAACACGTGTCTTTTCTGTAACATATAATAAAGGTTGCTCAACAGCCGAGGCTATAGGAAGACGGCTGCGAATTATATTGTCAGCAAAATCTTTTAACTTTTTGAGAATAAGGATGCGGGCAGTCAGTTGCCCCACACTTTCGACAAAGGCAATTTTTTTCCAATCTTTTTCCGATACATAATTTATTGGGTCAACAAGCCATGATGTTAACCCCATTGTTGATGCTTGCTCAAAAATAGCCATTGCCATCGAAAAATGTGCGCGGGAAAAGACTGCTTCATCTGACACTTTTGCTGTCTCATCCCTGTGCTCTGCAATGTATGACCTGAAGGAAGCAGAAATAGTTACAATTGGAATTTGGACCTCTTCCAGAAAATGTCTATCGCTATGAAGGGTGCGTGGTAATTCAAGATTAGTAGGGGGAAGTGTATGTTCGTTTGCAGTAGCCATTTATAATAATAGTACAGCACTATCATCCAGCATGCCAAGGAAGACAAGAAAACAAAAGATGCGAGCACAAGAAAAAAGGGTTGTTCCAGAGCCTGTCAATAGGGAATTTGATTTTAGCTTTGATGGAGCCGTAGGCTTGTCAAAAAAATCGATGTCTGCAAAAAAAGCCGATAAATCGCGCCAAGAACCACCAGCAAGCTTGGCTGTTAGCGCCCTTGTCAAAACTGTCATTCTGGCAGCAGGCATGTTTAGCCTCGAG
>NZCP01000048.1 GCA_002686465.1 Candidatus Woesebacteria bacterium | reverse complement strand
GAAGCGAAAGAAAAAGCCACCATTAGAGTATCTCTTGCCAATCATTGACAGGGATATTGAAAGGGTGAATGATGGAATTGATAAGATGACAATGACTCTTGACCATATTGGATGCGATGAGAGATATGTCCTCACGGGCAATCACGATCATTGGCTCAATCAGTTTGTTGAGGCTCATCCATATCTTACAGATTATACCTTTGAAAAGGCTTGTAGGTGGGAGAAACGGGGTTACAGGGTGTTGCCACACAATAAGCCTCTTAAAATGGGGAAATTGGCTCTTATACACGGTGCTTATGTTTGTGTCCATCACGCAAAAAAACATCTTCAGCAATATGGGATGAGCATTATGTATGGACACACGCACGATATTCAGAGGTTTACCCATACAAGGCACGATAATTCAATCGGTGCTTGGTCAATGGGATGTCTTAAAAAGATGGATGCTGAAAACAACGAGTGGCTTTCTGGGAGGTTGGTAAATTGGGGACACGCCTTTGCAATCGTGGACTTATGGGAGAATGGAAATTTTAAAGTGGAAGTTGTAGAAATTGTAAACGGGAAGACAACGGTTTGGGGTCAAGCGATAAATGGATAATAAGGAGAAATAAATGGATTTCATTTTACAGAATTGGGAATATATTTTGATCGGAATACTTTGCATTGACAAGGCGGTTGCTATGTCAAGCAGTAGTTGGGACGATTTGGTCTGGTCTGCTTGTAAAAAAGCAATCTTCAAAATTGTGGGTAAATAGTGTTTCAGATAAATTTATTGTCTAAAGTGATTGGGAAGGTTGCAAAACATATAAAACTTGCCGAACTGCTTATCAATGTGGGCGATCTATATGTCCAATCTACCAAGTCAGAAACAGACGATAAGGTCTGGAACAAGGCAAAGGAATTTATAAAAAACCTCTAATGAAAAGGGCGGAACTATGGCGGTGAGTGATTTTAGATATAGCGATGCAGATTTCTTTCGTGCTGTCTGTCCCGACTATGGCAAATATCTGTCAAGGGTTCATTTGAAGAACTTTGTTGTATCTTCTGGTGATAGGTGGATGATGGGTTCGGTAGGGACAAAACCGTCAATGGTTTATTTTGATGGAATGGAGGGAACGGAGGAAACGAAAACCTCTGGCAATATTACCGTGTTTGCATCTGGCTCAAATACAACTGTCACATCTACGGGACACGGTCTTACAGATGGGGAAACATTAGATATTACAGGGACAACAAACTATAACGGAACTGCTTTGGCGGTTTCAAGTGCGACAACTGACACTTTTGATATTGCAACATCTTTTGTGTCAAACGATGCAACAGGGACTTGGACACTTTCAGAAACATCCGCAGTTGCAAGAGTATCGTCAGCAAAGGAATTTTATTACAATGAGGATGCTGATTTATTATATATCTATGTGGCAACTGCATCCGATGATCCGAATGATGACGAAAGAATTGAGATTGGCGAGGATACTAAAACCTTCGTGGAACAGGCTTTGACAAACGCCTCGATGCTTTTGAATAGCCTTATCACAAGCGTGGTGACACCTGTCCCCAAATCAATAATTTATAACAATTCCGAAAGCGATGACACGCCCGAATATGACTACATTTTAAAAAGGTCAGAGTGTTTACTTGCTTGGCATTCAATGGCAAACGCAGAGGGCGATTTCGATCTCGCTGACAGGTTATATGCACAAATCACAAATTTTGAGAACACAGGTCTTGTTGATAAAATAAACTCTGGCGATATTCAACTCTCTGCCTTTCGTGAGGCAGTAGATTCCAGAGGTCGAATCATTAAGGGGTCTGTGTCTGGGTCAATGGAGTTGATTGAATTGTCTGGGAATTTTTCTGGAAAAAGATTTGATCGTTTAAAGATAGAGATCACGGTCACGGGCGGATATGGAACGGGCAAGTTTAAGGTATGGTCATCAAGTTCCAATGCTTTGTATGGAGTAGAAGGACAAGAACAAACCATATCGGGTTCGTTTCAACCCCTATTTGGTGGTTTATATGGTAGATTCGTGGGGAGTTCGGCAACCGATGGGGATATTTTCTTTGTCGAAGCGAGAAACGACACCCCAACCAATTCCAAGTCTGGGAGTATCAATTTATGGCGGTAACATATACAAAGGTTGCTTTTCCTAAAATAGAGGAAAAACTTTACAAAGTGTTAAACAATGAATTTGCAAATATTTATATCAGTTCGGAATTTGTAGAACAGCAGGGCGATGAGGCGATCAGAATACATCTTGCGAGTTCTGATGATATGCTCACGACCAATGTTTTTGAAAGGCGGGAGTATTCGGTTGAGTTGTTCCATTATTATGAGGACAAGGACTCAATTAAACGCACGGAGTTTGTAAGAAATCGGGTTGATAGATTAAAAGCCTTATTAAATGACAACCAAAGTATTGCCGATTATTGGTACAATCTTTTAATTCCTTCGATTGAATACGATTTAGAAACAGACAGGGAAAATTTTAGCATTACGCAGATCAATATAACAATGGAAAACCATGATTCAGTATAAGGAGATAATAAAATGAGAGGTTGGTTTAAGGCGAAGGATTCCTATAAAAGCATCCCAGACAATGAGTCTTATTTAACAATTAGTCCGAAAAAGCATAAAACTCTTTTAGAGGGCGGTGTTGTTTATACAGAAACCCGTCCCCGTTTGCTTAAAACGGATTTTGAGGAGCATCTTGAGGCTTGTGATGACCCAAGCGGAGCAGTTGCCCCAGAACCAGAAGCACCGCCAGAAAAAAGTGCAGAACCTTCCGACGGTTGGACAAAAGACGAATTGAAGGCGTATATGGATGTAAATGGTATTGAATATAATTCGGGGGACACTAAAGGCGATCTCCTTGATAAAATAAACGAAGGAGGGTCTAAATAATGGCTTTGGCAACGAATTTTGCACCGACACAAAATATAAAATGTATTATCGGCACGGAGGCGGTCATTGGGGATGGTGCGGTGCATGGGTCTGGTGCTTTTTATAGACTCCCACTACTTGAGCCTCCAACAATAACCTCAAATCAAGTTCCTTTAGAGATGGGGAGTCAGCAGACAGGTATTTTCACCCCTAACATTGCACAGATGCACCAGAGAGAGGACGGGGTACTGTATGAGATCACTCTAAAATATTTAGGTTACGCCTCAACAGGGGACGGACAGGGTTTCGAGGAACTGTTTAACGAGGACGGTTCTGCGTATGAACTCAAAGGGAATTATTCTCCCCCAGATTGGACAAACGGAGCGACAAACACATACTCCGAACACGCAACCTCTGTAATATATCTTGGAGGAACTGCAAACGGGGACTCAGCAACAGATCATAAATATGTCGGATGTGTCTGTAAATCCATAGAATTAAGCCACTCCCTTGATAGTAATGGCGGTTTCCCCGTCATTACTGCCACTTATGTCACAGGCTACAAGGCAATTTATAGCAATGATATATCAGCAGGTAACGGGACGAATATAACTTGGTCAGATATTTTGAGTAATTCGGGCATCCATTGGGCAACAACTACCGCAAGGGTGGGAGATATTACCTCCGCAAACTACGATGTTCGTGCTTATGGATATAGTATTTCAATTTCAAGGGAGATCGCAAGGGTTGGTTATATAAACACAACTACTTTTGAACCCTATTCCTATGAAATGGTTGGTGCTTTTGATATTAAGGGGAGCATCACATATAAATTAGATTCAAACCATGATGATATAAATAATTATTACAGAGGTGACACAAAAGGTGCATTCCAGATCACAGGATCGGCATATTTGGTTTCATTTTATGGATTGGTATCAGATGCGGATCATGGGACAGGATCGTCAGAAATACGGACAACCGTATCATGGCAGGGGGCGGAAGACCCCACAACAGCAAATGTGATTCTATCTATAGATTTATAAAAATAAAGGAGTAAATAAAAATGGCAGTATCCACAGTTGTAAAATCAACACAGGCATTAAAATTGGCGATCGGAACGTCAACCACTACGGGGGGGAGTTCCTGCTCTCAATATTATCAGTTGCCTATATTAACACCGCCTACTGTTGTGGATTTACACGTCCCGACTGTATCCTCTCCTCCTGTCTTAGGTACATACACGGAATCCTCTAATCACACGGTGCATGATAGAACGGGGCAGATGTTTGAAATCTCATTTTCCGTTTTATGCAATCCAAATGTTTTAGATTTACTTTGTCTTTATGCTTATGAGGATGGTGACGGGACAAATATTCTGGTTGGGAATTATTCTCCCCCAAATTGGATAAACGGGGCAACCGCAACAGATACGCAAATCATATACATAGGGGGCGGGGGATATGAAATACAGAGTGGCACAACCGACAATCAAGACGTTTATTATGTGGGTTGTGTTTGCACATCTGTTGAAATCACTCACGCTATTGACAGCGAGGGCGGAAAGCCTGTTGCAAATGTGACTTTCCAAACGGGATATTCTCCCGCTTATGGTGATAATTTTAGCGATGGAGCAATCACCGTGTCAAATCTTGCGGGAACGACTGGAACGGATTTTGATTCTTGGGTGTTTGGAGATACTTATATCGACACCGATGACGAGAGCCATAGGATTCACCCTTATTCTTATTCTATCAGTTTTGCGAGGACTATTGAGAGGGTGGGATGGGTGGACACTACCGATTTCAGTCCAAATGGATATGTCTGGAGTTCGGGGACAAGTTGGGATGTTTCAATGAATTGCGTTTATAAGCGAGATTCTCAATTTGATTCAATCAAAGCCAATTTAGTTGATTCTGGTGTGACAAATATGAGAATTGGAGATAATGGAACACCTTTTAGAGTGGCGATTGTGGGAGTTGTTTCAGATCACTCCGTTGATACAGGCTCGGCAGAACTCCGCAACTCAACAACCATAAAAGGGATGAACGACACCGAAGCGGTGACGGGGATATTGAGTTTAGAAATGTAATAAAGCAATAAGGAGAGCAAAATGCTGATAGAGATAAAAGAAGGGAAGAAGATTATTTCTTCCAGAGAGGTAGAACTAAAAGAATTGGGACTCACAGATCATGGGAAATTTTTAGACCTTTTACATGATTTTTACCAAAACCCTAAAGATAATTTATTTTCAAGGGCAATAAATATGTGTCGACTGATGACGGATTACACGGATGAGGAATTAAGGGGGTGGAGTGAGGCGGAATATTTACAATTATTTCGGGCGGTAATTGATGAGAAAAACGCAGAGGATAAAAAAAAATCAAACTCCGTCTGAATGTGTGGATTTCAGCCAAAGGATTGCAGGATGACAGATTTAAGTTTCCATATAAGGCAAAAACCTCCTCTGGAATAAAAGAATTTAAGAATATAGGTGACGTTGAAGATGAACTCCTTATCGTTGCTTGTGAATCTGAAAAGCATGGTTTTAATATTGGGGAGGCGATTTGGTATGACCATTTTTATTTCTGCAATTCATCGGATTTAATTGATATGGAAAGTCAAGCATTGATTAAATCTTATTTATATTGTCAAGAATCAAATACCTCTCCTTACGGTTCATTACAGGAAACTCCCGCAAATTTTATAGATAAATGGATGATTGTTCGGGATGAGTTTACTCATATCCGCAATTTAGAAATAAAGGAACGCCAAAATGCCCAAAAATAAATATGTAATACAGGCAGAAACAAAGGGATTTAATAAAGCCAAAGGGGATACTAAACAACTTTCGGGGGCAATGGGTGGTCTTGCAAAAAATGTTGGTCTGGTTGCAGGGTCTTATTTCGCAGGAAAGGGTCTTATAAATGCTTTTCAATTTGCCACAAGGGTAGGAAAAGAATTTGAGCAATCAATGGCAAACCTCAAGGCTATTTCTGGGGCAAATGCTAAAGAGATGGAAAGACTCTCTGCCAATGCAAAGCAACTGGGGGCAAGTACCCGCTACACAGCAAGTCAAATCGGAGAGTTGTCAGTAAATTATGCAAAATTGGGATTTTCAGCCTCTCAAATTTTAAAGGTATCAGAGGCAACCCTAAACCTTGCATCTGCCACAGGTGAGGATTTAGCACAATCATCTGCGGTTGCAGGTGGAACATTGCGGGGGTTTGGTTTAGAAGCAGAGCAGACGGGTATGCTTACCGATGTGATGGCAAAATCATTCTCAACCTCTGCTCTTGACTTAAATAAATTCTCTGAAGCGATGAAATATGTTGCACCCGTGTCAAAAGTGGCTGGGTTTAGTGTGCAGGAAACAACAGCAATTTTGGGACAGTTGGCAAACTCCTCCATTGATGGCTCAATGGCAGGAACATCCCTCCGAGTAGTTCTGATGGAGATGAGCATCTCTGGATCAAAACTCTCAAATGTATTTGGTAAATCAATCAACAACTTTGAGGAGTTTGTTCAAGTATTGCACGACACTAAAAAGCAGGGCGGACTTACTGATGCCCAACTTCTAAAAATCCCTAAACTCTTGCGTGGTACTATTCCCGTACTCATTGAGTCCTCCGATAAAATGATGGAATATAAAGATTCCCTTGATAAGGCGGGTGGCTCTGCTAAAAAAATGGCAGATATTCAAATGGACACTCTTGAGGGTAAGATGCTCGAATTTAATTCGGCTCTGGAAGGTGTTGGAATTGCTTTATTTGAAATGATGGAAGAACCCTTAAAGGATGTGACGGAAAGCCTTACGGAATTTGCTCAAGGAATGGATGCGGAGAGGATGAAAAGTTACGCATCTGGATTGGGACTTGTTGCACTTGCCTTTGGTGTTTACAATACGCAGGTAATAATCGCAACCGTCTCCACCAAAACCTTTAGTAAAGCCATAATAACCACGGGTGTTGGTGCTTTGGCGGTTACTGTTGGAATATTGATTGGCAAGTTGATTGAACTTTCTGGATTCTTTGATGATGTTACGGTTGATGCGAATGATTCTGCCGATGCAATAGAGAGGTCACGCAAAGCATCACAAGATTATCAAGATACAATTTCCGACATGGGTATAAAAAAAGTTGCTGAAGAAATGAAATTGGCAAAAGAGGATTTAACCTATTACACGGATGAATTGAAATTGCAAAAGTCTGAACTAAAAAACCTGTCTGGCTCTTATGAGGATTACATTAGAAACAGGCGGGACGATTCAATTGCCACTAAAAATTTATTGTCTGAATATGATGCTTATTTAAGTAGGATGAAAATGTTTCCATCCGTTACAGGCGAAGCCACAATGTCATTGGAGGAGTGGAACACTAAACGGGATGAGGAAAGCGGGACAGTTCAAGATGGGATACAATCTTATGAGGATTGGCAGAATATAGTCATAAAGCAGGGGATGGCAGTTCAAGGTAATATTAAAATAACTGAGGAAAATATTAAACAGATAAAAGCAGAAATCAAGGCTTTGGAAAAAAGAAACAAGGTTGTTGATGGTGGTGGTGGTGGTGACGATAAAATAAGCATTATGCTTGAGGTTGCAAGTGTCGAGGAACAAATACACGCCAAAAAATTACAACAAATTGCCGAGCAGGGACTTGCATTCAAGGATTTGGGAATTTCAGAGGTTGAGGCACAATTATGGGCAACAGAACAAATTGAGGCGTTGAACCTCCAAAGATTAGAATCATATAGTCAATTTTATGGCTTTGTCGAGGCGGGATATGATACTTTTATTAATACCCTCCTTGATAAGGAAATGACGGGCAAGGAAAGGCGAGAGGCAATCTGGGAATCAATGCAAAAAAGTTTTGTTTCTATGCTTGGCGATTTATTAAAGGAATGGATCAAAAACCAAATTGCTCGAATGTTATTCGCCAAAACCTCTGAAGCCACCGCAATCGCATCGTCTATTGCAACGGGATCGGCTATTGCTCTTGCCTATGCTCCTGCATCCGCATCCGTATCACTTGCGACACTTGGGGCAAATTCTATTACTGCAAATGCGGGGATCACATCAACCCATGCTCTTACAAAAAGTTTGGCAATGTTAGAGGATGGCGGTCTTATCATGGGTGCATCTCATTCTGGCGGTGGAGTGAATATCAACGCAGAGGGTGGCGAATTTGTTATGCGGAAGGAAGCGGTAAGCCAGATCGGGGTGGAACAATTAAGCCAAATGAATGAAGGCGGTGGGGGCGGAATAACATTGAATATCTCTGCCCCGTTGATTGATGACACAATAATTGATGTGATCGTCCCTGCTATTGAAAGGGCGAAACGTGAGGGTCTTGCTTAATGTCAATATCTTTTTCCGAAGCCAGATATTTAGGTGACATCATTTCCATTTGGGCGATAAGGCTTTATAAAAATGTAAAGGTGATTGGAACAATAAACGGGTGCGGGGCATCACCTTTTAGGTTTACAAGTTACGATCACGGACTATCAGTTGGACAGGTCATCACTATTTCTGATACAACTGATTACAACGGGAGTCATACAGTTGCAGAGGTTTATGATGTAAACAATTTTAGAACGGGACACACTACCGATTCGGGAACGCAAACAGGAACATGGACGCTCAATCCTGTGGTGGGAGAATATTTTGGACTTGCAACATCGGAGTTCACAGACAGCGTTGG
>NZCP01000047.1 GCA_002686465.1 Candidatus Woesebacteria bacterium | reverse complement strand
TTCTAAATTATGGATACTAAAAAAACCTGGGGAGAGGTTTTAGATACAGTGAGGGTCTCTGTCTCACCCGCAAATTTTTCCACTTGGTTCTCGCAAACATTTATAGTCTCTAGTAAAAACCTTGGCAGAGGAAGAAGAGTTGTGGAGGTGGGATGCCCATCTTCATATATAGCAGGTACGTTAGAAGAGCGATATTATGGAATCTTGCAAGATTCTCTTAATCGAGCAACCGGCGCCAAAAACGACATAACCTTCGTTATAAAGTCTCTTCCTTCACAAGACGTAAAAAAGATCCTCGACCACCCGCTCTTTTCTCAGCAAACAAACGGTCCAATAAAGAATGTAGACGACGTTTTACGAAAAGCACGGGTTCAGTCTGGTTTTACCTTTGAAAATTTTGCTGTCTCATCTACAAATCAAATGGCGCACGCTGCAGCTGATGCTGTTTCAAGAAACCTGGGAAGCGCCTACAATCCACTTTTCCTTTGGGGAAGGGTTGGTGTTGGAAAAACACATTTAATGCTGGCAATAGCACAAATAATTTTAAGCAAGGAGCCGTCTAGTAAAGTCCGTTATTGTATGGGAGAGGAATTCACTACAGAAATCGTCGAGGCAATCCGGACTAAGACTACTCAGGAGTTTAAAAATAGATATCGTAAACTCGACCTTTTGATGCTTGACGATGTTCAATTTCTTGCTGGGAAAACAGCCGCCCAAGAGGAGTTCTTCCATACTTTTAACACACTGCTCCGGGAAGGGGGACAAGTAGTACTCACTTCAGATCGGCCCCCGCAAGAAATACAAAAATTAGAGGATCGCTTAAGTGATCGTTTTGAAGCCGGACTAATTATTGATATTTCTCCCCCCGATTTTGAGTTAAGAGTCGCCATTTCCTTAATAAAGGCAAGGGAACGAGGATTTAACCTTCCTATGGATATTGCCCAGGCAATCGGAGCAAATATAGAAAACCCTAGGAAAATTGAGGGGTTTATAACAAGAATTCTCACAGAAGTAGGGGAATCTAAAGAAAAAGTTACACTAGATTTAGTCACGAATCTTCTTGGGAAAGCCAATGGAAATGGGGAGGCAAAGAAAATATTTCTTCCTCAAGACTTTATTGGTGCTGTCGCAAATTATTTTTCCCTCGGAAAAAGAAAACTTTTGGGTAACAACCGTTCCCGTCCTGTAGCACAACCCAGGCAAATACTAATGTATCTTCTCAGAATCGAGCTCGGTCTGACATTGGAGGAGGTTGGTCGTCTAACAGGTGGTAGAGACCACACGACAGTGATGCATGCTGTGGAAAAGATATCAAAAAACTTATCAACAGACGACAATCTCAGACGGGATATTTTGGGGATAAAAAACACTGTTTCTGGATAAATATGTTTCTAAAATTTCTTTCTCCACATTGGGTGGAAATTAATCAACAAGTTTATTCAGAAATCTCCAGGGTTGTTTTCCACAAGAAAATCTCAAAAACAACCTTGTTTTCCACTTATCCACTGTCCCTACTACAACAACAATTATATATTTACATATTGAAAGCTGAGAGTATAATCCATATAAAGAGATGAAGGTCATTGTTTTACAAGAAGATTTACTACGAGGCCTAATCTCTGTTTCTCGTTTTGTTTCGCCACGTGCACAACTCCCTGTTCTTTCTAATATTCTTCTGAGTGCTCAAAAAGGAAAACTGAGACTCGCCGCGACTAATCTTGAAATGGGTATTTCTCTGCAAATTGGTGCCAAAGTCGACAAAGAAGGAGGGATTACAGTTCCTGCAAGGATGATTGTAGATCTAATTTCAAACCTCAAAAGCGGGAGAGTTTCCCTTGAGGAAAAACAAGGACAGCTTCTTTTATCTACCTCCTCTTCCTCAGCCAGATTAAGTGGTGTTCCAGAGAGTGAGTTTCCTCCTGTTCCAGACAGAATTGAAAAAACAAGTTTTTCTTTCTCACGGGAATTTTTACAAACACTCAACAATCAAATTGTATTTGCTGCAGCGGACGATGAAACAAGACCTGTTTTAACAGGTGTTCTTCTTTTGTTTGGAGACAAGCCAAAAGCTGTAGCAACTGATGGGTTTCGTCTTTCTTATAAAGAAATACCTTTTAAGGGTGATAATGGAGTAAAAAGAAAAGAAAAACTTCCACCAGGAAAACTTCTCATTCCAGGAAGAACCATTGAAGAACTAGGCAAGGTGTTAGGTGACGACCAAGATAAGATCGATATATCTATTTTAGAAAAGGAAAAACAACTACTATTCTCAGGGGGTTCAGTTGTTTTGTCTGGGAAACTATTAGAGGGGGATTTTCCAGACTTTGAAAAAATTATGCCTGTCGAGGCGAATTTTAAGGTAACTGTTGGAAAAGAAGAATTGGAACGCGCTGTGAAATCCGCTGCTGTTATAGCCCGAGAGGCGGCGAGTATTGTAAGAATAAAGTTAGATAAAAATAGACTCGTTGTTTTTGCAGAAAGTCAGCAGTATGGGGACGATGAGTCTTTTCTTGATGCAAAAATAGAGGGTGGAGATTTAGAGATAGCCTACAACTACAGATATATCCTAGAGTTCCTTGGGAGTATAAAAGGAGATGAGGTTTTTATAGAAACAGAGGGGGCCACTTCACCGTCTGTTCTACACGACACCAAGGACGGGTCGTATAAACACCTAATAATGCCGGTGAGAGTGCAGACCTAAGGGGATGAGAAAAACTCCTCTTTGGTTGCAAGTATATAAATCCAAACAGGGTTGGTTTGGGAAGCAACGTCTTTAGATTCTCCACGGAGGATAAAAATAGGCTCGACTGCGTCCCCTTGGTCCAGCAACAGATATCCAGGAGTCACATTTTTAACATTAATACTAGCAAGGCCTTCTGCGGGAGGGGTTGTGGGGCCGCCACTACCAACTAAAGCAATTCTACCTTCGGCAGAAAGTGTAGCCACCATCGCTTCTTGGGTTTTAAGTGTTTGTTCCTGACCAATAGTGAGGGAGTCTATTGGGTTTTGCCACTCAAATCTTGCAATACTACCACCTCTTTCAAGCCAGATGCGGACCAAAACCATTTCTGGGTCGTAGTTAACAATAGGTACTCCACCAAAAGAGGGAGAGTAGGTCAATTCGAAAAGTGTTGAGTCTTCTTTTTCAGCGTCTTGAGGGATTGGTCCAGAGAAAGAGATGTAGCGACTTTTTTCGACCACATCTGTTTGTGGAAGTGTGAGTCCAGCCCTTTGGAGGAGGGAGGTTAATTGAGACCCGGCAGCCTCTTTACTTGGGAATTCCCCTGCTTCAGGAGAAGGGCTTATTAATATGTCTTTTCCAAACAAGACCGTAGATGTCTCAAGAGAGACAGTTAGGAAGTTTTCTTTTTCTGTCCAAGAATGAACTTCGTCCTGGCCGCCCCGGGAGATTGTTGGCTTTATTGTAAAACCAAGTGTTTGTGCAATGGCTGCTGCTTCATCCTTGTTTAGAGGAGACCCTTTTGTTGGCGACAAGATGGGTGCACTTATCTCTTTCACTTTTGCGTTAAATGTAATTTGTGTTCTGGGATTTATTGGCTGTCCTGGAAGCGTTGGTTTTGGGCGTTGCACGAGAGGCGGCTTTTGAGCCTCTCTTATTTCTTCTTCAGAGGGTTTGTTGGCCCACAAAACCCCAAGGACTGTGGCAATGAATGCCAGGACAATGAACAACCAATATTTTTTCAAAAGAGTTAACATAATTACAAGTCTACTCCACAACTCTCTCTTCCGACACACCCGCGCGGTACGGATTTTGGAATATATGGCGGTGCCATTTTAAGTCCTTTAAATTGGTAATGTAGGTGTGGTGAGGTGCACCAGCCGGTACACCCAACATCCCCAACAAAGTCACCTTTTTTTATCTCCTCACCATTTGGACTAATCGGTGAGCTGGCAGGATTTAAGTGTACATAGAAACTACTAAATGTTTCACCGTTACAACTCCCAAACACCTGGACATCATGGCCCCCATATCGATCTTTAAAAAAGTAAGCAGTTCCTTTGTGTGCAGCGAATATTTGTGTTCCTATAGCATTCCCATGTATATCCATTGCCTCTGTGTTTTGGTGAGTTGCAGGTCCGTCAGGACCCTGGTTAACCCACCCTGTTGCTGTTGGCCATCCCGACGGACAATCCTCAGGAGGACTTCCTACACGAATAACCACAGAAGTATTCACGCTTTGGGGTTCTTCAACTCCTTCAATAGTCGCCCGAATAATGACAGTGTTAATGATCAAACTGTCATCCAAACCTCCTTTGATCCCACCAGGGATGACCAAAGTTACTGGTTGCGTCCACTCTGTTGTGATTTCGGGGACCTTCCAGTTTTGTTCATCTATGTCCCTGTCAATATTTTTACCATTAGCATGTGTTACATCTCGGACAGAAACGTCGCTTAACTTTCCTTCTTTTGGCGAGACAGAAATTGTATAGGTTATTTGGTCTGGCAACTGTCCGTTCTCAAACTCTTGTTGACTGGGTGTTGTTTTGGAAAGGGCTATATATGGGGATTCAAAAAGCGCAGCGCCAACTTCCGGTAGAAAAGTTTTTTGCGCTGTGTTGATATTGTGTTGTGTGAGGAAAATAATTGCAACGACCCCGCCGATAAGTATAAGGGGAAGAGCAGTGATCCATTTTGCTGGACCACCAAGTCGAATTCCAGAAAAACTACTGCCGCCACCGACGCGAGGGATACCCGTGTGGCGCACTGAAGCCCCCCCTCTTGCTTTTGTAAGTAAGTCTATTGGCCAACTGGCTATCCTGGGCGAAAAACGGACCTGGGAGAGTCCTATACCCGCTCCGGATACAAACAAGACGGCTCTTGCAAATCCAGGTATTGGCAGTGCCAAAGCACTACCCATTCCAACGACAGCAAGTGATGTTCGTAACCATCCAAGTTTTGGGTTGGTAAAAAGTTGTCGAAGTCTAATGCTCGCAGAAGAAGAAATATTTTTAGAAAAAGACGTGGCTTGTTTTTTAACAAATCCTGGCGCAGTGGGGGATATTCCTGTTGGGGGTGTAGGAGTATTGGCAGAATTTCCTACGCGAAATGTTGGCAACGGTGGTGGTGGAGTAGCCCTTGTTTCTTTCGGTTCGGGAGGAACATCTTCCGGTGTTTCTTCCGCGACAGTTTCTTTTTTTCTAAGTGGGGCTGTAACAACTGCGGCTTGTACTTGGAGCCTTGTTGGATTCTTTGGCATCTCTTGCCGCATTTCCTCCCAGCGGTCATACTGTTCGACTCCCGCCTCAACATTTAGGGCGTCTGGCGATTCTCCAATCTCGTCAGGATCCACTTCACCCCGAGCTATTTTTTCAAGCAACTCAATTGTCTCACCAGCTTCTTCGGTTCCCAGGTAATCACCAAGATTTTCTATAAGAAGAAGGAAACTGGTATGGGATAATCCGTCTATGGCAAGGTCTTTTGTTTGTTCAAACTCCCGAAAAGTTGCAACCAACTTTTGCGCAACTTGTGGTGTTAGTGAAGGACCTTTCATTTTGTTTCTTCAACGACCATGGTTGGAACATTTTGCTTGGGTAAATTCGAAGGAGTTTTTACAGGTGAGGCAGGTGTATCAGTAGACCTTTCTGCTTCTTGGGATCTTCTTGCCAAAATATCTTCTGGTTTAGAGGTAATAAGGTCGTGTTCTTTTTGCGAGGCAACTACTCTTATTGCCACATGATTACTGCCTGCAAAAAAGATTCCTTCTCCGACATCTGCTGCCAAAAGAAGTTGTTTTTCTCCCTCAGACAATTTAAAAACTTCACCCACTCTTTCTACTGCGGCTGGGGACTGCTTCATAAGAAGACGTAGAGCCGAGTTTGTAACGATTGCTCGACCGATATCTTGTCCAAGGAAGTCCTCCACATCTTGAGTAATAGTCGTCAGCCCCAAGAAATACTTTCTTGCTCTTTTGGCAACAGAGTAGAGGAATGCTGCTGTATCGGGATATCTCATCATATGCCACGCCTCATCGACAATTAATATCCTCTTTTTAAGAGTTTGTTTAACACGCGTCCAGATAAAGTCAAGAATAATAAACATCGCGATAGGGCGAATGGATTCCTCAAGATCTTTAACAGAAAAGACGGTAAATGGATTATTCAGGGGTATATTTGTATGTTGGTCAAAGATTCCTTGAGAAGAACCTTTGACGAATTTTTCAACTCGCACGGCAAGAGATCGTCCTATTTCATCCTCCATCCCAAGTAAGGTTTCATACAAGTCTTTCATTAAAGGTGGCTCCTTGGTCTGGGTAACAGGGTCGGCGGTAATACCTTTTGTTTGATAAGTTCGAATAAGGGCTCGATCAAGCGCGGCTTCTTCTGCAGGGTTGAGATCTCCCATTATGATGCCAAAGAGTGAGTGGAGGGAAAGGATTTTTAATCCAAGTTGGTTTTCTTCATCTCGTATACCCGAGAGGTCAAACGGATTTATTTTTGCCGGAGAGTTAAAAGAAAAGGAAATAAATTCGCCACCAACCGACTCAGTCAAGGCTTCATATTCGGCCTCTGGGTCGATGATGAAAACTTCGGCTCCCAACATGAGACTGCGCACGGCCTCGAGTTTTACAGCAAATGATTTTCCAGCACCAGAAGTAGCAAGGATTAAGCTGTTATAGTTTTCAAGGCTGAAACGATCAAAGATTACTAAAGAGTCGTTGTCTTCATTGATACCATAGAGGACTCCGCGGTCCGAGGACAGCTCGGTTGAAACAAATGGAAAGGTTGTGGCAAGACTTGTAGTATCCATATTACGAGTAACCGAGAGCTTATCGATTCCTAAAGGAAGAGAAGACAAAAACCCATCTTCCATCTGCAAACTTGCGTGTTTAGCAACGACAAGAAGAGATCCAAGGGTTGATTCCACTTGTTGGCTTATCTGGTTTAACTCCTCTAAAGAGTCAGCAGGTATTGTGATATAGAAGGCGAATTGGAAAAATCTTTCAGCACCCTTAACTAGTTGTTCTTGCAAGGACCGTGCATCTTCGACTTTTGCTTGAGTGGCTGGGTTGACTATTCGACCTCTTTGCAAGTCTGTTGCGATCTCTGCCTCCATCTCTGCAATTTTACGGCGGAGGTCATCCAAGACAGTTTTACCCTCTACTGGATAGACAAAAAATGACAAATCAAGTGAATGGTCAAAGTTTATTACCTGGTCAAGCCAACCAGGAGAAACAAAACGGGGGTAGCCGGCCACAAAAAGAGTTCGTATATATTTATTGTCGATTTTGATGTAGTCAAAATCTACTTCTATTAATTTTGGAGCCAAAAGGGTTTGGACGGATGCCCCGTTTGTGTGAGTTGTCCCATTAGTAGGTTTTACAAGTGCAGGTGCTGGCACAGGAGCTGCTGGAGCAGTTGTTTGGGCATCAACTGCGCTATTTTTGGGTGCTGGTTTAATTTTGTTTAGGAAATTGAGACTTACCATTTTGGGAAACTTGGCCTTTTTTATAGATACCAATAAAGAGTTTTGTTAGATCTTCTGTGACAAGTTGTTCTACCTTCATTCCCATTCTTCCTGACTGGCGTATTACATGATCACGACGTGGGTATAGGGCAGCTTTCGCTTTTTGAATAACATAGTCCTCTGTGAAAGGGACAGACCCCTTTTTTGGACTACTAGAACTCTTTCCTGTAAAAGGGATGACGCCCAGAGCAATATGTTGTACGCTACGTAGTGCACCAGATGCTGATATCCCAAGTTCGAAAGGTGAGAAGGGGAGAATGAGATAGAACTCTTTTTCTAGAACATTCTTTTTCTTAACAACCTGGGAAACAAACTCTTGATACGACGACATCATTTCTTTTAATTTCTCGTTTTGTTGTTTTTCTTCTTGCTCTTGTAAGAATTTAAGGTATTTTGACACGTCCTTCTTTTGTGAGCGAACAAGAATTTGGATAGGGAAAGCTAGAGAATTCAAGAAAGAAGAATAGGCCAGAGTGATAGCTTCTTGTTCCTTTACCGACAAAAGAGCAAAATTAAGGGCTGAGGTTCTTAAGACCAAAGCCGCTCCTCCCTCTTTAGTGAGGACGATATCATCTTTTATTTCGGCAACTAAGAGATGTTCTTGTGTTGTTGCCTGAACAGATGTATTTTTAGCATTCATTATTTAGCCTTTATTTGTATGGGAGGGATGATCCTGTCCTCTGCTTTGAATTTCACTCTATCAAAACTAAACCCTTCCTCCTCAGTTATGATTTCGTACTCTCCCTTTTTTAGAGGGGTTACTGTTAGAAAGTGGCCGACCTTGTTGGTTTTCAGGGCTCTTACTGGTCGTTGAGAAACGTCACGTATTTCAAGTATTGCTCCTGCAACAATCTTGCCATCCTTAGTCAGGACCTGGCCAGCGATTGTATTTGGTTGCTCAGGTGGGGCAGGAGGAGCAGATTCTGGGGCGAATGTTGCCTGTTGTGGTGGTGTTGGTTGTGCCGGGGAAGGTTGAGGAGGTGTGGGTATAGGCGAATAACCATTATTTGTTCCTTGGGGAGCGCTTGGTAGTTGTTGGGCGCTTGGCTGACTTACTGGTTGGGCAGTAGTGTCAATTTTTAGTGGCTGATTTTTGGGTACACTGATAGATTTTCCTTCTTCTACAACTTGCAGGCGAAATGGTGCTTGCTGGTTGGGAGGTGTGGGTTGTGGTGTTACCGCGGCTGCTTGGGTTATGCTGGGAGTTGTTTGTTGTGTTGGTGCTTGTTGGATTGGCGCAGCTTCGAGTATCTCCGACACCCTTTGTACGAATTTTGTCTCCGCCTTTTCAAGGGTTGGGACGATATTGGGTTGGTGGGCTTGTGCCAAATACTCTTCTGCTTTTTTCTTTCCTTGCGGTGCAACAATTGCA
The DNA here is from genome assembly GCA_002686465.1 of Candidatus Woesebacteria bacterium. Lineage (GTDB taxonomy): Bacteria > Patescibacteriota > Microgenomatia > UBA8517 > UBA10165. The sequence continues at coordinate 959 of NZCP01000047.1, read as the reverse complement.
GGCTCTTTGGTGGTAACCTCGCCTTTTGCAAAAACATCTTCATTTGCACCTTGCACCCAGGTATAGCGAGTGGGGGAGTAGACTGCTTTAAAGAAAGCAACAAACCAACTTGAAAGTGAACGTTCTTCAAACGGGAGGAAAGCAAGAGCTGCTCCGAGCAGTGCAAAAAAGAGTACGAAGGGCCATTTGATAATACCTGGAAGACCCGAAGCATAAAAAATCAAAGCGACCATAGCTCCCCCTGCGATCTGGAAGAACTGTTTTAGGGTCATGTCGCCTACGAGTTTAAACTCATAGCTTGAGATGTGTTGTGGGACAGGATGTTGTTGCATTGTGGTCTTTTACCTCTGTTTGATATGTTTGGTTGTTACCGCAAGATTAACATATGAAAAAAGCTTTGCAACTTAGGTTCTTTTCACACCTGGGGAAGTGAGTGGAAGCAAAAGCTTAACAGCCTTCGTAGGTCTCTTTGCAATCCGGGCACTTATATCCTTTGCTGATGTAGTCATTAATAACTGCTCCACAGCTGCCGCAGTTTTTAACAAACTTTTTCTCGCCTGCAAGAAGGGAATGTTTGAGAAGAGCATCAATAGCGGTTAGTGGAGATTTAAGTGGGCAGCTTTCTAGGTGTGGCCCAACAATTCCTGCGTTTTGCATTTGCGCCCAAACTTGGGTTGGGTGGGTTTCTGCCTTTAGTATTTTCTCCACGTGTCTTGCTGCCACCGCCTTCATTTCAACATCTGTTCCTTGTCGGACTTGTTCAAACGCTTCTGGTGCCCACATAAACTCTTCCAAATAACGTGTCCAATGGAAGCCTTCTGGGGGGTTAAAAAAGAATACTTCCTCGCGGACTTCCTCAGGATTTGCAAATTGGCGGCCGCTAATTTGGCTGGCAATCTCGAGAGCATCGTTTTTTTGGGGATCTAGAATTATTGCTCTGTTGAAGACCAACTTTCTGT
>NZCP01000046.1 GCA_002686465.1 Candidatus Woesebacteria bacterium | reverse complement strand
GCTTACGACACCAATAAACCTTGCCTTGTTTCCGTCTGTCATGTCGTCAAAGTCTGCTGTGCTACAGAACGCTTGCCCATTACCAGAAAAAACATTCTTTAGGTTCGTTGTATAGGAATAGCCTAAGAGTTGATTCTCAAAATACCAACTTGCGAATTTTTCAAATTGACTATTCCTGTCGTAGATTCTTTTGTATAGATCGTACTTCTTTTTAAAAGTTTGAAACCGACTCTCTTTCATCAAGGGCCTGCCATCGTCACCAACCATTTCTCCAGATTTTGCATCCGCAATTGCATTGAGAAGCTTGTATTCGTATTTATCACCTAGTGCAATAAAGTTCCTTTTCTCTCTGTCAGTAAGGAGGTTGAATGCTTGTGCCTCAAGCACGAGCAGCGGCCTGCTGCCCCTGTAGTTAGATAATGCGCCCGCTTGGATTAGCGCGCAGAGCGTACCAATATTTAACTTAGCCTGCTTGGCCGCAATAAAAATATCATACTTCGTGGGAGTTCCGCTTTCTCTAAAGTCCTTGAGAGCTTGCAGCGATTTCGCGCTCACGCCCTTTATACTGTTAAGGCCGAATCTTATATTGCTTCCTTCGAGGGAAAAGTCCATATCGGACTTTGCTAAATTTGGCGGCTCCAGCTTCATTCCAAAGTGGGAGAGCTCTCTCGTGACTTTTGCGATTTCCTCTTGAGGACTAGGTTCATATTTCGTCATCCTTAACAGTGACAAGGCAAATTGCTGAGGGTGCGTAAATTTTAAATACGCAGTCCACGCCGCTAGTGTCGCATAACACAGTGAATGGGATTTATTAAAAGAATAATTCGCACTATCTTCCGCAAGGGACCAAAGCACCTCTCCGACCTCTGGATCTAAATTGTTTTCAGAGATTTTGGTTTCAATCTTAACCTTCCATGCGGGCATCTCTTCTATTTTTTTCTTCCCAACAATACGCCTTAATTGCTCTGATTCGTCTAGCGTAAAGCCCACCTTAACCGCCATTTTCATAAGCTGCTCTTGATAAAGAGGGATTCCTCCAGTTGATTCTAAGATCGAATCAAAAAATTCATGCGTCGTTTGAGTTTCATTCGTGCGTACATATTTTTCATATTCTCCCAAAAACTCCAGGGCTCCTGGACGAGCAATAGCAATTACCGCACTAAGCTGCTCTAGGTTTTGCGGCTTAACTTTTTTGCACACATGGTAATTTGCATCCGCCTCGATTTGAAAAAGACCATGCGGACACTTAAGGTTTTGAAGGGGCTTATACAACGCCTCCGAAGATAAGTCTATATCGTATACGTTAATTCCAAGATTCTCACAAGCATCGTAAATAACACTCAGCGTCCGAAGACCAAGGATATCAAACTTTACCATAAGCTCTGAAACCCAATTCATATCATAACCAGTTACAAGACCGCCCTCTCCAGTTCTCTGAAGGGGGCAATATTCGGTAATCTCTTCGTATGAAATGGCTATGCCTGATGGGTGTACGCCAGTGTTTTTATTCAAACCCTCTAGTTTCCTTGCGATTTTATATACTCTTTGATTGCCATGAACCCATAATCTGAATTTCTCGCTTTCCTCGAGGGCTTCTGCTAAAGGGGCCACCTTTCCAAAGTGTTTTGGAATAGAGTCGCTTACCTCGTTAACTTGCTGTTCGTCATATTCTCCTACGATTTTACCACACTCTTTAATGCAAAGCTTTCCGCTAAGGGTATTAAGGGTTAATATCTTTGCAGTTCTTGAGGGGTACTTCTCTTCAATGTATTGTATAACGCTTTGTCTGTGTTCATACGCAATATCATTATCCACGTCCGCAAGGAGGCTTCCGTCTAAATAGGTTATTCCATTTTGTTCTGTTTTTTTGGCCCTGCTTTTACTTACGAACCGCTCGAAAAATAATTCGTTTGCGACAGGGTCTACTTGCGTGACCCCGATAAGATAAAGAACCAGCGAACCAGCTGCCGAGCCGCGCCCTGGGCCCACTGGAATATCGGACTCGTGACAAAAATTAATAACGTCCCAATTGAGAAGAATGTAATCAATGAAGCCCAGATTACTAAGGATATCAAGCTCCATTTTCGCTCTTGAATAATACTCTTGTTTGTTTTCAAATTGATCTATACCCCTTTCTTTTACTCCTTTATGACACAAGGCCCTTAAGAAATCAAGATTTGTTGTTGTTTCCTTTATGTCTAATAATTTGTAATATTTCTTTTCGATTTTAATTTTGGGCAGCCGCACGCCTGGTGGCGTGCAGTCCTTATAGGCTTCGAAGTCTTCTAGGAATTTACTCATATCTCTATATCCCAAAGCATCTTTTTAAACACCTCTTCGTTCATTTTAATGTCGTATAGTGCGTTGTGAAGTTTATTGGCATTAAATGTTATCCCATAGTCCTTGCAGCACTGTTTTAGGTTTACCTTGAGTTTTCTCTCAATAAAGTTTGTAAGTCTGTATTGCCATGCAAGCCTATTTTCTTCCTTCGGGAGTTTAATTTCTTTTTTAATTGCTTTGCCTAGGCACACGGTATCTATGCATCGGTGAATATAAGAGTAATCGGTTTTTCTTTTTAATAGCTTTCTATGTATGTTGTGAATGTATACGTCAAAACCTAATATGTTGTGGCCCACAGGGATAACGTCTTTATCGTATAAATGTTCCTCAAAGGCGTCTAGCGCCTTTGCTGGGTCTTTGGCGTTCTTTTTGTATTTTGTTTTTGTCCAACCAGTTACCCTTGCGGCTCCTTCGGAGACGTGCAGGTCTTCCCAGTATAACCAATGGTCCGCTTCATCCAAGAGCCTGTCCCCTTGAATAAGGCGATAGGCCAGTTGCCATGGCTTATTATCTTCTGAAACTAAGTTGAGGTGACAGGTCTCATAATCGAATATGAGGTATTTCTGATCCTTGTTAAACCTAAGTAGTGATTCCTTCATGATTGTAGCGCCTCCATGCAAAATTCGTTGCTCCCAAAATGGTCTAAATTGGGCTTTGTTAGGGATTTGTTTTGGAATTGTCTGCCGCAGATGCACTTGTAGGTTTGAAGCGCCGCAACATCTGCGCGGCTTTTATAAAAAATAGATTTTACCTTTTCGGTTTTGTATCCATGCGGCTCGATAAAGGCCTTTACTCTTGCTTCAATCAATTCATCGAATGGAAGGCTATTGCTTTCTATAAAGAAAGTCGGGTTTGCGAATCGAAAATCTGGCACACAATTATCAAATGTCATTGTATTGTTAAAGATAAAAGAATCATAAAACGGGATCGCGAGCTTGAGGGAAGAATCGTCCCAAAATTTTTGCAAGCTTTTGGAGTCTATGTAGCCCTCTTGTTCCGTAAAGGCGAGGCTGTATATTTTATTTAAGGTTTTGCACCCCTGCGCATTTTTCGCAAAGACTATTATCTTATGTGCGCCGCCGTCTCCATTAGTAGTTTCTTTAGGTCGCACGTTTATTTTTAATCCAAAAATTAATTTTATTCCTAAATCTTTCGCTACGTTATGTGCCTGGAGAAAGCCCGTGAGCGCATTCTCGACCAACACAACTTCCTGAAGGTCATGGTCTTGTGCAATTGAAAAAATACTGTCCGCTCCTTCGGGCTTAACTTTGGACGGATGATCTAGCGTTAAGATGCTTTTTCCTATGCTGTAATGTGAAGTAAAAAGTGGAATCATGGTGTATAGAATACTGTATTTTAGAACAAAAGTCAACCCTAAACTTATTGTGAATAACTTTAGGCCGAATTACGTGGTTTTGGATTGACAGAAGGCTACCTTTATGGTAGTATCCTATATCAAAACTATTTAATGAATATTAAAGTAAAGAAAAGGAATGGGCGGCTTGAAGGTTTCGCTGTCGATAAAATTAACGCAAGTGCCGCAAGGGCAACAGGAGAGATTTTAGACGTAGCTTCTAGCGAGGTCGTTCTAGATGCACAACTCCAGCTTTTTGACAAAATCACCACAAAGGAAATTGATAAAGCTCTCATTCTGTCCGCAAGAGAAAAAATAGAAAAGGAGCCAAACTACAACTTTGTCGCCGCGCGACTTCTTTTAAACAACCTCTACAAGGAGGTTTTCAACGAGGGTGTCGACTCCGACGTCTTCGAGCTCCAATATCGTAAGAGTTTTATTCAGAATATTAAACGACTTGTGTCTGCTGGCAGATTAGATCGCAGGCTTCTTGATTTTGATTTAAGGAAACTCTCTTCCTCTCTTGATATTGGACGAGACAGACTGTTTAAATATTTGGGAGTGCAAACGCTTTATGATCGTTATTTTATTAGGAGGGATGGAAAGATCATGGAGTCTCCCCAAGCGTTTTGGATGCGGGTAGCTATGGGACTTGCAATTGAGGAAAAGGACCGAGATGAAAAGGCTATAGAGTTTTACGATCTGATGAGCCAGCTTAGGTATACGCCATCTACTCCCACTTTATTTAATAGTGGCACTAGTCATTCACAATTAAGCTCTTGTTATCTAAATACTTTTGATGACAGTATAGACGGAATATTTGATGGGGCGTGGCAGGAAGCCAGGAAATCTAAGTACGCAGGCGGACTAGGCCTTGATGTTACCCCCTTTCGTTCTGCAGGAGCTTACATTGATGGAACCAACGGAACCTCTAGTGGCTTAATACCGTGGTTGAAAATTTTTAATGACCTGCTTATTGCTGTTAATCAGGGAGGTAAAAGGCCAGGCGCTGGATGTGCATACCTTGAGCCGTGGCATTTAGATTACGAGGACTTTCTTAATCTCAGAAGGAACACTGGCGATGATAGGCTTCGCTGCCATGACATGAATACAGCTTCGTGGATTCCTGATATTTTCATGAGAAAAGTCCAGGCAGAAGAGGATTGGTACATGCTTGATCCATCTGAGTGTCCCGACCTTCATGATCTCTTCGGAAAAAAGTTTGACAAGAGGTATGAATTTTATATAAAGGAGGCCCAGGAGGGCAGGATTAAAAGCTTTAAAAGTATTCCTGCGAAGGAGCTATGGAAAAGGATGTTAAAGGTATTATTTGAGACCTCTCACCCTTGGAATACATTTAAGGACGCTTGTAACATTAGGTATACAAATCAGCATGCTGGAACAGTTCATAGTTCTAATTTATGCACGGAAATCACTTTGCACACCAAAGCGTCAGAATATCATCATGGGCAAAAAGTCCAACACGGCGAGACTGCGGTTTGTAATTTAGGTTCTGTGAATTTAGTTAACCATATGCATAGTCGCGGAATTGACTATAAGAAGTTAAGAAAAACAATTTCTATTGCAATGAGAATGCTTGATAATGTCATTGATCTTAACTTTTATCCCACAGAGGAAGCTCGACGCTCTAACTCAAAGCACAGGCCTGTGGGCTTAGGAGTTATGGGTCTACATGACGTCCTGCACAAATTAAACATTCACTTTGACAGTGACGAGGCTGTAGCCTTTAGCGATAAATTATTCGAAGAATATAGTCGGGCCGCAATCGGCGCCAGCAGCAAACTGGCGAAAGAGCGGGGAGCTTATAGTTCATTCGAGGGATCTCTTTGGAGTAAAAATATATTTCCTATTGATAGTTATAACCAATTGATGGAGTACAGGGGCAAGCCCCATACACATGAGGAGTCTATAGATTGGAGCGACTGTAGGAGCTCGGTTGAAAAATACGGAATGCGAAATTCTAACGTTATGGCAATCGCGCCCACTGCGACCATAGGGTATATCAACGGAGTGGAGCAAAGTATTGAACCAAACTTCTCGACTATATTTGTTTACGAGAATAAGAGCGGCAATTCTTATATTGTAAATGAGCATTTTGTCAATGACATGAAATCAAGAAATCTTTGGAATACCGAAAATATAGAATTAATTAAAAGCGTTGATGGAGACTTGTCTCTGGTTAACGGAAGTATTCCTGACGATATTAAAGCTAAATATAAAACCGCTTTCGATAGGGACATGTTCAAGCTTATAGAGTGTAACGCTGTTAGGCAAAAATGGATAGACCAATCCATTAGTTTTAATCTCTACAATAAGTCCACCTCTATGAAGTATCTTAATGATGTTTATATGGCTTGCTGGGAAGCGGGATTAAAGACTACGTATTACTTAAGGAACAGGGCTGCGTCAAAGATTGAAAAATCCACAACAGAGGGTAATGGTACTGTTGAAAGTAATGGCAGTTCTGCTTGCAGTCTGGAGGCTATGGCCAACGGCGAAAGCTGTGAAAGTTGTCAGTGATATTCGCTTGACTTCTTTGTAGGTTTCTGGTATTATATTAGGCATGGATACTAAAACTGGGGAATTACTGTCGGAAGATGTAGCTGGAGTGAATAGAATACTCCCTCATAAGCATAAATATGCGTGGGATTTATTTCTTTCGAGTTGCGCTAATAACTGGATGCCCACCGAAATTTCCATGCAGGAAGATATTAACCAATGGAAAAATAATGAAATCACAGATGATGAAAAGCTCCTCGTCAAGAGGTGTCTCGGTTTTTTTGCAGGAAGCGAGTCTCTGGTTGGCAATAACCTTTTGCTTTCTGCTTTTAGATTTATTACGGACGCTGAATGTCGTCAGTACATTTTGCGTCAAGCTTTTGAGGAGAGCCTTCATAACCTTACCATTGTATATATTTGCGACAGTTTGGATTTGGATATTGAAGAAGTATTTGCTGCCTATGAAACAGTACCTAGTATTAAAGCTAAAGACGATTTTCTCATGGAAATTACCACGGATATTAGTAGGCAAGATTTTAAAGCAACTACAAAAGAAGGGAAGCAAGAAATTCTAAGAAACTTGCTGACCTACTATATAGTTTGCGAGGGCACCTTCTTCTTTAGCGGATTTGCAATGCTGCTTGCGCTGGGTAGGCAAAACAAATTGCAGGGGGTGTCTGACCAAATCAAGTATACCCTTCGTGATGAAAGTAGCCATATTGCCTTTGGCACTTATTTAATTAATACTCTTATTGAGCAGAACCCTTCTATTTGGACTAAAACAATTCAGGCTGAATTTGTTGAGCATATTAAGAAGGCGGTTGATTTAGAGATTGCTTACGCGAAGGATGTTCTTCCTACTGGCATTCTAGGTCTCAATGCTGATATGTTTATTGACTATATGCATTACATTGGGAATCGTAGGCTTGAGGCAATTGGATTAGACTATCGCTTTCCGAGTGACAAAAACCCTTTCCCGTGGTTAGGGGAGGTTGTTGATGTACAAGCTATGGGCAACTTTTTTGAAAGACGAGTAAGGGAATATCAGCAGGGCGGAGCGCTGGAAGAGGATTTTTAATCCCCTAGTGATTCGGGTAGCCTGCCCTTAATTTCATCTACAAGACCTAATTCCAATGCTTCGTCTGCATTGATCCACCAGTCTTTCCTGTCCCAGTTTCTTTTGATTTTTAATCTTGTGAGGGTAGACCTTGATGTAAAGATGTCGATTATTCTTTCCTCTATTCTTTTTACCAAGTCCACTTCATCTTCAATCTCAAAGGTTTTTCCTATCGCTCCAAATGCGGCACGATGTATAAGTATCCAGGACTGATGACCAATCCATCGCTTTTCTCCAGCCTGCAATAAAACGCCAGCCATAGATGCTGCCATACCCAAAGAGCCAGTGGTTATATTATGACCTATACTCCTTAGCTGTTGTATGTAATCAAACAGCTCAAAGCCAGCCGTAATTCCTCCACCGCCTGATGCAAAAACTATTTCCATATCGCATCCAGGACTGCATATAGACCACTCCGTAAGGGTATTTCGACATCTTACGACAGATGCTTTAGTAACGGTTCCACTAAAACGATAAACGTGCCTTTCTGAATCTATCGCAAGTCTTTGAATGCGTTCTTTTTTATACCTTTCGAACTCAAGCTTTTCTTTTTCAGCTTTCGTTTCTGCCGATTCGGCTTCTGCAGTAACCTTTCGAGCTTCTGCTTCGACCTTAGCTGCCTCTGCCTTTAATTTTTTAACGCTGGCTTTAACTTCTTCGGGAGTGCGATCTTTTGATGCCATTATTATATAATAATGGGAGAACTAGGAAATGTCAATCTTTCTTATATTTTCCGTCAGTAAGCCCTGCGCCGTAGATGTCTAAATCTATACCAATACGCTTTGATGCTTCGAAGATTAAATCTAGATAGTATTGTGGATCTCCCTCGTCTTTAACGTGGTAAACGTCACTGAAAACAATTCCATCTTTATTGTCGATGTGATGCTTGTTTTCTTCCCAGTAGTATTTTTTAAGATTGTGTTCTGATAAGTATCCTGCGCCTTGCCATGAATTTTCTACAAACTCTTTAAATGATTTTGCAAATGTTCGGCCCCTGTCGACCTGCAACATAACCCCTCTATATAAACCGTTGTGGTCGCGTAGTTTGGACTTTAATTGGCCGAGGTCTTTTAGGTAATGGTCTTCTGGGGATTTATTAAAGTTGGGCATGTGGTAAGCTGGTTGAGCTTCGTCTTGAAACACAAGAGCTAAGACGTTGTCTTTTTTTGCTGCGTCGCTAAAAAACTGTAGAGTACGCTCGCCGTTGCCGTCTACTATTGTAACCCTTCTATTATATAGTTGCTCGTCGTTGTTATAATAAGGCAAGAGAGCCTCTTTGAGTAAAGAGTCTTTCATTATCTCCAGTTGCTTTCTTGTGCTGAGAATACTTCCGCTTCCATCTACATGCATCATAATGTGTAGCGCGCCATTTGGTGGAAGGTGATCATAGTTATGTTCTCCTCCGTGTCCGTGGTGACCGTCACAACCCGCTCCATGCGTTTCGCAACCTTTTCCTTTTCCAACACCTATACCTAATCCTAGCTTTTCTGTAACCGTACCTGTTACTAAGCCTGCTGCGCCGCCAGCTCCAGCGCCACTTGTTAAACCACCGACTCCGTCAGTGGGGATGGCTGTTCCAGGTAGTCCATTGGCAGGTAATGCTGGGGAGGTGCCAATACCACCTAACGCTGGTACTGTTTTTTCGTTTAGTACTGCTTCGCCAATGCCTGCGCCAAGTCCAGCCGCGCCTACGCCAGCGCCAATTGCAGGAGCTCCAATGCCAGCGCCAACACCGAGACTGGGCGTATTGTAGGCATATAAATCTCCCTTATCTAAACCGTAGCCATCTTTCCCCACGCCGTCACCTATCGGCCTTTCTGGCTCAATATCAAAATCTCCATTTTTGTCTTTAGCTAATGTTAAGTTCCCTAGTTCATCGCCATCAACGCCAAATTCATCATCAATGTCTACCTCGTCCCTTTCTCTAATCGCGCGATTCAGTGCTGCAACGTCGACAATCCCAATATCGTTATCATCCACAACTCTGCCATGACCATCATTAATATCAATTCCTCTATCGCCGCGAACTGTGCTACCACGATGTCCCACAACATCGGGTCCGCCAATATGGCCGATTCCGCCGCCGACAACATCTCTATCGTCAACAATAATACCATGATCTCTATCGCGAAGAACTACATGATCAGGATTACTAACTACAGCAACATCATCCCTTATGACGACAACGTCAGGGTCATCGTCTAAAACGATACCCACTCCATAATCACGACCAACTGTGCGATCCGTAACAACTCCCACTGGATGCCTATCTATATAAACTATCTCTTTTTCGGACACGGGCTTATGTACGCCATCAAATAGGTCTCCAGAAAATTCATCAGTATCAACAGTGGCAACTTCTTCCGCGATTACATCTGAAGGCTTATTTAATATTACCAATAGAATTAGCAAGGCCGCCATGGCGTACCCTGCTATTAAATTAATTAGCGTCCAGCGCTTTAGTTTTTTATTCTTCATTTACATTTACAGTCTTCGCACTTGCCCTGCTCGCAAGTCTCGCATCTGCAAATCCTATCGCCATTACAGTGATATAAAATTTTAGCGGACTCGCAGCCACACAGTAGCATTGAGGCGATTAATATTAGTGTTTTAATTACTCTCTCCTGTCTCTTGTTTGAATTTTATCACGAACCTCTTGCGCTAGTTCTTTTTTTGCGAGCTTTAGCTCTTCGTGTTTTTCTTTTTGAGCGTCTTTAAATGATTGGATTAGTTCTCGAATTTCCTCTTTAGATTTACCTTTAAGCTCTTCCATAAGGGACTTCCTGGCTACGCCGAGCTCGTTTTGAATAAGGCGCATCGCATTTAGCTTCTCTTGCACTTCCTTTGAGGGTTTAGGGCGGTTGGGCTTTGTCAACCCAGTCTTATCTTTTTTAATATTCTCTCCAATCCAATGGGCTAGAGTACTACTGCCCATGCCGAACCCGCCAGGAAGCGGTTTAAGGTCTCTTGTTTGAATATCGGGCGGTTTACCCCAATGCGCGGGAAAGGGTTTGCGAAAAGGCTTCTTGGGCTTATCTGGATTTACATTAGGAAGCTTTTCGGCGACCTGTTCTTGGTTAGGGATAATTTTTCCAATCACAAGTTTTTTGTTTTTGGGGTTATCTTCTCCTAGAAGAAATCCTGGGATTAGTAATGATAGTAGAATAGTCGTTAATGTTTTCATAATTGTTCCTTTTATTCTACACTATTTTTTACAGAAAGTCAAGCAATTTATACGAGAGCACTCAGGATAGCTCCGCTGTTAATAAATACACCGTCTGGGGATCAGAAGCCTTCAGGAAGAGGCGGCTCTTCGATTTCTTCGATTTCTTTCTTCCATCGGGGAGGGTTTAGCGGACACTGGCTAGTTCCCATAAGCAACTTAAGGCTTGTGCACCCACATGCCTTGCACATTGCCCATTTACTCTTCCCGAGCTCGCTCCACCACTCGCAGTCTCGACATATTGTAAGACGCTTTTTCATGGTTTCTTTTGAAACTACTGGCCTCCCGCCTTTTTGCCATTCTAGCAGCGCAGAGCCGAGGCGTTTAGCGAGACTAAATGCCCCCTTATGGGCGTGATGTTCTTCGGGCTCATCCATGCACTATATAGTATTACACGGAGGTCGAAAAATCAATTAGCACTTACATATATTCTCCGCAATAAGTTATTAAAGCGAGCCAACCGAGTACTCCGATATAAAATAGAGGTATCTCTAGCAAAAAGTTTATAATTTTTTTCATTAAAGGTCATTTGTAGACTGTATGATTGTTCCCGCATCGATCCCTTGAAATGGACCGAGGGGCTGTTTGTTTGACTTTCTTTTGTTTATG
>NZCP01000045.1 GCA_002686465.1 Candidatus Woesebacteria bacterium | reverse complement strand
AGGCTCACAAATTGGATTCTCACAAACTACAAAAAGTTGATCTGCTAGTGTTTCCTCATATCTTTGTGGGTCGATTGCAAGAACCGGAGCTTTCCGCTGTTCTAAAAAGTAAAGATATCCCTCTTCATAGTTATTCTTAGAAATCAATGCAAAATTAAAAGGTTTTCCTTGCGACTCCTCAATTATTTTCTGGTTTACTTGTTGTACATTTTGCATCTGCCGATTTGGCGGATATTTAAGTGGATTTTCTTGTAAGTTAATCCATAGCAATCCTACAACTATAATTATTACTAGCAACTTGAATTTTGTATCCCAAATCTTCTGCAAAATCCCGCCAATTAGTAAAAAAGGAGCCATAAACACAAACCCAAAATAATGATCATAGATATGCTGTTTGTAAAGACCAAGCCCGACAAGTCCAATAAAGATCCAGACAGAAACTAATGCAAAGCTCTGCAAGCGGAATTTGTCACGATCCTTGTAGAGACCATACCCCAAACAAATAGCACCAATAAGGATAATGATGGCAGCCCAAAGACCCCATGTCTCGCTTTTGGCTACTACAAGGCGAGTCACAACCTGGTCTTGCCAAAGGGGCCAGAGATCGGGGATGGCATTCCAAGGTTTGATTGAAACCGTTGTTTGACGCTCTGTGAAAAATATCCTCATACTTTCAAAGTTCCGCCATCCATGTTTTGCGTCAAAGATAAAAAGGGGTGACATTAAAATTGCAAATATCACGCTGCCCAACATTGTATGTCGTAGGAAATTTCCAACCTTTGAATGTAGGTCTCGCAGGGTTAAAATCCAAAAAAGGATGATTGTTGGCAAAAGGAGAAGTCCAAGATAATGGGACTGTAGAATAAAACCAAATGAGGCACCCACCACTAAGAGCCATTTCCATTCGTGATGCCTCCAAACGCGCCAAATACTATAAATCGCAAGCAGTGCAAAAAAAGGCATTATATTTGGATTCCAGGAAGTTTTAGAAAGACTAATTACTACTGGCGACATAGCAAAAAGTAAAGCACTGGAAAAGGCGGCGACTTTCCCAAACCATTCACGAGCAACAAACCAAACAAGAAAAACAGTTGCAGTTCCCAAGATAGCGACAAGTACCGCAGGGCCTGTTGGAGATAGTCTCCAGAGAGCTAGAAAGGGTGCAATAAGGTAATAGTAAAGAGGCCCGAGGTACATATTACCGATTGAAGTCCGTGGGCCGATAAACATGAGATCAAAATCAGTCACGAATCGGCTAACTATTCTGACATCTCGGCCCTCATCACCCAAGAAAGTCAAATACTCATCAATCCGCCAAAGACGAAAGAAAGCTGCTAGAACCAAAACTCCAAGAAGCATCCAAAACTCTTTCTTGTTTCCTTTTATCCACGTTATTAAGTTTTGACTTTTAACTTGCATTTTAGCTTTTAACTTTTACCCATGGTCGCGTCAAAAATAACCTCATAAGACCTTTTATATCTCCCCAAGCTGTCTTTGCGACTTTTACTGTCGAATTCGGATCATCCCTCCACTCAACTGGGATTTCGACAACCGATGCTCCAGATTTGTCAGCAATTATCAGAAGCTCGGAATCAAAAAACCACGCTGTATCCTTAACATGAGGCAAAAGTTTACTTGCAGCCTTTCTTGTTATCGCTTTGAATCCACACTGAGCATCTGCAAAATGGGTCCAAAACATCAAATGTATCAGAATGTTGTATCCGCGCGACATTACTTCACGAGTCAGTGTCCTACCATGAACCTTCGAACCACTCTTTAGGCGAGATCCAATCGTCAGATCTGCTCCTTTTTCCAGCCTACTGATCAATTGTGGTAAAAATCTTAGGTCAGACGAAAGATCCACATCCATATAACACAAAAGTTCCGAGCTAGACTTTTGCCAAACTTCCTTTAGGGCACCACCTCTTCCCGGACGAGGAATAAAAATATACTCAACTTCTTTATATTTTTTTTCAAGTTTTTTGGATACTTCTGATGTTTTATCTGTGGAAGGTCCATTGTCTACAATAAGTAACTCCCAAGAGTAATTCTTAAAATTATTTTTTAAGAATTTATATAAGCGTGGTATGTTACGAGCAATGTCTGCCTCTTCGTTGTAAACCGGAACAACTACACTCAGCGTGGTTTTACTTTCCATACCTAAAAATCATACCATATAGCCTGTACGTGTGCTAGAATGTTTGAGCATGGGGAAATATAAAAACTTCATATTACTCGCTTTAATCACTGTTGTTACTACATTATTACTCTGGCTTCCTTTTTTCTTGAGACTTGACCAATTCTGGGGAATCAAGCTCCCAAGTGATGGTATGGCCACAGTAGTCGCCAACTTCGATGGTCCATATTACCTAGTCGCAGCAAAAACGTTATATAACCCAGAGACCATCGAGCAAAATTTTGCATTTCCCCTATCGCCTATTTACTACTCCGCCCACTATCCGCTTTTCCCATTACTTATTAGGTCTGTAGCAACAGTTATACCGTTTCTTGGATATCCATACGCAATGATGTTGGTAACAATCATTACAAGTATTCTTGCTGTTTGGATGTTTTATATCTTGTTGCGCTCTTTCGGTATTGAGAAATACAGCCTCTGGCTTGCAATGCTCTTTACTGTTTTTCCAGCACGTTGGCTCATCGTGCGATCAGTTGGTTCGCCAGAACCATTGTTTTTACTGCTCATCATGGCATCCATCTACTATTTCAGAAATAAAAAATGGTGGTTTGCAGGAATCTTAGGAGCACTAGCTCAAGCAACAAAACCTCCCGGGATTCTCCTCTTTATCTCATACATGGTCGCTCTAGTCATTCCCCATTGGCATAAACTTGGACACACAGATATGGCAAAATGGATTAAGAATCTATCTTGGCGTGCATACCCAGTCCTTCTTATCCCAGCAACTCTGATTGGTATTTACATATGGTATGGTATCGCTTATGGTAATTTCTTTGCCTACTTCAATTCTGGCGACAACATTCACCTAATGTTTCCTCCATTTCAAGTTTTCAATCCTGGCCAGGCCTGGGTTGGAACATTCTGGCTAGAAGAGATCATTTGGATTTATCTTTTGGGTGCACTTGGTGTATTTTGGCTAATTAAACAAAAAAGATTTGTCACTGCTTCTTTTGTTGGAGTTTTCTTTCTGTCAATTCTTTTTGTAGCACACCGCGATATTATGCGCTATAGTCTGCCAGTAGTTCCGTTTCTTTTTATTGCCTTTGCCAAGATTCTCTCGACAAAAACATTCCGTTGGGTTATGCTGCTTCTTATTATCCCTATCTACCTTTTTGCAATCGCTTTTCTTTCAAATAATGTAACTCCAATTGGCGACTGGGGACCACTACTTTAAGAAAATTAATTATCTCTGAAGCCAGGCCAATCCTGGTATTTTCCAACGCTTCCAGATGAAAATATTGTACATCGTGTAGTTGTAGGGAACGATCAAAAATCCAACAGCGCCTACCAGAGCTAGTTGACGAACAATTATTGTATCCCCAAACATACCAACCGCTGTCCCGATCACCGCAAATTGAATAAAGACTGCCCCGAGAGATGTTAAATTAAACTCCAAAAACTTCCAAAGTATTCTAAGTGGTTGCGTAAATTTATTTGAGGCAAAAGTCCAAAAATTGTTTAGAATGAAATTCGAAACAATTGCTACTTCACCAGCAGCTGCGGCAGACCAAGCCGATGGTTGAGATAAAATATTTAGTTTACTACCTTCAAGGTAAGAGAATGATCCTCCGAGGTTATCAAAAATCCCAAATCTCCTGAAAAACTCTAAGAAGAAAGCGTTAATTGAAAACCCTATCAGGCCCACGATCGCGAATTTAAAAAACCGGGATCTAAAAAAAAGTAAAATGACTACCTTAAAAGACTCGAATACATCCTCGTGTTCTATTTTGGATGAGCCACGTTCTCTGAAGTGAAACTTAATCGGTACCTCTTTTACTCTAGCACTTCTTTCCTTAACAATTTCGTAGAGAATATGAATCTTATATGCATATGATTTCGAAAGAAGTCGATTTAAAGTTACATGGTCCAAAAACCCTTTCACTTTTGTGAGTTTAAATCCCGAAGTAGCATCGTGAAGCGTGAACATTAACAAAACAACGCGGGCAAAAAGATTACCACCCCAGGAAATAAATTTCCGATAAAACTCCCATTCTTTTGGAATGGATCCACCTTTTATGTAACGCGAACCGATAACTTGATCGTAACCCTCATCCATCGCAGCAACGAGTCGTTTAACATCACGCGGATCATGTTGAAAGTCTGCATCAAGTTCAATAACAGCATCAGCATTCATCTTCTTCATTGCATATTTCATTCCTCGAACGTACGCAACGCCGAGGCCCTGTTTGCTACCTAAAAGGAGCTCGACGTTTTGATTTATTTTCATTTCTTTCCGCACCACATCAGCTGTTCCATCGGGAGAGTTATCATCCACTACCAAAATCTTCATGGAGTGATCTTTAATTTTTGGAAATTCTTCTCTGGTCAAGACATCGAGCATCTTGCCGATGTTCTCGACTTCATTGTAGGTTGGAATAATAACTATGATTCTCATAATTCTTGTTTCTGCGAAATAACAACTATCTTCATAGTTCTTGTTTCTGCGAAATAACAACTATCTTCATAGTTCTTGTTTCTGCGAAATAATTACAACAATGTTCATCGCTTCAGTATACTGTCAAAAAGCAGACCAAGTCGAGTCTTTATTAAGAAAAGCTGCACCATCTGGAGAATTATCATCAACAACAATAATTTCTGCTTGCAATTTTTTGACCTTTTTAAAAACTCCTTGAAGTAAACCCAAGAGACGAGAAATATTTTCTCTTTCATTGAAGGTTGGAATCAAGATTATTACTTTCATTGAAGTTGCCGTGCGAAGTAATCAATTGTTGGGACCAATCCTCCTCTTAAAGAGATTTTCGGCTCCCAGTTTAAAACCGACTTGGCTTTTCTAATAATTGGCTTCCTTCTTACAGGATCATCTTGTGGTAAAGCCTTGTGGACAACTTTCGATTCTCCTTGTGTTAGTTCTTTTACTATCTTTACCAACTCCAAAATAGTGAATTCTTTGGGATTGCCCAGGTTAAAAACGACTCCATTAGTACCCCTGCGTGTCGCGGCCCTTCGAATACCCTCTACCAAATCACTCACATAGCAAAAAGCTCGCGTTTGTGAACCTCTACCATAAACTGTAATATCTGCTCCGCTCAGTGCTTGATTTATAAAATTTGGTATAACGCGTCCATCCTCGTTTTGCATCCTAGGTCCATATGTATTAAAAATCCTAATTATTCTTGCATCAACACCATATTTTTTGTGATATAACATTGTAAAAGTTTCTCCTAATCTCTTACTCTCATCATAACAACTTCTCGGGCCAATGGGGTTAACATTGCCCCAATATGTCTCGGGTTGCGGGTGAATCTCTGGATTTCCATAAATTTCAGAAGTTGATGCGAACAAAAAAGCAGCTTTCTTTTTTCGACAGAGTTCTAGGAGATTTTGGGTGCCTTGGGTGTTTGCAAGTATCGTCTCAATCGGGTACTGTGTATACTTTACTGGACTGGCTGGGCTGGCTAAATGAAATACAAGACTGTATTTTCCCATTTTTAAAATACCCGAGATCGGCTTTGAAATATCCGCTTTTACAAAAGAAAAATTTTTATTCTTTCTTAAAGTCTGGATATTTTCTAGACTCCCTGTGATAAGGTTATCGACGCAAAGAACTTTCCACCCATGATTAATTAAGTTCTCACAAAGATGGCTTCCTACAAAACCCGCTCCGCCGGCAACAAGTGTTTGTTTCATTACGATGCCTTTCAAACGCGCTCTCTCCAATAGTTGAGGGTATCCTCGAGGGTTTTTTCAAAAGGAACCTTGGGTTTCCATCCTGTCTCTTTTCTAAACTTTGATGCGTCCCCAAGAAGAATAGGAACATCGGACGGGCGCATTCTCCCAGGGTCCTGTTTCACCTTTATCTTGCCTCTCATTGGAGAAAAACTCAGCAACGTTTTTAAAACATCCCTTATCACCCAATCTTTTCCTGATGCAATATTGTAAACTTCCCCAGGTTTGCATTTTTGCACAGCCAGCAAATATCCCCGTACCATGTCTCTTACATCAGTAAAATCTCGCTTTGCACTTAAGTTCCCAACCATAATAGTTGGACTCTTTTTCCCTACCTCTATTTCTGCAATCTGCTTGGCAAATGATGAATCAACAAACACGTCCCCACGTCGAGGACCAGAGTGATTAAAACCCCTCGTCCTTACAATCTTGATTCCATGACTTTTGAAGTACTGATATCCTAAATAATCCATAGCAACTTTTGAGACCCCATAGGGTGATAGTGGTCGAAGAGGGTTTTCCTCAGCAATTGGAGTCTCTTTTGGTTTTACCAACCCATACTCTTCTGAGGAACAAGCAATTTGAACAATGGGATCATTGCCTACTTTTTTGATCGCTTCAAAAAGATGTACTGTCCCAATAACGTTGATTTCCATTGTATTGGCCGGAGAAGCCCACGAAGTTGGAACAAATGATTGGGCTGCCAGATGAAAAATGTATTTAGGCTTAACTTGCCCTAAAACGTCACTCATTGAGTGGGGATCAAGAAGGTCGGCGTCAATAAGTTTAATCTTTCCCTTTATGTGATCTATGTTCTTTGTATCGCTCCTTGGCCGTGTTGTACCCCAAATTTTGCATTTTCCCTCCTTCAGTAAAAGGTCTGTGAGATGACTTCCTGCAAAGCCGGTGATACCCGTTATGAGAACGTTAGTTTTTTGCATAATATACGCATGGAGTATAGCAAGAACAACCTTAAAATGACAATAGTGATAAAATGACATAGTCTAGCAATGAAAATTGACATACTGACTCTATTCCCGAATATGTTCCGGGGTCCTTTTGAGGAAAGTATCATTAAAAGGGCCCAGGACAAATCGTTGGTGGAACTTAAAATACACGATTTGAGGAATTGGTCCAAAGACAAACACCATACGGTCGATGACCACCCTTATGGCGGAGGGGTCGGCATGCTTCTTATGGTGGAACCTGTTTACAAAGCACTCAAAGATTTAAAATCCAAGTCCGCTCACACTGTCCTTCTAGACCCTGGCGGGAAACCGTTCACACAAAAAAATGCCCAAAAATTATCAAAAATTGATCACCTCATACTAATCGCGGCGCATTATGAAGGCATAGATCATAGGATAAGAGAACATCTTATTGATGAAGAAATTTCCATTGGAGATTATGTTCTGACTGGAGGCGAAATACCCGCAATGGTTGTAGCAGACAGTGTGGTCCGCCTTATCCCAGGGGTTCTTGAAAAGGAAGAGGCAACGAAACTTGAATCTTTCTCATCTTCTGAGCTTGAGTATCCTCAGTACACCAGACCGGAAGACTACAAAGGTTGGAAGGTACCAAAAATACTCTTATCGGGGGACCACAAAGAGATCGAAAAGTGGAGAAAGAAAGAAGCAGGCTTGCGCACCACGAAGAACCGTCCAGACTTATTATAACTATGTGTGCTTGTCTGCAACAACGAAGGCACCGTATGCTTCAGGCTTGGTCTTTGCAACATATCCGTTTCCATTTACCATTCCGACTACTTCCTTGATCATATCTCGTGTTGGTCCAACAGGTCCAACGTCGACGTGGATTTCCAAATCGTATTTGCTTGCTGGGAGTTTACCTCGAAGAGCCGGTATAAACTTCTGCGCAAAATTCAAAGAAATTAAAGTCTCGGTATAAATTTTCTCTCGAAGAACATACGTTTTCTTTTCTCTCTTTTTACGCCAAAAATATCTACCACCCGATCCTTGTCTGTGAATCACAATTGCTGTAACAAAATCAATCTCTGCAACCCCATTAAGTCTCTTTGCTTGAGAATCTGTTCCAATTACTAATCTGTAAGTGCTGTGCGAGTCTTCACCTACAAAGTTTGTGATTTCATCAGTTACCCTATTCAAAGGAAGTTCTCCCTTTGTAGGACTGAAAAAAGTCATTTTGCCATTTTTGGCCATATTTAAGGCTAAAGTATACCACTTTTTGCTCAAAAAGAAGCATTTTGCCAGCTAAAAATCAGTCCTCTTCCTGTAACCCCGCACCAAATTTCTTTTGCGCCCAATAGGCTCCTGCGTGGAAAAGACTGCCGAAAGTGCCTGCATCGGTCCAGAATCCCTTAAGCTCACTCCATTGAAGTTTGGAAGCTTTAATATAGCAATTATTTACGTCAGTTATTTCAAGCTGCCCTCTTTTTGATGGTTTGATACTTTTAACATAGCCAAAAACTTTATTATCGAATAGATAGAGACCGGTTACTGCAAAATTGGATCTTGGCTTCTTTGGTTTTTCCTCAATGCGAATTATTTTCTTCCTGTCTTTGCGATCAAAGACAGGAACGCCAAAACGTTCTGGATCGGTAACCTCCTTCAAAAAAACAACCGCACCTCGCCTAAATTTCTCAACTGCCTGGCTTATATCTGCATCGGTAGTATTGTCACCAAGGATAACAGCGATTGGTTCACCATCTGCGAAATCCTCAGCTGATGCAAGAGCGTCAGCAATTCCACCTTCTGGATTCTCTTGATAAGCATACTCCAGATGCCGAACACCAAGCTCTTTACCATTCTTAAGTACCCTAATGAAGTCTCCAGAATGCGGTCCACTTGTAACGATCAGAATGTCCTGAATTCCAGCTTGGACTAAGGTTTGAATGGGATAGAAGACCATGGGTTGATCAAAAATCGGAAGAAGATGTTTGTTGGTGGCATGAGTCAGAGGATAAAGACGAGTTCCTAGGCCTCCAGCAAGAATAATGCCTTTCATATACTTATGCTTGCCAAATTACGATCAATAAAATGGCTATTCCTAAAGTCGCTGTTGCAATATACTCTAAAATGACTTTCGGATGCAAGTCATCATGAATCCAGTGATGTATAAGTCCCCAAATGACAAAAGCGGTTCCCAGTGAAATAGCAATAGCAGTCTGCATACCTTTGTCATATGGAAACGTGATTAATCCCCAAAAACTTACGCCAATAATTGCCAACAAACTGAAATAGTGCGCTAAATGTTTAGTAATCTCAGAAAACATTCTGTCCCTTCTTTACAAAATTAGTCCTTCTCTGGAAAAGTAAAGTACTGCCAATATTGCACCAAAAAAGATAAAATGGGCAAAACTCTTTGAGGAAACTCTCGCTACATTCCTATGTCTTATTATGATCATATCAAGAGTTATGACCAAGAAAAATAGGGATACTAAAAAGATTGCCAAGTTTCTAGTAGTAGAAAATGGAGAAAGCAAAATATTGCCTTTCTCTTTACTTGCTCCTATCACCGTACTTGATCCTACCACTGTTGCCTCTGGAGAAAAATCCAGGGAGGCAGCTGGTTGTGCACCAATGTTTGTTTCCACAAGAGGTGATTGATCCATCCGTGTCCCAAAGAATTGTATTACCAACGTAGTTTCAACACCATCCAGATCTCCCTGTATAACTGCTACCCCTATGTCTTGGTATCTTGAAGACAAAAGATTGTCTCTGTGACTACGAGAATTCATCCAAGCCGCTACCGTTGTCTCGGAATTTGCAAAATCTCGAGCCAAATTTTCCCCTGCAAATCGATACTTGTATCCTTGGTCAGCAAAGAATACCCATGGCTCTGTCCCATCAGGGGCGGTATGAGCCCAATAGTCCTTTGCGAACATGTCACCCCCTTTTTTGAGCGCAGCTTGAGTTAATATCGGGTCAACTTGTACTTCAGGCACACCTGCTTGTTCCCTCTCTTCATTAGTAAGCTGGACAATCTCCTCAGAATTAATGTTAGAGGCATAACCAAGAACCACTGGAGTAAATCTTGGCAATGAAGACACTAAAACCTGCGTAACAAGAAACATTAAAATAGACAATCCTATAACGATGGGGTTGAGAAGTTTTGCTCTGTGGTTATTACGCTCGTGAGGGAGCAAAGTATAGATTAGGAAAGCCGCTAGTAACATGGCAGTTATCGAATACGAATAGTATAACACTCATAACAGCCATCTTAATAACCCCTTGGATGTTTTGAGTGCCAAAGCCAGGCTGACTTGATAATTGTTGCAAGGTCAGAGTTTTTAGGAACCCACCCAAGTTTTTTCTTCGCCAGGCGTGAGTCTGCAACAAGTTTGGCCGGGTCTCCTTCTCGTTTTGGACCAAAGGAGTACTTCACCTTTTTCCCCATCACTTTTTCCACTGCTTTAACAACTTCAAGGTTTGAGTGGACTTCACCTGCTCCAGCATTAAAAACAAAGGCACCCGCATTACTATTTATATATTCCAACGCCTGAATGTGTATGCTCGCTAAATCATAAACGTGAATGTAATCTCTCATGCATGTACCGTCAGGGGTCGGATAATCATTTCCAAAAATAACCACTTCCTTCTCTTTTAGGGCGGCACAAATAATGTTTGGTATTAGATGGGTCTCAGTCAAATGGGACTCTCCCATCTTGCCATCCTTACTTGCACCGGACGCATTAAAGTAACGAATACTCACAGAAGAAAGCTGAAAAATCTTCCAATACCACTGTAGGACTTTCTCAATCATTATTTTGGTCTCTCCATAAACATTAGTGGTATTTAGGGAATGGCTTTCTGGTATAGGGAGTTTCTCTGGGTTACCATACACAGAAGCAGTTGAGGAAAAAATAAATTTGTCAATCCCACTTACGGCAGCAGCTTCGATAACATTGATCGATCCACTAACGTTGTGAGTAAAGTACAAGCCAGGGTTCTTCATTGATTCCCTGACCTGGGCTAGAGCTGCAAAATGAAAGACAGCATCAAATTTTTCTTGTTTAAAGAACTTTACTAAAACTTCAGCTTGATTCACAATATCTATTTTCTTGATAGACAACCCCCTCACAGCTTTTTTGTGTCCTAAAGACAAATCGTCAACAACAATTACTTTGTAACCTGATTTATGAAGTGCTTGGGCAGTAAAACTCCCTATGTACCCCGCGCCGCCAATAACTGCAACTTTTTTCATTTTGTTTAGTAAAGAGGCTCTACCGGCCCTTTCTTTCTAATGTCTTTCCCATTCACTAGTATACCAAGTGTCCATCCTAAACTATTTGCAACTGAAATTCCTACACGTAAACCGGTGAAAGATCCGGGTCCACGATTTACCCTTATTTCTGTAACATCTTTAATTCCTTGCCTGTTTTGTCTTAGCACCTTATCAATAAAAGAAAGGAGTTCCTGTGATTTTTCTTTGCGAGCCCTAGTTGTGAATTTCCTACCATCAACTTGAACAATCACCCTTTCTGAATTACTAGTGTCGATATGCAATTTCATTATAACTTGTTGCCTCGTGACATCGTAACTAGTTACTAGTCAACCAGTTACGAGTTGTTACTATCTTCCTATTATCCCCGCCAACATTCTCAAATTTAACCCATATTGTATTCTTCGGCAACAATTCCTTTACCTTCTCTGCCCATTCAATAACTACAATAGTATCATTCTTTCCCAAAATATCCTGAATACCTAATCCTATCCACTCTCTTTCTACATCTTCTTCTAATCTATACAAGTCGATGTGGTATAAAGTTTTGAATTTTGAACTTTGAATTTTAACTTTTGATTCATATTCCCGCATTAGGATGAATGTCGGGCTAATAACTGCTCGTTTTATCCCTAACCCACGTGCTAACCCTTGAATAAACGTCGTCTTCCCACTACCCAAATTACCAACTAAGGCTAATACGCTACCGCCGGTTATTTGATGCGCAAATTTTTCGCCAAATTTTTTAGTTTCTTCGGCGCTTTTGGTAAGTACTTCCATAGTCCAAGCCAGGCAATTCCTCCACCTGCGCCGTCAATTATAACATCCCGTAAGCGTGGTTCTCTTCCCGGAGTGAAAGACTGATGATATTCATCACTTGCGCCATAAAGGACTATAAACAGGAAAACAAAAAGGGCTGCTTTCCTTTTGTCAATTGTAGTTGTATTTATTAAAGCTCTATAAACAAGCAAAAATAATATGGCGTATTCAACCAGGTGTGCAGTTTTCTTAATAGCAAAGTCATGCCAGTAGAAATCTGAAGATGGAGCAACCTGCAGACCAGAAAACCAAAAAATAACACCGGCCCAGAATGCTGCCGGTATCCAAAACTTAATTCTCTTCATCTTGCACAAGTTTATCAGAAGAGCCACCCTTTAGAAAAGCAAAAGCAGAAAATACCAAAAGTGCTAGACCTGCGACCATCAACCCTAATGCCAGTGGAGATCTTTCTAAAAACGCAGCTATTAAGGATTCTGTTTCTGCTGCTTCTGGAGTTGCCGTCGGCAAAGCGGATGGTGTTACAGATGGCGTGTCACTTTGAATACCCAAAACTAAATCGTCTTGATTTTCGTCAGGTATTTGAGAAACGTCTGTTGTCGCAAGACGGGCAAGAGGCGATGCTTTCGGAGAAGGAGAGGGTGTTGATCCGGAAGTTGCAGACGAGGAAGGACTTGGACTCGGAGAGGGAGAAGGGGAGGGAACTGGCGAAGGAGATGGGCTAAGTGTTGGGCTTGGCGAGGGAGATGGAGAAGGCGTTGGTGTCGGAGAAGACGCAATAGATATACTGACAACGTTGGATTTGCTTGAGGATAAACTACCGCCTTCTGTATAATATCTGAAATTAAAATTGTAATTTGCGGATCCTTTATAGCTACCACTCTCCGGGTCTGGTTTGACCTCCGCAACACCAGACCAAGAATTAAACTCGTTCATGGTAATCTTTTTGTATTGGATGGGGTCTATTGGCGAGGGAGTACCGTTATACCAAGAATCCACATGGTTTTTAATATACCCAAAGTAGGAGGTGGATGTATCAGGATGTGCGAACGTCGGTCTCAAATAGTAGTTTTTCCCCGAAGACCCTCCAATTGTAAGACTAACTGAAACATTAAAACTTTGATTATCTTGTACGCTTGATGGAATATCACTGATGTTAAAAATAACAGCGTATGCAGGAGTAGAGGATATAAAAAACAGCGCAAGAGCGCCGATTATGGCAGGTAATATCTTTGACACTGGATTAGCGAATTATTGCAGGTGCCAATAGGCAGTCCAGAAATCGTCTCTGTGTTTTACTAAAGCATATTTTCCACCTGCAGAGTCTGTACCATAGTACACCGTGCCATCCGCGACCGAATATATTAGATTGCCACCTTTAAGAGAGAGATCTCTGCCATTATGGAAACATTGACCTCCATACCATTGGGTATAACGAGCTGCAAAATCAGTACATCCAAACCCCTGAGTTTCTGAAGCTTGCCAATTTCCGCCAGGAAAATCCATTGGAAGTCTGTATTCACCGTTGTTTAATATAGATGACGGGTCAGAAATACAAGAAAAATCGCTACATGTCATATACATAAAGTGCAAGTGTGGACCTGTAGAGTTGCCTGTATTTCCTTCAATTCCAATTACGTTCCCTTTTTTAACCTCTGTTCCTGTGGTAATTCCTGCCAAGATCTTTTGAAAAATTCCTGCAAGTGCTTGTTTGATAGATTTCTCATCAGCTTGCAAAGTTACTAGCATCGCCTGGAATCTTTTTTCATCATTCCTTGTAACAGTAAGTAGGTTTTCCTTTTGCCTTCTTAAACCAGCTAGTTCCGCTTTCTGTTTTTCTAGTTGATCGCGTAGTTCTTCAACTTTGACGCGTTGATCCTCGTAGTTGGTTTGTGAAGTTTGCAGCTGTAGCAAAATTTCCCTATCATTCTGCTGAATCCTCTGCAGATAATGGAAGCGGGAAATAAATTCGGAGACACTATCTGCTGTAAACAACGCTATAAAAGAACTCCCCAAACGTTTCAATTTATAGGTCTCAACTGCTCTCTCAGTAAATACTTCCGAAAGTTGAGTTAAGACACCCTCCAACTTCTCTATTTGTACACCCAATGCTTCGATTTGCGCCTCTGTTTCTTCTATCTTTAGTCCTGTTAGCCGAATTTGGTTATTCTGATACACAATTTCATTTTGGAGTGTTACTTTCTTTTGACGTGTTTGGTTAAGAAGACCTCTGACCTTTTCCTGTTCTTTTCTGTTTTCCTCAAGCTTGTTTTGTAAATCTGAAGCGGATTGACCTACAAAGGTATGTTCGTGCTCTTCCTGAGAAAAAACCGGAGTTGATAAACCGATTAAAAGAAGCAGCAAAATGAAAGAGGTTAAGCTTATAATCCCCACCCTCATTCTAAAAAGAGGCATCATATTTTCAAATATCGGCGTATAGCGAGCGAACTACCTATGATGCCCAAAATTATAGCCAATAATATCTCAGCTGCCAATATGGCCCCAAAAAGTATTAACAACTGTGAGACTTCGGAAGGCAAGAAAGTTACGTCTCCAAAATATCTGGCCAAAAATGGCATGGAGTAAAGGACAATCAATATTCCAAAAATCCACCCCAAGAAACTTCCTGCGACTGCATAAAAAATGGCTTCAAAAATAAATGGTGCTCTAATAAAACCTGGTGTTGCACCAATAAGCTGCAACATCTCAACCTCCTGTTTACGAGAGGCAACGCGCATACTTAAAATAACAAGAAGAATAAGAAGAGAGGAAACAGAAAGAAAAGCTAAAATAACTAAACCCCCTGTTCTTATATAGTGTGAGATTTGGCGCAGGTTTTCAATAACACCACCGATATTTTTCGAACCCCCAAGGCTGGCTGTAAAGGCCACTTGATCTACAGTTCCCTGGATTTCAACTTCCTTTATCAGCTCCTCAGCAAAGGAAAGATCGGCGATTGAAAATTCTAAGCTTGCCGGAAATACTTTTGGACTTACAAGCTCTGATAAAAGAGGATTGTCCGAAGTTGCATCTTTATAAATTTCCAGCGCTTGCTCCTTTGAGACATAACGTACGTCTCTCACTCTTGGATCTTCTTCAAGGCTTTTTTGAAGACGCGCGATATCATCAGGTACAACCTCACTTTTTAAGAAAGCTATTACTTGAGGCTTTGTCTCAAAATAGCGAAGTGTCGAATAAGACGCATACGCCAAAATAGCCAACAATGTGGCCACAAAAAACGTGATAAAGATAATAACGACAGCAGCAAAAGCCTGATATGGAGATCTCCTTATGTGTTTGCCTGCAGTTTTAAAGTGTTGTCCCATTTTCTAATTATAGTCTACTCCTGATATTTTCCACTCGCTTTATCAGAAACCACCTTTCCTTGTTTTAGCTGAATCACACGTCTCTTAAGACTATTTACAATATCAGCATTGTGGGTGGCCATTAAAACTGTTGTCCCATTCTTTGCTGCCTGGTCTATAAGTGAGACTATTTGCCGTGCAGTCGCTGGATCAAGGTTCCCTGTAGGTTCATCAGCCAGAATTAATTTGGGTTGGGCAACCAAGGCACGAGCTAAAACTGTTCGCTGCTGTTCTCCACCAGCAAGCTGTCTAGGAAATAAATTTGCGCGTTCGGCCAGCCCAACTTGTTTTAGCGCATCATTAATTTTCCGCTTTGCGCTTTGCCCCTCACCACTAACTTCCATAACCAACTCCACGTTCTCATAGACCGTTCTGTCTGCAAGAAGTTTGAAGTCTTGAAAAACGACCCCAATCTTTCTTCTATAAAATGGGATTTCACTTGATCTTAGCGTCGAAATATCCTTGCCCTCAATCAAAATCTTACCCTTATTGGGACTGATTTCTCGTAGAAGAAGTCTTAGAAGAGTGGTCTTGCCTGAACCAGAAGGACCTGTTATAAACACAAACTCCCCTTTTTTTATTTCAGATGAGACATTCTCCAGTGCAGTAATTTGGCCGAATTTCTTCGTAACCTGTTCAAATTTAACCATCGGCAAAGTTGGTAATCATTCAGACACAAAGCCATGCTCTACTCCAAAACCTTGACTCTCCCCACATCCATTAGCCACCCAACTTTTTGGGCAGAAACCGTTTCTCCCCAAACCTCAACCTTTCTACCGACAAAATCACTTAGATCAACTACAGATGAGGTTAGGTAGACATACTGTGTTTCACCTCCGTCGCGAACCAAATGGTGTGTTCCCTCACCATCAAGACCATCTTTTTCCAAAATCCCCTCAGCATTATCTCTAAAGGTTTCTTTGTCATCAAGTCCTACTTCTTTGCCACCGAATGAAACCTCAGCACCAGGTGCTCTTTCAACCTGATCTTGTAAACCTCGCACCTCCCCGCCGCTAGACAAAAACCAACCCGTGCTGGCACCGATTAGTAAAATTCCTAAAATGGCTGTTGCTGGCAATAATACCGCTTTTGCAAAGCTGCTCTGGTCCGGAGTCGGACCTACTTCTGGGGTCGTGGGAGTAAGACTTTCCTGGTCTGCCATATTACCCTAATCACTATACCATACCCTTCTAGGCTTGCACAATATGCCTATTGTGCAGATTTTCGAACCTGTCTTAACTCTGCCTCGATGAACTCGTCAATATCCCCATCCAAAACTCGATCTGGGTCACCTGTCTCAACTTTTGTTCTCAAATCTTTCACCATTTTATATGGGTGAAGAACGTAAGACCGGATTTGTGTCCCCCAAGAAGCAGGGCGATACTCACCTTTAATAGCCTGAACTTTCTCTTGTTCCTCTGCTTCTTTTCTTACCCAAAGTTTGGCACGTAAAACCTCAAGGGCAATCTTTCTATTTTGCTCCTGATAGCGCTCCGTTTGAGAAGTTGCAACAGTACCTGTTGGTTTATGAGTCACTCGAACTGCTGTTGATACTTTTTGGACATTTTGCCCTCCTTGAGATGACGCACGAAAAAACTGCCAATCTAAATCATCATCTTTTATGTCAACGTCTGCCTCGTCCCCCAAATCTGGTAAAACCTCAACAAGAGCAAACGACGTCTGCCTAAGTTGATCAGCATTAAAAGGGGACTGCCTTACCAGACGATGTGTCCCTGCCTCGCCTTTTAAATAGCCATATGCATATGGGGCAGAAATAATAAGAGTAGCTGATTTAATTCCTGCTTCTTCTCCAGCAATTTGGTCAACCACCTGTAACCCCCACTTGTGTCTTTCTGCAAATCGCATATACATCCGAAAAAGCATTTGAGCCCAATCCATTGCTTCTGTACCTCCTTGACCTGAGTGAATCCCTAAAATGGCATCACTTTTATCATATTGGCCTGAAAGATATGTTGCCGTCTCAAGTTTATCGAGTTCCTTACTTATTCTTTTAAGCGATTTTGTAATCTCCGCTTTTAGCTCCCCCTCACCACTGACAGAAATCGTATCTTCGATCTCCTTACCTATTTTTTCAACAATTGCAGCCTCTTCCTGCAAGGAGCTTATCTCTTGCATGACCTTTTTGGCCACCTTTTGATCTTGCCAAAAATCAGCCTTTATGGATTCTACCTCTAGTTCGCGTAATCTTTTTTGTTTTTTCTCAACGTCAAGAGACGTGCGAATTTTTTCAAATCGCGCCTGAAAGTCTTTAAGCTGGGTTTTCATTTCCTCCATATGAGAGTATTTTACCAAACTTACCTAAAAATGGGGTCAATATTCGCAAATCTGACTGCAAATGGAGTTTCTTTGTTCATCTGGGAGACTCATCACAGCATTAACAGCCTCCTCAACCTCACGCGTGGTCTCAATCATAGGTGCGAGGGCAGGGTTCTCAGAAAGTGCAGGAAGAACCTTGCCAAGAAGGCTTTGAACGCTCAAGCTATTCACAGCTTCATCGACTTGTTCCTGCCCCTTTTTTATTTCACTATCCGCCTCTTTTTGAATATCCTCCCCAAAAAACTTCTCACCTAAAACGGCAAAGCTTGTAGGATCGTTAAAAAACTGGATTGCGGCAAAGGCAACAATACCCCCTGCGAGAAAAATAAGGACAGGTTTTAGTAAAAAATGTTCAATCATTTTTTTAAGGAACGATCTCTCCAATTCCATCAGTAACAGGTTTGCAA
Source organism: Candidatus Woesebacteria bacterium (assembly GCA_002686465.1). Taxonomy (GTDB): domain Bacteria; phylum Patescibacteriota; class Microgenomatia; order UBA8517; family UBA10165. The sequence continues at coordinate 1,846 of NZCP01000045.1, read as the reverse complement.
ATTGAGTTTCTGGCTAGTTCCACATCAAGAGGGGAAAGAAGATCGTAATCTGAGACAACACTCTGTGCGGTAGGTACTTCCTTTTCTGTTTCAATACCAAGAACCTGAGTTATGTTCTCTCGACTGTCATCTAGGACAATGCGAATATTGTTTGGGAGCATTGCTTGTTTTTCCCCAAAAACAAAATCTCTCGCCCCCCAAAAAATTGCTCCCTCAAGAGCCGCGATAGTCATAATGCCCATTAAAAATCCTGCCCAAATTCCTTGAAGTGAAGAAGATATAAGATATCGCCTGCCAAAACCAATAAAAATAGCCGCAACAAAAACTACTAAGAAAACAGCAAGTGCCTTAACAACTGACGGCTCAAGCGTATCTACTGAAGGAATCCCAAGTGAGACACTGGCAGGAAGATCAACAGGCAGTTTATCCACAGACTAATTTTACCACTAGTAATACTTCCTTTTCCAACAGCTAATGATAATCCATTGCCCTTTTGAATCTTTTAGATACATTGCACCGATCTCATAACCTCCCATACGGGCAATCCCAACTGTGCTACCTGATATCTTACCTTGCTCCTTCATAGAGGAATAAAAGGCTCCCATCAACTCGTTTTTCGTTACTCCCCATTGCCTCATTTTGGTATAAGCATTGTTCGTAACTATTGGTTCGTATGCCATGACCCATTTTAGCACCTGTTTCCAATTACAGCCTTGCAATACCATCCTATAGCTGGTATAACCTACCGAGGTGTAAGACACCTCGGTACCCTAACAATGAGGATAACTAACCCGCAAGTTAAAAAACTACTCGAGAAGTACAAACAAATTTCTCTACTCAGAAGATCCCTAGCAGTGCTTGACTGGGACCTAAGTGTCAATCTTCCTCCAAAAGCCTCCGAGGGACGTGCAAACCAAATTGCCTATTTAACCGAGCTTACAACCGATAAATGGCTAGATCCAGAATTTCGGGGTCTTCTGGAAGAGGCAAGTAAAGAAAAATCACTAAACCTAGAAGAAAAAGCAATTGTGCGAAATCTGCAGTATTCGGGGAAATATTATTTTAGAATCCCAAAGGAAATAGTCATCGAGACTTCAAGAACAACTTCTGAAGCGTTTATGACTTGGCAGAAAGCAAAAGAGGAGAATCGATTCCGAGACTTTGCTCCACAGCTTAAAAAGATTGTCAAACTTAACCAAATTGCAGCAGAACATTTGGGGTTTGGCCAAAATCCATATGACGCTCTTTTAGATCTTTTTGAACCAGGGTTAACTTTCTCCTTCTGCCAAAAAACATTTCAAAGAATACAACCCGTATTGACTGATACTATTAAAAAGATAAAAAAAAGTCCTATATATAAAGAAGAGAGTGGACTATTTGACGGTAAATTTGATTACCCTATCAAAGATCAAAGACAACTGGCACTTTTTGTTCTAAAGAAAATGGATTATGACCTCGAGGCAGGTCGTATGGATGTCTCGGCACACCCATTCACAACAACCCTTGATTATTCGGACGTACGGATCACTACTCGGTATCATAAACACGAATTTCTTGAGTCTTTAACATCCGCAATGCATGAAGGTGGACATGCTCTACACCATCAAGGCCTGAAAGAAGACTATAAAGACACGCCTTTGGAGGACTCAATCTCTCTTGCAATAGGCGAGTCCCAATCGCGATTCTGGGAAAATCAGGTAGGAAGAAACCCAGAGTTTGTAAAGTTCTTGACACCTATACTACATGCTTTCTATCCGGAACAACTGGATAAAACAAACGAAGAAATGCTTATTAAAGTCTTTAATAAAGTTAGACCGGGCCCGATTCGTGTGGAAGCAGATGAAGT
>NZCP01000044.1 GCA_002686465.1 Candidatus Woesebacteria bacterium | reverse complement strand
TTTGCAACTGTTGAAAGTGTGGGGAGTTCTCCTGTGGTTGTTTCCAATGCATAAGAGAATTGGGGCAAATCTTGTTTTTGTGGAACAGAAAGTGTAGGCAGACGTCCAAAATCAACTGTTGGGGAAGGTGGAGGTGGAGGAAACAGTCTTTTATAGATACTACTACTGGCGCTCCAAGTTACTCTCACGGCTATTAAAAAGACAAGAAAGAAAACTGCGTATTTTATAATTCTTCTTGTGTAGAAGGCGGTTTGAGTTAAGGTCATAGGTAGTAATTTTTGATGGTTTGTCACTTCAGTATACGCACCGGTCGTGCTAGAATCAAATGATGATTCGTACAAGAATAGCTCCTTCTCCAACAGGTTTTGCGCACGTTGGAACTGCCTATACCGCAATTTTCAACTACGCCTACGCACGCAAAGGAAAAGGGAAACTCGTCTTGCGGCTTGAGGATACTGATGTAAAAAGAAAAGTTAAAGGGGCAGAGGAGGCAGTCTATGCCGGGCTTTCTTGGCTTGGGATTACCTGGGACGAAGGTCCTGACAAAGGTGGTAAGTTTGGTCCCTACCGTCAGTCCGAGAGGCTTGAGATTTACAAAAAGAAGGCAGATGCTCTTGTGAGGAGTGGAGATGCCTTTGAGGATGAAGGTGCAATAAGATTTAAGAATTCGGGTTCAGACATGGAATGGACAGACAAGGTAAGAGGTAAAATATCTTTCCCAGGAGGAGAAGTGAGAGACTTTGTAATTATGAAGTCTGATGGGTATCCAACCTACAATTTTGCTGTGGTTGTAGATGACATAGAGATGAAAATAACGCATGTAATTCGGGGGGAAGAACATATTTCTAACACTCCTCGCCAACTAGCTCTTTACAAGGCTTTTGGAGTTCAACCACCAGAGTTTGCACACTTGCCTACTTTGCGAAATGCGGAACACAAAAAACTTTCCAAAAGAGGGGATGCTGTTGACTTGGGTGCTTTTCGAAAGGAAGGGTATTTACCAGAAGCACTTGTTAACTTCTTGTGTCTTCTTGGATGGTCCCATCCGGACGAAAAAGAAGTTTTTGGATTGGATGAATTTATCAAACATTTAAGCTTAGATCGGATAAAAAAGGCAGGACCCATCTTTGATATCAAAAAGTTGGACTGGCTTAACGGTATTTATATTCGGAACAAAGATAATAAAGACCTTGCTCATCTTGTTAACGAACATGTTACAAACGATGTGTCGGGGACGAGCGTCGAGGAAGTTGCTCCTCTTATCAAAGATAGGGTGAATAAACTTTCTGAAGCCAACGACTTGCTTGAATTCTTTTGGAGTGCACCCCAGGTAGGAAAGGAACTCTTCGGAGACGAAAGTCCACGCCATTTGGCATCGGCAGCTCGTGTCTTGGGAGAAATAAAGAATTGGAACTTGGGACAAGTGAATAAAAAATTTGCAGGGGAAATTAAAAAAAAGAAATTTAAGACAGGAGACTTTTATATGAGTCTAAGAATTGCATTGAGTGGCAAAAAGATAACACCACCGATTAATGAGTCTATTGTGATCTTAGGGCAAGACAAGGTTCTGCATAGATTAGAGGAAGCGCAGAAGGCTTTGTTGGAAATGCAACCAGCTGATTGAATGGATATTTCTGCCCACAAGGACAATCTTCGCAACAAGTTAAAACTACGTCATCTTGATACGACAAGAAGCTTTAACGAAAAACACCCGCATGCTAAAGCACACTTTTCCAAAAAGGGATTTGATTTAGGTCAAGTTAGGAGACATTCAGCAAAACTGTTAACAGCAGGGGCATTAAGCGGAGCACTTCTTCTTTCACCTCCAAAAGTTTATGGACAGGAGTTGGCTATCCCCGAACCTTTGGCCGCAATTATGTCGGCGACTACTGATTCTGCAACAACCCTTCCTCAAGAACCCAAAAGCTGGTTGACTGATCAACTATCTCGTCTTTTACCTCCCATCAAAGATCGTTGGGCACTACCTTTTATCAATCCGGATCGAGAAAAAGAAATAGGTCAGGTAATAAGGAAATCGACCAATATCCCAGCTGTTGCGACCCTGGAGGGAGAGCATCTCAATACAACCTATGGTTATACTGGTGCAGAGCAACACCTACGTCGATTTCCAGGAGATACTATTGCCAAGCATGATGAATTTCGAGAGTCCGGCATGGCTCCTGCCCGCGGTGCTTGGGGTTGGTTTACAGAAAAAGGCAAGTTGACTCCCGAGGCGATCCAGCGTGAGAAATATTATCTTGCAGTCCAAACTCTTTATCTTCCTGATTGGAACAAACGTTGGAATTATTTAAAGGATTGGTATAAATGGCGCAAAGTTATGATGGTTAACGTTGAAAACGGCAATGCCGTAGTTGCCGTAGTTGGGGATGCGGGACCGGCATCCTGGACAGGGAAACATTTTGGCGGAAGTCCTGAGGTAATGAATGAGCTTGGTGGCCCAAGATACAGAAAGGGTAGGGTTCTTGTATATTTTGTAGATGACCCGGAAAATAAAATTCCACTAGGACCTGTGACTTACAGCCATTATAATAAACTAGAGACACCAACAGGACACACAGTATGGGTTACGCAAAAGAGTGATTATCCAAGAAGGGGAGGATAGAAAATGAGCAAGGTTTTCTATAGCCCCGCCCAAATATTCATTTTTGGTGGGGAGTCAAAAAATTTTAGGAGTCTATGAGTAAAATTTTTTATGATAAATACATAGTCTTAGCCGAAGTAGAAGTTGGGCTTCGAAAGCTCGATCTTGAGCATGAGGAAAAACAAGAGTTGGAACATCTTATTGATGAGATGGTGCACCACAGAGTTTTCGATCGCATCTTAACCCATCTCCCAAAAGATCATCATACAGAATTCTTAGACCGCTTTCATAAAGCTCCCTATGACGCGGAATTAATTGACTATGTTGATGACCGGATAGAAGAAAGTGTTGAAAAACATGTTAAGGATGAGATGGAGAAATTGAAGAAGGAAATTTTGGGAGACATCAAGGCTTCAAAAAAGAAATAGTGATAGAACGTTCTTCGAACGTTCGAAGAACGTGTTATTTACGTTCGACGTTCGAACTGAACTATGGCCCTCTGATTTGTGCTAATTTTCTACTAAGACCCCCTTTTCATTATCAGGCCTAACGAGCTCTCTTCCGTGCCTTTTTAATAGCTTTTGCAATTTTTTTATCCTTCTGCCTGCGGGATGGAGATCGATCCACATATGGAAGTGGTCGGTGGTAAATTATCGCGGATTTTGCTGCTGCTTGCGTCTTGCGACGATTTCCCTTTGAAATTGTGTGTTCGGATTCGTTTTTTGCCATGCCGCTAAATAAAGTAAAGAGTTTACTGAGTTTACCAAAAAAACTTTGATTGACAAATTATCACGAGGAGGTATAACATATTAGTCTAAGATGGCTGTCGAAAGAGGGCATCAAGCTCCCCAAGGAACCTTTACTACTCTTACAGGTTTAGAAGATGGCAGCATTGGAGATGCTCATACCGAGCATTTTATTAGAAGACTCGGAAAGTCAGATATTTGTAATTGTCCCGATCTCAGAGATAATCCTCTTTTGACAAAGGAAATGGTTGTCTTTGAGTTGCGTAGAAGATCTTCAGGGAACCACACAGAGAAGAGTCACTTTTTTGGTATAAAACCTGATGATACAATTACACCTTTAGTATCTTGGCAAACTCGAGACCTTCAGGATAGAAGAGGGTTGGTCCCACTAACCCCAGATGTTCTTTTAAGAGAGATACAGATTACTCAAAAACTAAACCTTCTTTAGAAGGATAGCGCCCCATTTATTGTATCAATTGTTTGCTGCTGAATTTATTCATGAATTTATTCAAACGGAGTCAAGCTCTGCTTATGAATAAAATACGTATTTAACTCAATGATTAATTATGAAGTTAATCGCGTAATTCATTTTCAAGCCTAAAAATGGTAAAATTAGGCGTACATTGCGAAACGTACAATCAGTGATTTACGTTTCAGCAACGTAGAAATCTGTGATTTCGTACGTTGCGGGATCGTCTAATGGTAGGACAGCGGATTCTGGATCCGCCGATCTAGGTTCAAATCCTAGTCCCGCAGCAAGGAAGTCTAGAAATGTCCATACGAGAAAGAATAAGGAAAATTAAACACTTACAGAATAAGTATTTTATTTGTGTCCTGGAATACCCGAAAGACATAAAAAATATTGCTTCAGCTATAAGAAACATTTCTGCATTTGGGGTAGAGAAATTGTATGTTGTTGGTGGCACAAAAATCGTGCACAATTTTGAGTCCGCACGAAAGAACAAGCGCTTAAAAAATCTCAGTGTTGGTGCGAATAAATGGGTATTTGTAAAACACTTCAACACTACAGCTGAGTGCGTTGCATATCTTCGAAAGAATCTTTACACAATAGCAGTGACTTCATCTCATCAAATAGGAAAAGAGAATGTAAATTTATATGAGGAAACATTTACCCAGAAGCGTCTTGCTGTGTGGTTTGGTAATGAATCTAAAGGGGTTTCTGAAAAAGCGGTCAATAATGCTGACATGTGCATTCAGATTCCAATGGGAGGTATAGTTGAAAGCCTAAATCTTGGAACAAGTACAGGTATCATTCTAAGCTACATTGGTTACCAAAGATTAAAGTTTGTTTACACCCACAAAAAAGTCCGTTTCAAGCCACGAGGTCAAAAAAAACTTAAAATGCGTTCATGGCAAGATTTTATTGAGAGAAAAGATTAGGTGAAAGTAGAGATAAAAACAGGCTCCTTAATTGTGATAAAATAGGTTCGAATAGCGTTTATACTCGCCAGCCAGTAAATTGGGGTGGAGGCGCAATTGTCGAATCCTAGTCCCACAGCAAGTTGAAAGTAATCTAAGATAGAACAAGAGATCTTAGTTTTCTTTTCATTTCTTCACCCGCTTTATGGTTCTTTGCTGAGTAGAAATAATAAGGAATAGTAGTAATTGCTAGTCTTAGGTGAAATATTCTTTCCACTTTTTCTACTAAACTTAGGGATTCGTTTGATTGATGTTCCTCGAGGAACCAGCTACGTGCTTTTTTGCCCATCCAAAAAGTAATCCAGGCAAGATCTTCGATCCAAGTTGAACTAATTGCGTTATCCCAATCAACGAGAACAATTTTACCATTATTAAAAATTGCATTTTCGGGGGTCGGGTCCTGGTGGCTTAGAACAGAATCTGGTTTGTAATTAATTTCTTTAATTATCCTCTTTATGTCTTCTATTCCTTTTTGGTTGAGATGGCCCTCATACTTATTTTCCTTCACGGCACGTTTGTATGGAGAATCTTCCAAAAAGCTGAACAAGCTTTCTTCCCAAGTTTTGTAAATTGCTTTTCCAACTCTATTAAACTCCCCGAATCCTTCAACCTTTATTTTGTGTATTTTAGAGAGTGTTTTGGCTATTTTTTTAACAGCCGTCTTCCTTGTGAGTTTACTCCTCTTTATCAAATACGTCCCATCTTCGCCTTCGATCCACTCGACGATCATGAATCCAAACTTAAAATATTTTGATGAAGTATCTGAGAATAAGACCTTAGCGTGTGGAATTTCCACTTTTATTAACTGGTCAGATATCCAGAGAAGTTTATCGATTTTTGGCCAGTCTTTATATCTCGCCACTTTGACTAGAAGAGTTTGGTTTTCTGTCTCTATTTTATAAACATAACCAACCTCACCTTGGGTTATTCTTTTTATCTTTTTAACATTTGTATTAAGAATTTTCGGAACAACTTCCCCTACCCTTTTATCAATTTCAGGAGTATATTCAAAAATTTGATCAGACATAGCAGTAAGATTTTATCACACCCACTGCTCTATTCTCGTATATTAAATAATATTGGATCAAGTGGGTCTAGGCCGGCCCTTCGGCAAGTTATAATGCTGAGTTCAATCGAAGTGCTCAGGACCTGCGGCCTGCTCAGTCAACTTTTTGATATAATCCAGTTTATCTATATCAGAAAAACTACAATGCGACCCGGTGTGGAATATGTTAATTGTTTGCCACTGAGTTTAATACGTATTAAAATACGTATTAAATTACGTAATTCATTTCTGTTGTAACAATTACATGGATGTCTACTTTAAAAAAGAAATAACCTATCCTTTTGCAGGAGAGAAATATATATTTGATGTTGGCAACACATTGTTTTCAACTTTTGATATTGATCGTGGTACTGATATATTAATTCGTGCTATTACCCCGAGTAATCCTAAAAGCATATTGGACATTGGTTGCGGATATGGACCTTTAGGAATAATATTGGCGAAAACTAACCCACAAGCCAAAGTTACCATGGTTGATCGTGATTTACTTGCTGTTCGTTATACTAATTACAACATTGTAAAAAATAATGTAGCGAATGTAACTGCGCTAGGTAGTTTAGGAATTGAAGCGATAAAAGATAAAATGTTTGATTTAATCGTATCTAATATTCCAGCTAAGTTAGGCGATGATGCTATTGAACAGGAATTTATTTTAGAACCGTATGGGCAACTTAATCCTGGTGGGGAATATTGGATTGTGGTAGTGAGTGCACTCAATCGTTTAATACCAAGAATAGCTAGAGAACATCATTTGGATATGAAAGAAATAAAAAAAAGAAGAGGTCATACGGTATATAGAATTAAGAAATCTGTAGGTTAATTCTGTGCAATATTTTATCTACATCCTTCGAACCTCTTCAAACACTTTGTACATTGGTCAGACGAATAATTTAGAAAAAAGAATCGAGGAGCACAAAAGCAAATCCTCAAAATCAGCAAAATACATCCGATACTTTTCCTCATTTGAACTTGTCTACTCTGAGAAGTATCCAACAAGAACTGAGGCAATGCGGAGAGAAATTCAGTTGAAGAAATGGCCTAGGGCCAAGAAAGAGGACATAATCACAGGAAATACTTACTCTCCCAAATTACATTAGCTCACCAATTTTTTCTGAAACTTTCGGCGCTCACCTTCATTAAGTATTTTTTTTCTAAGACGAATATTTTGTGGTGTGATTTCCATCAACTCGTCGGATTCAATAAAATTAAGTCCTTTTTCGAGTGTCATTTCGATCGGAGGAGCAAGTTGAATTACACCATCTGAGCTTTTGGAACGGACGTTTGTAAGCTTTTTACCTTTACAGACATTAATGGCAATGTCCTCATCTTTTACATTTTGCCCAATTATCATTCCTTCATAAACTATTACTCCTGGATCAACAAAAGTAGTTCCTCTTTGTTGTGCCGCGCGCAGCCCATATGAAAATGCATCGCCACTTTGAGAAGCAACAAGTACACCATTTCTTGATTTTTGGATTGGCTTCCCAACAGGCTGATAACCAACAACTTGTGAGTTAAACATTACAGTTCCCTTGGTTTGTGTGAGGAGAAGACTTCTTAGACCAATTAAAGCTCGGGTCGGGATGCGATAAACAAATTCAACTTCACGGTCGTTGATAGGGGCAGTACTTACTAAGGTTGCACCTCTCTTTCCCAGTTCTTGATTGATCACACCTACATATTCTTTCAGAACAAGAATGTCCAACTCCTCAACTGGTTCATTTTTTACACCATCTATTTCCTTTACAATCACCTCAGGTTTTTCCACCTCAAACTCATACCCATCGCGACGAAGTTCTTCAAGAAAAACTGCCAAATGAAGCTCGCCTCTTCCTGATACTTCAAATCTGCCATTGGCATTCTTTTTGACACGTAAGCTGAGGTTTCTTTCCATCTCGCGGTTGAGCCTCTCTTCCAGCTGACGGCTAGTGGAAAATTCTCCTTCACGACCTGAAAAAGGGGAGGTATTAGGCCCAATTGCTATATGCAAAGTAGGTTCGCTAATTTCCATAACAGGAAGTGCTTTTGTCTCACCTAGATCTGCTATTGTCTCGCCAATTTTGGCATCACCAATCCCAGCCAGTGCAACAATGTCGCCTGAGACTGCATGTTCAACCTCTTTTTTAGAAAGACCTTCAGAGACAAAAACTTTTTCAACTACATAGCTGGTGTTTGGTTTCTGTACAAGAGTTACTTTTTGCCCTTTTTTAACAATTCCTTGATGAATTCGTCCGATTAATATTCTTCCTGAATAACTGTCATGTTCAAATGAAGAGATTAGCATTTTAAATTTTTTATTATCATTTGATTTAGGGGAGGGAATGAAGTCGACTATTTTTCTAAGTAGTGGGCTAACATCCGCATTTATGTTGAAATCCTTGGGTAAATTTTCAAATACCTTCCCATCTTTGCCAACGGAGTAAAGGACTGGGAAATTAAGTTGTTCTTCATTTCCTGCAAGATCCAGGAAAAGATTTTCAGTCTTTTCAATAACGTATGGAATTCTTGCATATGGTTTATCTATTTTATTGATTACAACAATAATTTTTAAACCGAGTTCGAGGGCTTTCCTAAGTACAAATCGGGTTTGTGGCATCGGACCTTCTTGTGCGTCGATTATTAAAAGTGCTCCATCAGCCATGCCTAACGTACGTTCGACTTCGCCTGAGAAGTCTGCGTGCCCCGGTGTGTCAATTATATTTATCTTGGTACCTTCAAAATCAATTGCACAATTTTTAGCTGTGATGGTTATACCACGCTCTTTTTCTTGATCATCACTATCAAGAATGCGATCAGTACCCATTTCTTCCTGGTTTTCCCGAAATGTATGGGTTTGCTTAAGCAGCGCATCCACTAGCGTGGTTTTACCATGATCGATGTGCGCAATGATTGCTACGTTTCTTACGTTTTTCATATTTGACAATTTTTGAACAAAAAAAATCCTCCTTCCATACATAGAGAGAGGGAGACGATATTATATCAGTTTTGGTGGACTGAAACCTAAAATGGCCTTAATATCGGTATGCTATAATGAACCATCAACAAGAATCTTTCAGTAGATGAGTTAATGGCCATATTTTTAAAAAGGGGCGGGCGTATTAACAAGTATTATCTTCAAGGGTGGAACAAAGGTAGGCATACACTTGTATACCTCAACGGTTGGTTTGGCGGAGGAAATCTTCGTGAGGCATTGCAAAAAGCACTTAGTTAAAGAAACATACCACTAAGAATCCTCAAGTAGTTTTCTACCTTTTTCTTGTAATTCTTTTGAAGAGTAGCCCGATTGCTACTAATCCGGCTGAGGCTATACCAACTGCAAAGGCTGGAAGACCAGTTTCTGGAAGTTTTTCAACAACTTTTGGCTCAGCCACCTCAGATGCTTCAACCTCCATACTTTCTTTAACTCCCGGAAGTTGGAATGGTGCTGGTTCAGAGGTTGGTTCAATAAAGTTGAAAGCAGGGCCCTCTTCTGGTGTTTGTGTAGTTTCTACTTCTGGAGCTTCCGACTCGCCAGATTGCCTTACTAAAGTTACAACTAATGCTACTACTAGTAATGCTGCGACACCGACTAGTAACGGCAAGATCGGAGCGATTCTGGCTCGAAGGCCAACTCCTTGCTGCTCTTGTTTCTGTTCTTGTTGTTCTTGCTCTTCCATTTTTTCAAATCGCGCTTACGATTATCTTAATCTCCTCTTTGGAGATTAGTTCAGTTTCCTTTGGAAACTAGCTTAATCACGTTTCGTGATTAGTTATGGGGCATTATATACCTTTTTCTCCAAATTGCAATAGCAAGCTTGCAAGCTCAGTACTATATAGACTTCTTGACAAAGCTATACCTATCCTCTAAGATATCAGTGCCTGTCACCCGATGGGCTTTTTTATTGAGTATGAACAAATGGTTAAAAATAGTAGTATTTAGTACACTAGCGAGCTTTTTCTTACTCCTTCCCAAAACTACCCAAGCCGCAGTTCGTTGTGAAGCCCAATATGGTGGTGGAGAAGTTTGTGTTAAAACAGGAGAGCTTCAAATAGATAAAGAGGTTTGGGATTCCCAAGGAAGAAAGTTTGTTGACAACCTCGGTATCACATCTCACAAGTTTGCTCCAGGTGATGAGATCACTTTCAGATTAAAAATAAAAAATGTGGGGGATGATAACCTTGATAAGGTTGACGTTACCGACAGTCTTCCGTCCCAACTAACCTTGGTTTCTGGTAGTACTTCGTTTGAAATTAAAGACTTGGGGGTTGGAAAATCAGAGGAGCGAGAGATAAAAGTTAAAGTATCCCAGGATGCGCTACCCTCGGACAAAAGCCTTATTTGTATTGTTAATACGGCCGAGGTAAGATCTGGAGATAATCATGATCGTGATACATCACAAGTTTGCCTTGAGAAGAAAGTTGGTAAAAAAGTAGAGCCCAAAGCTCTCCCCGAAGCAGGAGCAGAGAACTGGCTAATCGCATTTGGATCACTTTTTGTTTTGGCTATCGGTATGTACTTGGTAAGGTTTAGAATACGATAGTGTCCCGCCCAATCTTGCCTCAAGGCTTCTCGTACTATTCGTACACGCCTTGAGGGGCGATTATCGGCGGACTGCGGTCGCCAGAGGCGACCTTGAAGGAGGTGAGATAGATGGCAAAAGAAAATATTTTAGGAAAGTTAACCAGGAGAGCGTTTTTGGTTGGTCTTGGTGCAACTGCAGCCTTGGGGAAGTTAGAAGTTCCTCGAGCTCATGCTGGCGAGGATGAGGATCCTACAACTGTTAGTTACTGGGCGAGTCGATATCCGTATCTGCCGCGCGAAGCCCATGAAGCTATGGCAGCAGCCAGGGTAGACCGTGTGAAGAGAGCCGAAGCTGCAGTCGAAGAGAAGCCCAGGGAGGTTGTAGTTGAGAGAAAAGCTTCACTTGTAGTCGAGAAACCAGAGGTAAAAGTAGTCTCGGTGATGGTTGCAGAAGGACAGGAGGTTAGGATTAAAGGTGACATTCCAGATCAGGTAGATCGAAGTGTTGTTGAAGTTGCTAAGCTTGTTGAAGTTCTTACAGGCAATGACAAGATCTTTGAGAACACCATTAGTAAAGGTACAGAAGCTTTTCTTGCCGAACCAGGAGGTTTGTTCGACAAAGATAGATCTGGAATTATTAATAGTCCAGATGCTTCTATAAACTTACCAGAAGGCGGATTTGTTGTGATCTCGGGTGGCCAGATGGATCTTGAACTTCGCGATAAAGTGGTTAAGTTGCCGTATGCCGAAAACAATAACTATCTTTTTGTTTCAAGAGGGTTGTATCCGGATGGGAAGCAAGGTACAGATCGAAATACAACCGTTAGCTTGAGTAACTACGTAGCTGGACATGTTGAAGCTTCGGTCTATCCTCCTGATAAGAAAAGGCCAAATATTGCCTTTGTGTCACAGAACCAGTTCTTAGAAAAGGTCGAGGTGAGTCACTCCGGCGATACGAATTGTGGAGCAGAAGGATGTGCCCAATTGACTGTGGTCTACTATGATACTAACACCCACGCTTTGTCAGTTCTTAGGCAAATTCAGGGTCGAGAAGGAGATCGCACACAAGACTGGGAAGAGGTTTACAGCAACTGGCGAAACTAGTTTTTGTTTTCAAAGGAAACAATTGTGTTAGCTTTACAAAAACTAGTCGCCAAATTGCTGCCGTTGTTATGGAGTGAGATCAGAGGCAAAGGTTTTGTTCTGGCCTTGGCCCTTGTCGGTGTTCTTTTGGCATGGACTAACTATCAACCAGGAACTTGGCTTTCTGGTTGGGACACGCTGCATCCTGAGTTTAATTTCGGACTTTATTTTAAACGTATTTTCTTCGGTGTTTGGCAAGAACACCAAGGTCTTGGTGCAGTTGCATCACAAGCCCATGCTAGCGAACTGCCAAGGATAATTCTTTACTATCTCCTCTCGCTTTTTTCATCAGATCCCTTCCTTCGCTATTTCTACTTTTTCTTAACAATCATATTTGGTACTTTGGGAGTTTACTTTTTCCTAGAGAGAGTAGTCTTCCAGTTTGTCCCGACTTCTCGTCGACAAATAGTCTCATTTGGTGGATCTCTCGTCTATTTTTTAAATCTTGGGGTCTTGCAGCACTACTATGTGCCTTTGGAGATGTTTGCAACCCATTTTGCTACCCTCCCTTGGTTATTTTTGTTTGCCACACAATATATCAATGATGGTAAGAAGAAAAACTTACTTCTTTTTTCTATTGTAACCGTTTTCTCGACCTCTATTGCACATACGCCAACACTTTTCTTTGCTTATTTTATTGGTTTGCTACTGTACGTTGGAGTCTTAACTTTTTGGAGGATAAAGAAGAATATTTATCGTGGACTGTTGATAGTTCTGACAACTATAGCACTTAACAGTTTTTGGCTGTTGCCAAGTGTTTACTTTGTAGTCAATAACGGACAGGATATTGGCCTGTCTAAGATACACTCGCAATTTTCAGACAAAGCCTTTCTGACAGGAAAAAAGTTTGGCACTATTGCCGATACAGCGCTTCTCAAGAACTTTTTGTTTGATTGGGGAGATTATGACGCGGAGCGAGGTGAGTTTGTTGATCTATTTGACGAATGGGATTCTCATCTCCAAACTCCGGCTGTTCTTTTAGTTGGGCATGCTGTCTTCTTGCTTGTGGTTTTTGGACTTATCCTTTCTCTTCTAAAGAAAAGGAAACATGGCCTTGCAGTTTTACCTGTTTTCATAATTTCATTCCTTGCAATTTCCAATAATGTTCCTGGCATCAGTAGTTTGTTCCATTCTTTACGAGAAAGCTCGCCCCTTTTTAGAGAGGTTTTACGTTTCCCATTTACAAAGTTTTCTATTTTATTGATGTTTTCTTACGCGGTTTATTTTGCTATAGCATTGAACTTTTTGGTCAAAAAGTTAGGAAGACGAAAACTTGTTGTGTTTTGTGTGCCATTTATTATTCTAGCTGCTCTTTTTTACTATATGCTTCCAGCATTTTCTGGCAATTTAATGAGCTCTACGATGAAGGCCGAGATTCCGAGGGAATACTTTAGTGTATTTGAAAGGTTTGAAAAAAAAGAAGAGTTCGGCAGAGTGGCTCCGTTTCCAGTTCACACTTTTTGGGGTTGGGTATATCATACATGGGGTTACGAGGGAGCCGGTTTTAGATGGTTTGGAATACGTCAGCCAATACTAGATCGTGAATTTGACCGTTGGTCTTCTTACAATGAAAATTATTATTGGGAGATTTCGTACGCCACCTACTCCAAAAATCTTTCTTTATTTGAAAACGTTCTGGAAAAATATCAAATTCAATGGCTGTTAGTTGATGAAAGTGTCATTAATCCTTCCTCTGCAAAGACTACCTATCTTGATGAACTATCCGATATGCTAGTTCAATCAAACAAAGTGAGCCTCTCTCAAGAATTTGGCCATATTAGAATTTATGAGGTTGATCTTGAAACACCTCTTCGTGACTTTGTTTTCTTGGCAGAAAACCTTCCGGTTATCGAACCGGCATATAAATGGAATAACTATGATGTGGGATTTGAGGGAAGTGGGGGATACATTTCTAATCCAACTACTCACTACCAACTACCTACCACTACTTACTATCCTTTCCGATCACTTTTTACTGGTAAGACACAGGAGGATTTGGAATTCGAAATTGAGGATAAAGATGATCATTTTCTTTTCAAGAAAACTATTCCAGAAAACTTGGCTGGATATCACTTAGACGTTCCTTTAGGTTGGCAAGAGCAATTGGTTTGGGTTGACCCAAGTGACCTAGGCGGGATTGAATACAAAGACCCGGAGATATATTTTGACGGATGGGAGCTGCAAGTTAAGGTACCTAAAGTGTATGGCTATTTCAGTGCTGAGTTAAATGATGCCTCAAAGGCAGGTGGCGAAAAATCATTTTTCTTACCAAATCTACCCCACAAATTTGCCTATCTTATAAACGTCGAGAGCAAAAATATTTCAGGAAGACCTATTCTTCTTTGGATGGAGAATTTGAACTCACAGAGAGCAGACCTAGAGACATATTTGCCAAAAGGTCCAAAGATGTTTACATCATATTTTGTTCAGCCACCAATGGAAGAGGATGGGTTAGGATACACTTTACATTTTGACAATGTATCGATTGGAGACGAGAAAGCAGTTAATGAGGTGGGAAAAGTCACGGTCAACCCGATTCCTTATCAGTTTCTTGTTGGGCTAGCTCTACGCAGTGGTGATTCTCAGAGCGAGGCGATTTATCATGAGGCTGGCAATGTTTATCACCCTAATTCTAGCTACTACGAAATAGAAGTAAAAGAAAATTCCACACTAGTTTTATCACAAGCGTATCATAAAGGTTGGATTGCTTTTACATGGGATGGTTTCATTCCAAAAAAGATTAATGAGCATGTATTGGTTAATAATTGGGCCAATGGGTGGGTATTGGGGGAGGGTGGTAAGATTAGGATAATTTTCTGGCCGCAACTCCTAGAATATGCAGGTTTCATTCTGGCTGGCGGATTTCTACTACTATTGGTACTACGGAGAAAAAATGATTAGAGGGCATGGTGTTGTCTATGATGCGGGATGGCAAAACCAACGTGGTGAGGTTGTTGTCTCGAGCCAGGAGATTGCTAGGTCTTGGATAGATAAAATTAGGACTGGCCGGCTTGCGAGTGTAATTGGATCTGCGTTTATTGTTGCCGGACTTGCTGGATTGATCTTTACATTTCGCCCAATTGTATCAGCAGAGCTTTCGTTTAGGTGGGAACAGATGATGGGTGGATCACACCAAGAAGACCAGGTGCTCGTAGACCAAGTATTAGCAGACTCAAAAGATCGGGATAGAGAAATTGCCCAAAGGCTTGCACAAGAATGGGGTATTTCTGATACAAATTTCTCTGTCTACATCCCGAAGATTGGTGCTAAGGCGAAAATTTTGGAAAACGTTGATCCGGGAGATCAAGATGCCTATATGGATGCGTTATCAGAAGGTGTTGCGCATGCAGCTGGGTCTTCTTTTCCTGGGGCAGAAGGAGGAACTTATCTTTTCGCCCACTCAACTAATACCCCTTGGAATATTAGTCAATATAATGCTGTTTTTTATCTTCTCCGTGAGCTCTCTCCAGAGGATAATGATGAGATCTATATCTTCTTCTTGGACAAACTTTACAAGTACAGGGTTTCTGAAAAGCATGTTGTAGACGCAGATGATATTTCCTGGCTTGTTAATGCAAAAGAAGGGTCACAGCGTCTAATTTTGCAAACTTGTTGGCCACCAGGAACGACGTGGAAGAGATCAATTGTGGTTGCAGAGCCAGTGCTGTAAACTTATTTTTACGGTGGACCTTTTGCAAGCCATATTTCTGGGGATTATCCAAGGTCTAACAGAGTTTTTACCAGTTTCTTCATCTGGGCATTTAGTAATCGCACAAAGTTTACTTCCAAACTTTTCTCAGCCTGGGGTACTGTTTGATGTAATACTCCATGGAGGGACCCTATTGGCTGTGGTTGTATATTTTAGGAAGAATATCCTTAGCTTGAACAGCCGCATGATTATACTATTAATACTTGGTAGTATTCCGGCGGGTTTGGCAGGGTTTTTCTTTAAAGACTTCTTTGAGGCACTTTTTTTAAATCCACGCTTAGTTGCCATAGCGCTTCTTTTTACAGGAGTAATGAATTGGCTAGTAGATGGGAAAAAATTGAAAGTGAAAAGTGAAAAGTCAAAATCCAAAGGGAAGTTAAAATGGAAAGATGCAATGATTGTTGGTGTCTTTCAAGCTTTGGCTATCATTCCAGGTATTTCCCGATCCGGATCCACAATTTTTGCTGGGGTCTTTTGTGGAATTTCAAGGACGGAGGCAGCAACCTTTTCTTTCCTTCTATCTATTCCTGCAGTAGGCGGGGCAATCCTACTACAGCTTACTGATTATGCGGGAAGTAGTATTAGCTATTCTAGCTATTTTGCGGGTTGGTTGGCTGCCCTTGTTGTGGGCTATATTTCGATAGGTATCCTGATGAAACTTTTGCGGGAACGTCGATTTCGCATATTTGCTATTTATTGTTGGGTTGCAGGATTGACAACATTGGTGCTTGCGCGTTAGCATTAGGGTAGTGCCCAAAGTTAGAACATCCCGGTCTTCTGCCTCAAATAATCTTTTTTTACTTATTCTCCCCGTAGCGATTCTTTTTGCGGGTTTTATTGTCTGGCATACGACCCAAGATGTTGAAGGAGAGCTTGCTTATAGCGGGTGCACAATCCAGGAATTTTCAGGTCTTTTCCAAGAAGGGGAAAAGACGGCATTTTTTGAGGGAGAAGAGATTGATGTCCCCTCTCAAATACCATCTTCACTTAAGGCGGAAAGCGATAGTAGTTTTGTTCTTGGTGTGGCATCAGGAGAAGAACGTTGGATTGAAGTGGACCTTTCGGATCAAAAGCTGATGGCTCGTGAGGGAGATAAGGTTTTGCTTACAACGTCTATATCTTCTGGACTTCCACATACACCTACACCGACTGGTGAGTTCCGAATCTGGTCTAAGTTTCGTGCGACTAAAATGGAAGGTGGTGAGGGTAGTTACTATTATTATTTGCCCAATGTTCCGTATGTTATGTTTTTTGAAAATGCTGAGATCGCTGGAATGCGGGGGTATAGTCTTCATGGTACTTATTGGCATGAAGATTTTGGGACACAAAGGAGTCACGGTTGTGTGAACTTGCCGACTCCGATGGCTGAGAAATTGTACTATTGGGCTAACCCTGTGACTCCAGAGGGGACGAATATGATTCGTGCATCTGGTGATAACCCCGGAACTAGAGTTGTGATACATGAGTAAAAAACCGCTTGACACCCTAGCAGTCAGTATGCTAGACTGCTAAAGAATATTGAAGATGGATTTGAAAAAACGAGGCATACCGGCTGTTGCAATAAGAGGAGCTGTTGTTTTTCCTCGAGTTGAATCAGTATTAACATTCGGTCGCCCCAAGACAAAGGCTGCTACTAACAGTGCTTTCGCCAACGATCGATTGATCGCGATCTTTACTCAAAAAGATGCGAGGGTTTCGGATCCAAGCCGTCGGGATCTCTATCAAGTCGGTACTCTAGGAACGATTCAGCAATTAATGCCAACAGATAAGGAGGTCCACGTTCTTATTCGCGGGGAGGCCAGGATTAAATTGACAGAAGTCATTTCCGAAGAACCCTTTTTAGTGGCAAAGGTTGAAGAACTACAGGAAAATATAAAATCCTCACCTCGTGAAGAGGCCGCCGCGAAACATCTACTTAGTCTCTTTGAGAAATCCGTACAATTAGGTAAACCAGCAGACGTACAAACCGTTATGCGATTGTTGTCGAGACGGTCTGGTGCTCCTGAGATTGTTGATCAGATTGCATACCTTCTTGACGTAAAGACTGCGCAAAAACAAGATCTTTTGGAGGATCTATCTCTTGAAAGAAGGCTTAAGAAAGTTGCTGAATATCTCTCCCACGAGCTTGGAATTTTAGAGATAGAAAAAACAATTTCGACCAAAACACAGCGGAGGTTTGAGGACCAGATTAAAAAGGCTATGTTGCGGGAAAGACAGAAGACTATAGAGGATGAGTTAAAGGGAATGGGTGAAGATGCAGATGGAGATGAAGAAACAATAGAACTACGTCGCAAGATTAAAAAAGCCGAGATGTCGAAAGATGTCCACAAAAGGGCAATAAAAGAGGTTGAAAGATTGGCACAAATGCCTCCACACAATCCTGAACGAGGTTGGATTAGGAATTATCTTGATTGGCTGATTGATTTGCCTTGGAGTAAAGTAAGCCCTAATAATGTTTCTATAAAAAATGCTGCCAAAGTTCTTGATACAGACCACTACGCTCTTAAGAAAGCCAAAGAAAGAATTTTGGAATTCTTGGCAGTTTTACACCTAAAGGCAAAGCAAGGTAAGGGAAAGAAGAGCACGCATCCTACTGACGGTCACCCAACAATTCTTTGCTTTGTTGGACCACCAGGGGTTGGAAAGACTTCTATAGGTCGTTCTATTGCGCGGGCCCTTGGTCGCAAATTTGTTAGGGTTTCCCTCGGGGGAGTTAGGGATGAGGCAGAGATCCGTGGTCACAGAAGAACTTATGTCGGGTCGCTTCCAGGTCGGATTATTCAAGGGATTAAGAATGCGGGGACCAAAAACCCAGTTTTTATGCTTGACGAGATTGACAAACTAGGAAGCGATTTTCGAGGCGACCCGTCATCTGCTCTTCTTGAGGCCTTGGACCCCGAACAAAATAAAGAGTTTTCAGATCATTATCTAGAGGTACCATTTGACCTTTCTCAAGTTATGTTTATTTGCACAGGTAATATGCTAGATACAATACCACCAGCATTGCGAGACAGGATGGAAGTAATACGCTTTCCTGGGTATACGGAGGATGACAAATACCATATCGCACGAAATTTCCTTTGGAAAAAACAGTTGTCTAGCCATGGACTGGATAAGGGTATTGAGCTAACTCCTTTGGCCCTGCGCGAAGTTATTAATCATTACACCAGAGAAGCGGGAGTACGCAGTCTTGAACGAAATATGGCAACGCTTTGCCGAAAGCTTGCAAGGTCTGTTGCCGAGGGGAAAAGAGCTAAAAAACAAGTTAAAAAGGAAGATGTTCATCGTCTCTTGGGACCGCGCCAATTTAGATCTCTTCTTGCGGAAGCAAAAGATGAAATTGGAATGGCAACAGGTTTGGCAGTAACTCCTGTTGGGGGCGAGATATTATTTGTTGAGACTGCGCTAATGCCGGGTAAAGGGAAGCTCGCTCTTACCGGACAACTTGGTGATGTGATGAAGGAATCGGCCCAAGCTGCCTTTTCCTATGCTAAAAGTCACTGGAGAGAGCTAGGTTTACGCCAAGACTTTTCGAAGAATTTGGACGTTCACATCCACGTTCCTGAAGGGGCAGTACCGAAAGATGGTCCTTCTGCAGGCATCGCTGTGGCAACTTCTCTTGTCTCGGCCCTTGCAAATATTAAAGTAAGGAAGGATGTTGCTATGACAGGAGAAATAACGCTGCGTGGGCGAGTTTTAGAAATAGGTGGAGTGAAGGAAAAGGTTATTGCTGCGCATAGAGCAGGACTCAAAGTTATTGTTCTCCCAAGAGATTGTAAAAAAGACATGGAAGAGGTTCCAGAAAAGGTTAAAAAAGACATAAAATTCGTTTTTGTTGATCATTTAGACCAAGTATTAAAGGTGGCTTTTAGAAAGTTGATTAGGAGCCACAACGTCCTGCCAAGCTCTTCTGCGGTTTCAGCCTACGCTTCAAGCTAGCTTTATGACTACATTATGCTATAATATTGATTCTCGAGAGGTGGTGATAGTTAATTTATGACAAAATTGTTTATTGGTAGTTTGCCTTACAGTATAACTGATCAAGAATTAAACGATCTATTTAAGGATTTTGGCGAAGTTTCTTCAGCTCAAGTAGTTATGGACAGAAACACTGGTCAAAGTCGAGGTTTTGGTTTTGTTGAGATGTCAAATGATGAAGAAGCCCAAAAAGCTATTCAAAAATTGAATGAATCTGACTTTAAAGGAAGAAAGATTTTTGTCTCAGTTGCGAAGCCACGCGAAGACAGACCGGATCGTGGTAGTTTTGACCGCGATGATAGAGGATAGGATTACCTTCTGAGGTACAACCTTCTTTTTCTTTCATTAAATCGCTCAATTGCATATCTAAGCATTGTTCTTGGCATGCTGTTGTAGTGCTTTTTTAAGAACCGTTCTTCGGTTCTCTGGTCCCTTTTGCCAATTTCCCTCAGCATCCACCCAACTGCTTTATGTATGAGATCGTGTTCATCACGCAGGAGAAGCTGAGCAATCTTTAATGAGTCTGTGAATTTGTTGTTTTTAATGAATTCAAAGGTCGAAATTGTCGCTATCCTTCTTTCCCATAAGTTTTTTGACCTTGCCAGTCTGTACAAAATTGATTTGTCTTTCTTGAGTAGATAATTGCCAAGTATTTTGTCTGCGGTTAAATCAACCAAGCCCCAACTATTAACTCTCTTTGTGTTGCTCAGATAAAAGTTAACAATTTTCTTTTTATCGCTCTCTTTTGCCTTTCTATATTTCTCAACCAAAATGATTAATGCCGTGAGGCGATGCTCGTATATTCGGCTGGAAAGGAGCCTGTTGATTATACTCAGTGGAATGTCCAGATGTTTTTTTGCAACACTTCGGACGTCTGGAACAGTAATGCCCCAAAATACAGTTCCTTCCCCATATTCTCCCTTACCGGTCTTAAAAAACCTGGCAAGAATTTTTGCTCTTTTTGGATCCTTTAGCTTTTGTAGGTCACCTACAATATCTTTCACAATGCATACTATAGCGGAAAAACCCTCGCAATCCAAGGCTGAAAGTGGTAAAATGAGCACGGTTTGAGGCCCCATCGTCTAGTGGTCTAGGACACCAGGTTCTCATCCTGGAAACCGGGGTTCGAGTCCCCGTGGGGTCACCCTTCGACAAGTCTTCCGACCCTGCGCTCAGGACCGAAGGACTCAGGGTCACTTTTTCTGGACTTTTGCCAAGGTTTTAGGTATAATCAGGCACTTCTTTGTAATCTAATCGCTTGACTTAAGTGTAACAATTGTCTAGTATCTAGAAGTTATTCTCATTAATCGGCGCCTGAGGCCACTCTCTGTAATCAAAGGGTGGTTTTTAATTTTAAAGAGGGAAGGATTTTAGAAAATCATGATAAATAAACCTAACAATAACGAAAAAGTTCAGCTTACCCAGGAAGGATTTCAGGGGCTAACGAACGAGCTTAAAGAACTAAACGAGAAGCGCCCTGCGGCGGTAGATCGTCTTGCCAATGCTAGGGCTATGGGAGATTTGTCGGAAAATAACGACTATCACAACTCCCGTGAAGCCTTGGAATTTTTGGACGGTAGAATTACCGAGCTTGAGAAAGTGTTGCAGGCTGCAGAAGTTGTAAAAAACTCTTCTGGAAAGCAGACAACAGTAGGAGTTGGCACTACAGTTCGTGTAGGCACCAATGGTAAGCAACATTCTTTCCATATCGTTGGAGAATGGGAAGCTGATCCTAAAGAAAAGAAAATTTCTCATGAATCTCCACTAGGACAAGCCCTTGTAGGTAAAAAGGTTGGAGACAAAGTAGAAGTTGAGGCTCCAGCTGGTAAAATAATGTATTCAGTGCTTGGTATTGAATAATTTCCCCCTTTTTTTTGCCAAAGTTCTTCACTAGCAACTTCTTTTTGCTTTAGGTATACTACAAGCATGGCTGGCAGGCTAGAAGTTGTAAAATCAGAGCGTCTTAAGAAACTATCCAAGCTTAGGGAATTAGGCATTAATCCCTATCCATCTAAAGGTCAACGTGTAACACACAAGGCACAGGATATAAAAAAGAATCTTGGTAAAAAAGTTGTCGTTGCAGGACGAGTTTGGGGATGGAGAAAACATGGCGCCTTCGTGTTTGCAGATATACGCGATTCGAGTGGCCAGGTTCAATTGTGGTTCCAGAAAGAAAAGCTCGGTAAAAAATTTGATCTTCTTAAGCTTTTCGATATTGGTGATTTTATCGATGCTAAAGGACACGTAGTGAAGACCAAGGCGGGTGAGGTAACTGTCGATGTGGCAGACGTTACTCTCTTGAGTAAAGGTGTCCGGCCGTTACCCTCGACCTGGCACAGCCTTGAGGATGTTGAAGAACGCTACCGCAGGCGCTACTTAGATATGTTGATGAATCCACGTGTCAAAGAGGTCTTTGAGAAACGTAGTCAAATTATCAATAGTGTTAGAAAGTTTTTGGTAGAGGAAAAAGATTACATAGAGGTTGAAACACCAGTTCTGCAGACAATCTACGGCGGTGGTAGAGCAAGACCATTTAAGACTCATCACAACACTCTCGATATAGACATCTATCTTCGGATTTCAACGGAGCTTTATCTTAAACGTTTAATTGCTGGAGGTCTGGAGAAAGTTTTTGAAATCGCTAAGGTCTTTCGCAACGAGGGTATGGATCGAAGTCATAATCCTGAGTTTACTATGCTTGAAACAATGGAGGCATACGCAGATTATATGGATAATATGGATTTGATTGAGGAGATGTTTGAGTACGTTGTTTTAAAAGTTTTTGGGAAAACAAAAATTACTTATCAAGGTTTGGTATTGGACTTTAAACGACCCTGGGAAAGAATAAAATTAGAAGACCTTTTCAAGGAACATACTGGAGTTGGTATTCATGAGATTGATACTCTCAAGAAAGCAACAACCCTGGCGAAAAAACTAGGAGTAGAAGTTCGAGATTTTATGACTGATGGAGAAATTTTACTCGAGATTTTTGAGAAGAAATGTACAGACCAGCTTGTCCAGCCCACGTTTGTTTACGACTATCCGGCTGACTTTTATCCTCTTGCAAAAAGAAAAGCAGACAACCCAAAGCTTGTGGAGAGTTTTGACATTTATGTGGCTGGCATGGAAATGGGAACTAATTGGTCTGAACAAAATGACTCCCAGGTTTTACTAGAGGCTTGGAAGGAGGAAAAAAAGAAAGCTGCGCAGGGAAATAAGGAGGCACAAAGGGAAGATACAGACTTTTTAGATATGCTCGAGTATGGAATGCCACCAACCTCAGGTATCGGGCCTGGGCTTGATCGATGGGTTATGATTCTGACCGACTCTCCAAGTATACGGGATGTGATATTGTTTCCAACTCTTCGACCCGACAAGAAAAAATGATTTCTCGAAAAGAAGCTTTAGAAATTCTGCACTCTAATATGCAGAACCAAAATCTGCGGCGACACTGTTACGCTGCCTCGGCAGCGATGCGGGCTCTAGCAAAAAGACTTGGGGGAGACGAGGAGAAATGGGGGATTGTCGGACTACTACATGATGGTGATTATGAAAAGACACATGACGCACCAGAAAAGCACACGATGGTTATGCATCAATGGTTGAAAAAAGCTGGTGAGACAGACAAAGAAATTTTAGGCGCAATACTTTCTCACAACTATGCACATACAAATCAAGATCCTCCTGCAAATGATTTAGAATGGGCGCTTTATTGTTGCGACGATCTAACAGGCTTTATTGTTGCTGTAACACTAGTCAAACCTGATAAAAAACTTGCCTCAGTAACACCAGAGTCTATAATGAAGAAGTGGGACAAGAAGGACTTTGCTGCCGGAGTTCACAGAGAACAGATTGAAAAATGTGATGACAAGCTTGGTATTCCGCTTGAGGAATTCATAGAAATAGTTCTGAAAGCGATGCAAGCCAAGGCAGGCGACTTAGGTCTTTAAACATGTTAGATATTCAACTTATTCGCGATAATCCAGATAAAGTTAAAGACGGTGTCCAGAAAAAGGGATACGATCCAAAAGTGGTTGATCGTGTTTTGGAGTTAGACAAGAAAAGACGTGGGCTTTTGCAGGAAGTTGAGAAAGTTCGTCAAGAGAGAAATGAAGTTGCCAAAAAGAAAGACGTTAAACTTGGTCAGCAAGTTAAAGAAGAATTAAAGAAGCTGGAAGCAGATCTGAGCAAGGCAACGAAAGATTTTGAACAAACAATCTACGACATTCCAAACTTGCCGTTTGACGATGTCCCTGTCGGCAAGGACGAAAGTGCAAATAAAGTACTGCGAAAGTGGGGCAAGCCCAAAAAGTTTGATTTTAAAGTGCGAGATCATATCGAGATTGGGGAGCGCTTAGGGATTATCGATCTTAAGACGGCTGCGAAAGTATCAGGAACACGCTTTTCTTATCTCAAAGGTGATGCTGCCCTTTTGGAATTCGCTCTTGTAAAACTTGCTTTTGACACACTTGTAAAGAAGGGGTTTACTCCGGTTGTCCCACCCACAATGATACGCCCTGACGTTTTTACTAAAATGGCTCGTCTTGGAAAAAATGACAAAGATGATCGGTACCATCTCCCTAAAGATGATTTATATCTTGTTGGTAGTGCTGAACATACATTGGGACCGTTACATATGGATGAAACCATACCGGAAGGCAAACTTCCTATCCGATATGCAGGGTTTTCTACAAGTTTTCGACGGGAAGCAGGTTCCTACGGGAAGGACACAAAAGGGATACTGCGTGTCCATCAGTTTGACAAGGTTGAGATGGAGTCTTTCACTGTGCCCGAGGATTCTACAAAGGAGCAAGAGCTTATTGTTTCAATACAGGAGGACCTTATGCAGCAACTTGGAATACCATATCAAGTTATAGATATTTCAACCGGCGACATGGGTGCGCCCAACGTAAAACAGATTGATATAGAGGCGTGGATGCCGGGGCAAGGCAAGTATAGAGAAACTCATACGTCCGATCTTATGACCGATTATCAAGCAAGAAGACTAAATACAAGGGTACGCAGAAAAGATGGAAGTACAGAATTTGTGCACATGAATGATGCAACAGCCCTTGCTATTGGACGGACAATAATTGCGATTTTGGAAAACAATCAACAAAAAGACGGATCGGTTGTTATTCCTGAAGTTCTTCGTCCCTATATGGGCAAGGATAAAATTTCTCCAAAATAATTGTGAAGAAGATTATTGTTGTCTCTCTTTTAATAGTGGCCGCGGTGTTTTTTGTTAGTCAAATGCCTATGTCTTCCGGAGGTTTGATTTCTCCTTTAGGTAAAAAGGCGGAACAGTCATTCTTCCAAAAACTAATTGACAGGAAAGTATTTAGCGACCATAAGCATAGAGTTGGAGCGGAAGTTGTTGACTGGGCAAGGGGAAATGGGAGTTTACATGAATTGGTTGATACACCTTCTTACATTGTGATCGATAAAGATGGGGAGGTTGTTTATGCCAAAGATCCTGATTCTCAGCAATCACCTGCGTCTTTAACGAAGCTTGTAACTGCAATGGTGGTTTTAGATCTTGTAGAAGGTAGGGAGGCTTTCAAAGTTCCAGAAGATGCAGTCGGACTTGAGCCGACCATTTTGATGGTTGACGAGGGAGAAACATTGCCTGTTGAGGATCTTTTAGAGGCGGCGCTCATAACATCTGCTAATGACGCAGCTGATGTGTTGGCACATGGTGTGGCAAAAGAACTTGGAGGATCGAGGGGTCTTTTTGTGATGCTGATGAATGAAAAGGTAAAAAACATGGGATTAACAAAGACACATTTTGCAAACTCTACAGGATATGATGACCCGAACCAAGTTTCAACTGCCCGCGAGCTTGCAAAGATTGCGTACTATGCGATGGAGAATTATCCGGAGATTACGGAGATTGTAAGTATGGAGGAATCGACTATAAAGGAAACAAAAGAACATAAATATTACGAATTGCCCAACTGGAATGCGCTCTTGGGTGTTTATCCTGGAGTTGATGGGGTAAAGATAGGCTATACAGGTGAGGCAGGATACGTTACTATAGTTACCTCGGAACGGGAAGGTGAACGTTTCATGGTTGTTTTACTTGGAGCCCCTGATAGAAGGGCTCGAGATCTTTGGGCTGTTGAGCTTTTGAATTCTGCATTCCAAGACATGAGCATCAAGCCCTTTCAAGTTTCACTTTGGATGTTAAAACAGCGCGAGCAAGAATGGGGTGAGCAGTTGCAAAGGGCTCAAGAAAATACTAATCCATGGGAGGGGAACTAATATGTTTAAGTTGATTAAAATTTTAGAGGAGGTCAACTCTCCAATTAATGGGAAGATTCAGGTTGTTAGAACTTTGGAGGGAACTAGAATTTTAGCTGGAGGCTTGAGCCAGAGCGGGTGGTTGGTAAAGAAGGTGTGGGACACTGCATTAAAAAAGGTTAAGAAGAGTGGCAACGATATTTCCCAAGTTCTAATTCTCGGCCTTGGCGGGGGGTCAGCGGCAGAATTGGTACAGAAATATTGGCCAAATAGTAAGATAGTAGGCGTTGATGTTGATCCTTTAATGATAAATCTCGGTAAAAAATACCTGAGCCTCCACGAGGTAAAAAACCTGAAGATTGTCGAGGCAGATGCTGAAAAATGGGTGAAGAAACAGCAAGGATCTTTTGATTTGATTCTTATTGATATTTATACCGGATATCATACCCCTGACAAATTTAAGACCACGAAATTTCTCAAAACAATCAAGGATTTATTGAGCTCTGGGGGAGTTGCAGTATTCAATCATGTTGATTCACCGTCAAGAATAACTGATAAGTACCAACTTGAGTCGAAACTCAGCAGAGTCTTCCCAGTTCTTAAGAGTGTAACTCCTGAGGCAAACATAATTTTCCTCTGCTTCAAAGAGTAGGTCAAAGTGTAACAAATGTTATCAGAAGGGGTCAAAGACTGCTATATTTTGCTAATTACACTTGCGGCCCGATAAATCGGGCTAAAATGCCTCTTTTTTGTGCTAATTTTCTATTCAAACTTCGCGAGAACCCCGCTCAGCGGGGATGAAGCGAAGCAGTGATCAAACCGTTTTCTCTTGACGAGAGAAACCGAGGCCTTTTAGGCCTCGGAGGTTTATCTAGAGTATACTTATATCAGCACAATGCTAGGGATTTTTTCTAAATTGGTGGACGCAAACGCACGAGAAGTTTCTCGCCTGTCGAAGATTGTTGAGAGTATAAACGAGCTTGGATCTAAGATATCAAAGCTCAAGGACGCCGATTTTGCGAAAAAAACAGAGGAGTTTAAGAAACGTCTCAAAAAAGGAGAGACACTTCATGATATTTTGCCTGAAGCTTTTGCCGTTTCTCGAGAGGCTTCTTGGCGTGCACTTGGTCTTCGGCCGTATGATACCCAGCTAATGGCAGGGATTGCCCTTTTTGAAGGCAAAATTGCCGAGCAAAAGACAGGGGAGGGGAAAACTTTATCTGCTGTTGCTCCTCTTTATTTACGTGCTCTAACAGGGAAGTGTGTTCACCTTGTTACAGTCAACGACTACCTTGCAAGGCGCGACGCTGGGTGGAACGGTCCAACCTTTGAGCTCCTTGGCCTTTCTGTTGGATCGATAATACAAGAAGGAAAATCTCTTATTTTCGACGTTAACCATGAGGATAACTCGCATGGGGATGAAAGGTTGAGTCATCTGCGATCAGTTGACCGGCGAGAAGTGTACCAAGCAGATGTTGTATATGGTACTAACAATGAGTTTGGTTTTGATTATCTACGGGACAACATGGTGTCGGACCTTTCTCAAATGGTCCAAAGAGGGCATTATTTTGCGATTGTTGACGAGGTTGACTCAATTCTAATTGATGAGGCGAGAACCCCTCTTATTATCTCTGCCCC
The DNA here is from genome assembly GCA_002686465.1 of Candidatus Woesebacteria bacterium. Taxonomy (GTDB): domain Bacteria; phylum Patescibacteriota; class Microgenomatia; order UBA8517; family UBA10165. Next base: position 6,540 of record NZCP01000044.1, on the reverse strand, counting down.
GGACACCGAGCCGACAGACAAGTATTACAAATTTGCAAGTATTGTTCAGGGGTTGTCTGCAGATACTGATTATACGATTGATGAAAAAACGAAAACAGCAAATCTTACAGAGCACGGAGTTGCAAAAGTGGAAAAGATACTAGGAGTTGATAATCTTTACGAGAAAGATTTTGATACACTACACCACATTGAAAATTCTCTTCGGGCAAGAACTCTTTACCAAAAAGACAGAGATTATGTTGTCCGCGACAACCAAATAGTTATCGTTGATGAGTTTACAGGTAGGCTGATGTTTGGTAGACGTTGGTCTGATGGACTCCATCAATCAGTTGAGGCAAAAGAAGACGTTACTATCCAGCAGGAATCTCGTACACTCGCAACCATTTCTTTCCAAAACTATTTCCGTATGTACAAACATCTTTCTGGGATGACAGGTACTGCTGCAACTGAAGCCGAAGAATTTCACAAGATTTACAAATTAGATGCTGTTATTGTCCCGACATACAAACCACTTGTTCGCAAGGATCATCCAGATTCTATCTATAAGACCGCCCGTGCTAAATATGCAGCTGTGGTCGGAGAAATCAATGAGGTAAGACGCCAAGGTCGTCCAATTTTAGTCGGTACAACTTCGATTGGAAAAAATGAGATTATAGCAGAATTCTTGAAAAGGAAAAAGGTTCCCCACAACATTTTAAATGCTAAAAACCATGAACGAGAGGCAACAATTATCGCAGAGGCGGGGGAACCAGGTGCGGTGACTGTTGCGACGAACATGGCGGGCCGTGGAGTTGACATAATTTTAGGAGGGGACCGACCAGATGCACCTCCAGGGGTTGATCGCGAAAAGCACGCCAACAGCAAAGAATATTTGAAATGGAAGGAAAGTCATGATCACGTCGTAAAAGCCGGGGGTCTGCATGTTATTGGAACTGAGAGACACGAAGCACGCCGAATTGATAACCAGTTACGTGGCCGGTCTGGTCGACTAGGTGATCCTGGGTCAACAAAATTTTTCCTTTCGCTCGAAGACGACCTTATGCGTGTTTTTGGCGGTGAGCAAATATCGGGTCTTATGGAGACTTTGAAAATTCCGGAAGATCAACCTATTGAGAACACTATAGTTAGTAAGGCGATAGGGCAAGCTCAAGTTAAAGTAGAAGGTTTTCATTTTGATGCTCGAAAGCATTTGGTTGAATATGACGATGTTGCCAACCAACAGAGAGAGATTATCTATAAATTAAGAAAGAAAGTTTTAAAGAAGAAAAACCTCAAAAAGGAAGTCAACAAAAAGCTAAAAGAGCAGGTGGAGTCATTGGTAAACCTTGCCTTTGTAAGCGTAGAGGAAGGGGAAGAGGTAGATTATGAGAGGTTGTTAATGATGTTTTTAGAAATGATGCCGTTTGATGACCAATCTCAAAAGAGATTATCTGGCAAAATTCAGGAGTTAGGGAGTGCGGACAAGATTACAGAATTCTTGCTGGCGTTGGTCGATGATTTATATACAAAGAGGGAAAAACAACTGGGGAATGAGGCCATGCGCCAAGCGGAAAAATATTCCTATCTTTCATCTATAGATTCTCTTTGGATGGACCATTTGGACAATTTAACCGATCTTCGCGAAGGGGTTGGTCTTCGGGGGTATGGACAAAAGGATCCGCTTGTTGAATTTAAAAAAGAAGCCTTTGACCTTTTTGATAAATTAATGGTCGATATTGATGCAAATATGACCCGCCGCATTTTCCGCGTAGTTCCGCAAGCCGCCCAAAGGCCAGCTATAAACTTGGATAATATAGATACTAATGTTGATGTGACTGATGCGACCGGTCTTGAGCAAACACCAATAACAAAAGCTGCAAGTCAACAAGTATCAAAGAACGGACAGCAAGCCCAAAAAAAGCTTGGGCGCAATGATCCATGTTGGTGCGGATCAGGAAAGAAATTCAAAAAATGTCATTATCCGAAATATGGGTAGTATATACTTCGTACGTTCTTCGAACGTTCGAAGAACGTGTTATTTACTTTCGTCGTACGTACTATGGCAAAGTACTGGGAGTGTACTACTGGTATAACTGATAGCTCGCTTCTTTCATCCCGCTCAAAATCCTTTGCTTATCGAGCTCTGTAGCAAACCTTGGTTGTCCAAAGTCTTCGATTATCACTGGCAGAAATTCTACGTCTATTAATTGGTTGTCATAAAAAGTATATTTCCCCACGACTCCTTCTCTTGTTTTTTGCGACCACATTTGGTCAAAAACAAAATTTCCGTGTGAGTAAGTAATAACCTTATTTTTGTATATTTCAACTGGTTGAATCCAGTGTGGGTGATTACCGATTACTACATCCGCTCCTGAATCGATTGCGAGATGTGCCAACTCTCTCTGTTTGTTAGTAGGCTGCGTTGTATATTCAACTCCCCAATGAAATGCAACGACAACAATGGTCGAGTTATTTTTTGCTTCTTTGATCTCTGAGATGATTTTATCTTCTTTTGCCCAAGAAGTACCTTGTGCTTGTGGGCTAATGGCGTTGTATCCCAAAAATGCAAAGCGTAGCCTTTCGATATCTTTATATGTTGCCCCAGACAATCCGGTAACGGCAATATTACTTTTTTTGAGTACGTTGATTGTTGTGTCTAACCCTTCGTCTTCATAGTTACTAGTATGATTATTAGCGAGGTTTGCCACATCTACTCCGGAATAAACTAGTCCCTGTGTGTTCCGGATATCCCCACAAAACTTCATTCCCTCGGTTGTAACTGGACAGTTTTCGGTTAGCGGACCTTCAAGATTTACGAAGCTAATGTCAGCGTTCTTTAGTAAACCTATGGTTTTTTTAAAAGGCCAGGTAAAATCTTTTGATTGGACCATTTTGGAGTTCACAACTCGCCCAAGCATAACATCACCCGTTGCTACTAAAGTACGAATGTGTTCTTGTGGTAATGCATCTACCCAGTTGTGATCGTTTTGGAATACTTGTTCGAGAGAAGGTGTTTGTGGTTTATATAAAGTCTCTTTTTTAACAAGATTTCTCTGGGGGATTGGGGATTGAGTAGAGATCAGAGCTACTTCCAGAACAAGGAGCAAACCCAAAACTAACAGTTCTAAATTCCGATTTGCCATACAAGCGCTATTTCTTAGTATATTACACAAAGGAGGGTGATACTCCAGATCAACTCCAGTTGGCTAGACATTCTCCTTCCCATTTCCTACAATTTGTGTCATGGACCACCGGAAAGCAGGGGAATACTTAAGACACACCCCCATTATGCGAGAGTTGATCAAGAAGCTCCAACAGGCTTTATCTCAATCTCTTCCCTTTTTATTTCTTCTTTTCGTTACCGTATTATTCTTTAATCAAATTGTTTTTCAAGACAAGATTTTTGTAACTGGAGACTTTTTAAGAAGCGACACACTAAATCAAAACCTACCTTTTAAGTATTCCCTTTACGAATCTCTAAGATCGGGGAGCTTTCCTCTTTGGACAGATAAAATCTTTACAGGCTTTCCACTTTTTGCCGAGGGACAAGTTGGATCGTTATATCCTTACAATCTAGTTCTGTTCTCAACTCTTTCTTTTGTTCAAGCATATAATCTTACGCAAGTTTTCAACTTTCTTACAGCCTTTTTTGGAATGTATGTTTTGGTACGATATTTGGGTGTTTCGCGTCTTTCCTCTGTTTTCTCCAGCATTGCATTTGGGCTAAGTGGTTTTTTGGTTGTTCATATAACTCATCAAAACATTGTTGCATCTAGTGTTTGGCTGCCTCTTCTTTTCTACGCGGTTTTGCGTTTTTTTGATAGTGGGAAATATAAATTTGCCCTCTTAGGATCTGCAATTTTAGCTATTCAGGTTTTTGCTGGGTCATTACAGATGGTTCTGTACTCGGCTTTTTCTGTCTTTTTATTTTTGCATATTAAATTATTTTTAGATCGGGGAAAAGAGATCGGCAAATATGTAGAGAGGATTATTGTATGGTCTATAAAATTTTCCGGAATTATCTTGTTTGGGATCTTGCTCTCTGCCATCCAGTTTTTCCCAACTTTGGAGCTGGTAGGGGAGTCAACACGAGCTGCAGGTCTCGGAAATATCGCTCTTGACTCTCTTCCTTACCATCCGAGAAACCTAATCACTTTTATACTTCCTTACTATTTTGGTGATCCAGGATTGGGGACATATTCCAGATTTGGTGGGAATTGGGGAATGTTTTGGGAGAATACCGGGTATGTCGGTTTTTTAACGTTGGTTTTTGCAGGAGTTACTGTATTCTTGTGGAAAAAGCAGAGAATATTAGTGGTTCCATTTTTAATACTTTTTGCAGTTTCGATTCTTCTGACCTTGGGGAAATATAGTCCAACTTCTTTTGTTTTTCATTTACCAGGTTTCAATTCTTTTAGAGTACCATCCAGATTTTTACTGATTTCGACATTCTCGCTAGCAGTTTTGGCAGGAATTGGTTTAGATCATCTACGTAGTAAACTACGTAGTAGGTCACTCATCAGTTGGGTAGTCGCTATTTTTATATTGGTCTTACTTTTTGATCTATTTAAATTCGGCTACCAATATAACCCGGTAGTTGACGGGGAAAGAGTCCTCTCTCCCCCGCAAATACTAGAGGTCGTAGAGGCGGATGTTGATTTTCCGTCAAGGATTTATTCCATAGGAAGTACTCAAACTTACGATAAGATCAACGAGCGTTCCGGATGGCGTAATAATCAGGATTTAGTTGTAAATCACATGAATGCTTTGGATGCAAATATTAACATGCTTTTCGATGTCTCAAGTAGCGGTGGTTATAGTGGTTTATTCTTGCAAAGAAATACCCTGTTCGAATCACGTGTGAGAGCCGGTATAGGAATTGGCGAGCAGACAGCCACAATATCGGAGGATTCGCTAAAACTACTCGGTTTACAAAACGTGGGGTATTTAATTTCTGCGTACAACCTCAAAGGTGAAGGTTTAGAACTGATAGGAAAAACCAATTTTAGTGATATTAACTACTATGCTTACAAAAACGAATATGTTTTACCTCGAGCATTCTATATAAATAGTACGGACGCAAACGTTGTGCCAGGTATCTTTGAGAAGATTAATGGGGAAGCGAATCTAAAAACCGTAAGTACTACTAATTTGCAACTAATGGCTCAAATGGAGAATCCTGGATGGCTAATTGTTTCTGATAGTTATTATCCTGGATGGGAAGCTTGGGTTGATGGGCAAAAAACGAAAGTCCATATCGCAGCAGGCTTATTTAAAGCAGTTTATTTAACCAAAGGAGACCACAATGTAGAATTCATTTACCGACCGGGATCTTTCCTCTGGGGAAGAGTTATTTCTATCTCGGCTTTGCTTTTCTTGATAGTATTTCTAGTGAGGAAACTGAACACGAAAAAGCTACGTAATTAATTACGTAGCTTACGTAATAACACAAACATTACCCTTTACTCCGACTTTCCGCTACCTTTGATAGCTGCCTCGATAACGTCGCGTGGCAAAGATGCCGTGTTGAGAAGAGCTTTGCGAACAGATGAACCGGCCTCTGAGCCTATTGCGTCTGCTGCCTGGATTGCTGCAACTGTTGATGCTTCCGCAGCCTTGGCAGTGCTTTGTCCAATGCTTCCAGCGGCATCGATTGAGCCTTCTACTGCAGAAACTGCAACTGACCCAACGTCGCCACCAACTTCTCCTGCAGCATTAACTGCGCCAGAAGTGGCTTTTGTGGCTGCTGCCACTACATCACCGCCCGCATCACTGATCGCAGATACTGCAGAACTTACAGCTCCCTTTGCGGCGTCAGTTGCAGATGATCCAACTTCTGATGCACCTGAGACCGCAGCGGTTACAACGTCTGTTACCGCATCAATGCCTGTAACAGCTGCTCCACTTGCGTCTTTTACTCCACCTGTGACTTGGCTTTTAACCGCGTCTCTGAGGGCTGAGGCAACATCGTCCGCGCCTTTAACGGCTCCAACTATTGTATTTTTTGCTCCTTGTGCTAATTGTGATAAAACCAAACTTGTCACCCCCTTTTAGAGTGCTTCCAGCCTAACAAATAATCTTTCACAAAGTCAAGGAGAACTAACGGAGTTTGTAAATTTTGCCGTATTTTTCTCTGATATAGGAGAGGAAATATTTGGGGTTAAGTTTTTCTCTGGTGACGCGTTGAACAAGCTCACTAGGCCAGTAAAGACCTCCGTGCTGGTGAATTTTTTCTCGCAGCCATGCAAGCATTGTTCCTAATTCACCTCGGCTAACCAATTGATCGACATCAAGATCCTGTCTCATTTTATTTGTGAATTGTGCGGCATAAAGGTTTCCAAGAGCATAGGTTGGGAAGTATCCAAAGCTCCCCCAAGACCAATGGACGTCTTGGAGCACGCCCTCACTGTCCGTTTTAGGCTCAACCCCTAAGTATTTTTTCATCTTTGCCCGCCATGCAGATTGGAGGTCCTCGACTTTTAATTTGTTGTTGATGAGAGCATTTTCCAGCTCAAATCTTAAGATGATGTGTAGGTTGTATGTTACTTCATCTGCTTCCAC
>NZCP01000043.1 GCA_002686465.1 Candidatus Woesebacteria bacterium | reverse complement strand
GACTGAAACCCGTTATCGAATGAAACAAGACAAGCAAGTGCGGCGACTACTGTTTTCCCAGACCCAACATCACCTTCAAGTAGTCTATTCATAGCATGACCTTTTCCAAGGTCGGCTAAGATTTCGCGCATTGTCCTTTTTTGTGCTTGGGTAAGTTGGAAAGGTAGGGAGTTTGTTAATTCTAGAACTTTTGTTTGGTCGATATGAAGTTTATGTGCTAGCTTTTTGTTTTTCCAATTTTTACGTCGCAAGAGTGCAGCGAGCTGAATCTCAAAGAACTCATCGAAGGCAAGTCGTTTTCGAGCTTTTTGCGCATCTTCCAAATTTTCTGGGAAGTGTATTTTTTGGAGAGCTTCGGAAAGCTCCATAAGCTTATTTTTCTTTCGAATGTTTTCCGGTAGGAAATCTGTGAACTCCTGGATAATTTGTGGTAGTAGCCGTGCCGTTCTTGACCTCAACCACTTAGAACTAACGCCATATGTTTCAGGATAGACCGGAACTAGTCTCCCTGTGTGGATTGTGTCGGTTTCTCCACCAGGTGGCAGCTTTTCGTACTCTGGAGAGACCAAAACCCGCTTTCGTCCAAACCAGTTAATTTTTCCAGACAAGGAAACCCAAGTTCCCTCGGGAAGTGTTCTGATGATAAATGGCTGGTTAAACCATGTAACTTCAATATTTCGTTCTCCATCGGAAACTGTTGCCATTTGTATTTTCCTACCTCCTCTTGTGTATTGATTCTTGATTGCTGTAATCTGCCCTCTGATGGTCACTGTCTCTCCTGGTTGAAGACGACTCATGTCAGAGACTAGTGAATAGTCGTCATAACGATGTGGGATGTGATAAATAAGATCTCCCGCGGTCATAATGGCCAATTTTTGAAGTCTTCTTGCGTATTCTGAACCGACTAAAGGGACAGACTGAATTGGGGAATCAGGCTTCATATAGTGGAAGTATAACAGCTCAGGCTAGAAGGCAAAAAGGAGAGGTAAGGCTACAGAACTAAGGACAAGTGCAGCTCCGGCAATGATTGCCAGAATCATCCAGAACATTTTGTGCTTTTTCGATAGATTCATCATGTCACTACCTTCAAAAATCTATGCTTTCCAACTTTCAGTGTACCAGATTTTTCGACCTTAATAGCTGTGCCGGTTACCTTTTTACCGTTCCACTCCACTCCACCTTGTTCTATTAACCGTCTTGCCTCTGAGTTGCTTGGTGCCAGACCAGAATCAACTAAGATTCCCGCCAAGTCGATCTTTCCTGCTTTAACTTTGTGGCTCGCAGCAGATTGTGGTGTGCCACCTTTTTGGAAAACTTTTTCAAATTCATCTCTGGCACCATCTGCCTCTTTCTCTCCGTGGTAAATCTTTACGATCTCCCAAGCAAGTCTTTTCTTTGCTTCCATTGGGCCTTCTTTGCTTGCTGCCTTTATTTCGGCATCTGGCATGTCGGTTAGGAGTTCCATGTAAAGTGCCATTTGGTCATCGCGTGTGCCCATTAGTTTTCCGAACATGTCGAAAGGAGCGTCGTCGAGCCAAACGCAATTTCCAGAAGTTTTGCTCATTTGCTTCCCGTCGGTTCCGGTAATCATGGGAACAGTAAGCACATATTTTTCGCGATTATTCATCTTTTTTTGAAGCTCGCGTCCGATGAGCATATTGAATTCTTGGTCTGTCCCCCCTATTTCTAGGTCAACATCCATGGCAACTGAGTCATACCCTTGAAGGAGAGGATACATAGTTTCGTGGTACCAAACAGTATCTCCTTTATCTATTCGGCGTTGAAACATTTCCCTTTTGAAAAGTTGAACAGCGGAAATGTTACTTGCTATTTTTATTATTTCACGCAAGGTCAGCTTTGTAAGCCAGTCACCATTTTGTTTTATAGTTACTTTATTAAAATCGATTAGAGGTGCAACTTGCTCTTTCCAATCTTTAATATTTTTATCAATTTCTTTTTGGTCGATAAGTTTACGGGCTGTGTCACGTTGCGAAGGATCTCCCACTAATACTGTCCCTGTTCCGAAAAGAAGTACGACCTCGTGTCCTGCCTCCGCAAACTGAGCGATCTTGCGTATGGGGACACTGTGACCCAAGTGGAGTCTAAAGCCTGACGGGTCAATACCAAGGTAGAGTTTTACTTTCCCTTTTTTCATTCGGGCCACTAAAGCCCCCTTGCTTGGTAAAACCTTCGCGACTCCCCGGCTTAAAATTCGACTGTTATCCATGAGTTCAATTATATGTATCATTCTGATACAATGCAAACAGTAATATATGGCATGGAAGTCTGCCTGGAGAAGGCGGAGACGATCGTATCGACGACCGCATCTCTCGTCAAGATATAGAAAAATTGGTGGAGCAAGCGTTCTTTACCGCTTAGCACTCCTGCTCTTTGTCGGTGTTGTTGCAGTTTTTATTCTGTTTGGGATCGTATTCCCTCTTTTTGCTCTAGACCTCCCCTCTCCGGATAAGATTGTACGTCGCGAAGGATTTTCAACCAAGATCTACGACCGTAATGATGTTCTTCTTTACGACATTTTTACAGATCAGAGACGAACACACGCAGAATTTGAGGACATGCCGATTTATCTTAGGCAAGGAACGATTGCTATCGAGGACAAGAATTTTTATCAGCACAGTGGTTTTGACCCAACCGGAGTTTTGCGAGCATCCTGGAATATTGTTACCAAAGGAAAACTTCAGGGAGGTTCAACGCTTACACAGCAGCTAGTGAAGAATGTTCTTCTTTCTTCAGAGCGCACCCTGCCGCGCAAAATCCGAGAGTTTATCCTTGCGGTGCAAATTGAACGTAAATACTCAAAGGACGAGATTTTGCAAATGTATTTGAATGAGGCCCCATACGGGGGTACAGCATGGGGCTCCCAGGCAGCAGCAGAAGTTTATTTTAGCAAGAAAGTACAAGATTTGACCCTAGTTGAATCAGCAATGCTTGCGGGTCTCCCACAAAGGCCAACAGCATACTCTCCGTATGGGGCAAGGCCGGAAGCTTATATTGGAAGAACCGAGCAAGTTTTGCGCAGGATGCGCGAGGATGGATACATATCGGATGACCAAGAAAAAGGAGCTGTAGAGCAGCTCTCTAGCATGGAGTTTGTCGGAAAAGGAGCAAGCCTTAAGGCACCCCATTTTGTTACATATGTACAAAGCCTTCTTGAGGAAAGATATGGGGATGCGCTTGCGGGTCAAGGAGGATTGAAAGTTACAACAACGCTTGATTGGGAATTGCAGCGAGAAGCTCAAAAAATTGTTGCTGAGGAGATAGAAAGGGTTGAATACCTAGATATAACTAATGGTGCTGCTATGGTGGTAGATCCTCAGACGGGAGAAATTCTTGCTATGGTCGGTTCGAAAGATTTTGCAGCTGAAGATTATGATGGACAGGTTAATGTTACTCTTTCTCTCAGACAGCCTGGTTCTGCTATCAAGCCTGTTACTTATGTTACGGCGTTGAAGAAGGGATATACTGCATCAACTCTTTTAATGGACACACCTACGGTTTTCCCCGGTGGTGTCGGACAACCCGACTATGAACCAGTTAATTATGACGAGGAGTTTCGTGGGCCCCTGCAAGTTAGATTTGCTCTTGCCAACTCTGTTAACATAGCTGCCGTAAAAATGTTGGCGTTAGTTGGAGTGCGTGACATGCTTTCTACCGCTTATGATATGGGATTTACTACACTTGAGGCGACAAAGGAAAACATGGAACGGTTTGGGCTTTCTGTAACATTAGGAGGGGGTGAAATACGGCTTCTTGATTTAACTTCTGCATACTCTGTATTTGCAAATGGAGGTCTGCGCTTTGACCAAGTTGCAATACTTAAAGTTGAGGATGCCAACGGTAAGGTTTTAGAGGAATATAAGGAGAAAAAGGGGCGGAAAATTTTGGATCCGGGCGAGGCATTTATAATCTCGGACATCTTGTCTGACAACAATGCTCGGGCAGAAGTTTTTGGGACACGGTCGGCTCTTGTAGTTCCTGGACGTACTGTTGCGGTCAAAACCGGAACTACAAATGATCAACGGGACAACTGGACTGTTGGTTGGACTCCGCAAGTCGTTGTTGGAGTTTGGGTTGGAAATAACGACAACTCACAAATGAGGCAAGTCGCCTCAGGGGTCACAGGAGCTTCCCCTATATGGAGACGGATTATCCAAGAGGCTCTTAAGGGTAAGCCGGATGTAGGTTTTGAAATTCCCGATAATGTTGTCAGTGCCAGCGTAGATGCTATTTCTGGGTATCGGGAACATGATGGATTTGGATCAAGAACTGAATACTTTGTCCGTGGGACCGAGCCAACCGGGGAGGATCCTGTCCACACAAGACTAAAGATATGTAAAGACGAAGGAAGACTTGCAACACCTTCTCAGGCCGCCTCAGGAGGTTATGAAGAGAAAGAATACTTTGTCTTCAAGGAGGAGGATCCGTTTGGTCCACCAAACCGTTGGCAGGAGGGAATTTTAGGATGGTTGTCGACTCAACCCGACGATCGTTATCATCCACCGACAGAGTATTGCGGAGCCGCAACTCCTGTTAATGTTGAATTCATAACACCAAAGGATCATGATCAGATAAATTCGAACGAATTTGAAGTAAAAGTCAATCCTCAGTCAACTAGTGATATTGTGGAGGTAGCAATTGAACTTGATGGTAAAAATCAAGGGACCCTTGTAGGTGGTCCATGGGTCATTACACTAAACGTTGAGGATGGGGCGCATGAGATTCGAGTAATCGCCAAAGACAGAGATGGTAAGCAAGCAGACGGTAGAGTCAAAATTGGAATCAACGTCCCTTGGGACTCCTCAGAGTGAGGGTTAGTTTTTCAGTCTTGCCCCGAACTTTTTTTTCATCCTGTCAAGGACTTTTTTTCTAATTTTTTCAACTTCCTTATCAGTTAGGGTTTTACTCAAGCTTTGATATGTTACTCGCAAGGTTTTTGTATCTTCAAAGGTATCGACTAACCTCACAGAGGATATTTGTTGGTCAGCTGTCTCCATTGATTTTATGATTTCACCTAATAGAGTTCTTGATTTTAAGACCAGAGAGATATCTTCGACTTGGCTTGGGTACTTTGGAGTAGGAATGTAGGTAGTGAGGGGTTTACTTACACTCCTTACGTCTTCGACGCCAAACTCGTAGTAGATTAACCCCTCCTTTTTGAGAACTCCGAATTGTCCTAGTTCTAACTTTCCACTTTTTACCACGAGTCTATGATGTGGTAAAAACCATCTTGAATCCTCTTGTGCAAATGTAGCTTCGATTCCCAATGATTCAAGAAGAGCTTCTATTACTCCTTTGGTATCCTCAAAACTTTGATTTGCAAAAACTCCCGCCAACATCATTTTTTCTTCAGGCAAATTTCCTCTTATTGGAAGATAGACCTTGCTCATCTCAAAAAGATGCATTGGATCTTCCTCTCTTTTGTTTTTGCTTGCAGCATCTATCAGAGATGGTGCAAGGGAAAGGCGCAGATATTCAGAATCGGAACCGAGTGGGTTTTTAAGCTTTAGAGACCAATCGGACGCCACTTGCTCTTTCGATACCAAGGACGAGGTATATACTTCTGTTCCTCCCCAACCTTGCAAGGTGCGCTTAACCTTTATTTCAAATTCAAATGGCGAATTTTCCAAAGGTTCTGGGATTTCTCCGTTCATGATTTTACTTGGCATATTGTGGTATCCGTAGAGTCTTGCGACTTCTTCCAGAATATCCTCAGGGAGGTTGATATCGCGAGCTCTCCATGACGGGATCGATACACTCAAGTCTTCGCCATTCCATTGTGTTTTTAACCCTAGGCTGTCCAAAATTTTAGAAATATCGTTTTTGGCGATAGGAACACCAAGCCGATCTTCTACAAACTTTTCAGTTAGTCGGACCGTTTTACTGGAATATGGATTAGGATATAGATCTAAGATTTTGGATTCTGGTTTGCCTTTGCAAATTTGAACAAATAGGTCAATCCCGCGCCTCATTGTGACCTCAACGAGTTCTGGATCAAGACCCTTCTCAAAGAGCGTTGCTGCGTCTGTTCTTTTTGCAAGAGTCATGACATCTCGACGAATATTAACTGGATTGTAATTTTGGACGAATAATAGAACATTTTTTGTATTTTCATCAACTTCCGAGTTTTTGCCGCCCATAATTCCAGCAAGGTCGATCAAACGACCATCTCCGTCTTCGATTACAATATCGCCTCCTGGTAATATATGTGTTTTTCCATCAAGCGTTGTTAGTTTTTCTCCACGCTTTGATTCACGAAGTATCATTTTGGCACCGCGAATTTTGTTGTAGTCAAAAGTATGAAGAGGTTGGCCTAGCTCGTACATAAGGTAGTTAGAAATATCAACGACATTATTGATAGGTCTTGAGCCGATTGCCTTTAATCTTTCTTGAATAAATACTGGCGATGGACCTATTTTTATATCTCTTATAAGAATTGCAGTAAATCTAGGACAAAGTTTGTGGTCTACTTTTGTTTCAAGGTAATCAACCTCCTTCGCAAATTCTTGGCGTGATTTTGTCTTAACGGAACTTAGTGAAGCAGAGATACCAAATCTGGGCAAGATTGCTGCTGCCTCTCGAGCAATACCAAAAACTCCTACTGAATCTACTCGGTTGGTTGTCACTTCAATAGAGTAAATTGCATCTTTACCCTTTTTTTCTATTTTTTCTACAGAAGGACCAGACAACGAAAGACATTCCGCAATTTTTGCAGAGTTTGCTGAGGTCTTTAGGTAGTCCCTGAGCCAACTATCAGGTATTTTAATATCCATTTTAGAACTGTCGTAGAAATCTTAAATCAGAACTGTAAAGTGTTCGAACATCGTCAATCTTTAACCCAGATTTCATCATAAAGCTTCTTTCTAATCCAGCGCCGAAGGCAAATCCAGTATAGTGTTTGGGATCTATTCCCCCATTTTTCAAGACTTGTGGGTGAACCATCCCAGCTCCACCTAGCTCTAGCCAACCGGCCTTACACAATTTACAACCGCGACCTTGGCAAATATCACAAGAAATGTCGAACTCAAAGGACGGTTCTGTAAATTGAAAATGGAAGGGTCGCAGTCGTATTTTGCGTTTTGGGCCAAAGAAAGATCTTGCAAAATAATCTAGAGTTCCTTTTAGATGGACTACTGATATTTCTTTGTCGACAACTAATCCTTCAAATTGGTGAAACATTGGAATATGGGCAACATCCGATTGTCGTCGGTAGGTTTTGGCAATATTAAGCATTCGAATCGGGGGGTTTTTAACCCGCGTCATTTCTCTGATTTGTCCGGAGGATGTGTGTGGGGTTAAAACCATTTGCCCGTACTTAGAATGCGGCGGCGTACCCACAAAAAACGTTTCCCATTCATCTCGTGCAGGATGATCTTTTGGCATGTTGAGAGATTCGAAGGCAAACCAATCCCATTCGACTTCGGGATAGCGAACTCTTACAAAACCTATTTTTTCAAAAGTCTTTGATATTTCCTCGACCGCTTGTGTAACAAGATGGAGGTGTCCTATTTGTGGTTTATTGCCGGGAACTGTGGGGTCAAACCATTTTGTCTTGCCTGTCCCCTCTTGGAGTTTTCCATGCTTTTCGTCAATCGCTCGCTCTATTGCTTTTTTGGCGTCATTCACAATCTGACCAATAATAGGCCGCTTCTTAGCTGGTAGATCTTGTATCTCACGAAGTATTTTGTTGAGTTCTCCCCGGCGACCAAGATAGTTAGTTCTCAAACCCTCAAGTTCTTCTATGTCAGCATCTATAATTTGTGCCAACGCTTGGTTTTTAAGATTTTGTATACGGTTTTCCATATAGTTTATTATACAAGAAAGGCCCCGGTGGGGCCTTTCGGTAGTTGAGAGAGTAAAACCTTTTTAGGTCTTTGCCTTTTCAACTATCTTACTAAAGGTCTCTGGGTCATTGACTGCTATATCGGCTAAAATCTTGCGATCCAACTCAATTTTGGCACCCCGGAGACCTGCAATGAACTTACTGTAGGACACATCATGCTCGCGGACTGCCGCATTAAGCCTTTGAATCCACAATTTTCGTATATTACGCCGTTTTTGCTTCCTTCCAATGTAGGCATATTGGCCAGCATGAAGTACCGCCTCGTTTGCAGCCTTAAACCGGCTGCTTGCCGCCGCGCGATAACCTTTTGCCAGCTTTAAGACTTTTTTGTGTTTTCTCTGGCTGTGACCTTTAACTCTTGGCATGTCAATTACCCACTCCCATTACATTTCGTAGTTTCTTTTCTAGACTTCCCTTCACTTGGATTCCGCGCTTGAGATTGCGTATCCTACCTTTTTTCTTTCCTGCTTTTAGGTGTCTTGCAAAGCTTCTACGACGTAACAGCTTTCCTCCGGCAGTAACCTTAATACGCCGAGATACTGATTTTCTTACCTTCATCTTAACCCTTTTCATATATATTTATGACTTAAGACAAGCTTTGCTTAACTTTGTCTTCTTTTGTTTCACTTTTTTCCTCCTTCTTACTCTCTGTGCTTGGAGTAATAGTCATTAGTAGTTGTCTTCCTAAAAATTTCGGTTGTTGATCTACTCTAGCTGTATTTTTAGTATCCTCCACAACCTTTTTAGTCATCTTGTAACCAAACTCTTTGTGGCCCATTTGTCGGCCCTTAAAGCGTACAGTTACGCGTACTTTATGCCCTTCACCCAAAAACTCTTTGATGCGTCCAAGACGAACCTGGTAGTCGTTATCCCCCATAAATGGGGTTAGCCAAATCTCTTTTTGATCAGTTCCGCGCCGCTCTTTACGTCTGCTCTCTCGTTCCCTTTTTTCTTGTTGATATTTGAACTTCGCAAAGTCAATTATCTTTGCAACTGGCGGATTCGCTTTGGCTGCGATCTCAACAAGATCAAGCCCATCTTTCTGCGCCCTCTTCAGTGCTTCTTCAAACGTAAAAATTCCAAGTTGTTTATTCTCAGAATCAATTACTCTTAAGCGCGGAGCACGAATATTCTGGTTTGTGCGCCAGTAAGTTTCTCTTCTTTTTATTCTTTTCTTTTTACCCAAGGCTATTTCAACCTAAATAGTATCATAGATCATGCTTGCCTGCAACGATTTTTTGGGTGTTTTTAACAAAATCGCCAAGTTTAACAGATCCTTTGTCCTCTCCTGTGCGCAATCTTAATGCCACAGTTTTACCTTTTTCCTCTTTATCGCCGACGATTAGCATATATGGTACTTTTTGCAGTTGTGCGTCTCTAATGCGTGCTTGGAGGGTTTCTGAGCGATTATCGACTTCAGCTCTCAATCCGGAGTCTTTTAGCTTTTGCAGTACGCTTTGTGCGTATTTATCGCTTTTGTCTGTGACTGGGATTACAACGGCCTGTACTGGTGCAAGCCAAACAGGCATGTTCCCTTGAACGTGTTCTATCCAGACGCCTAGAAAACGCTCCACTGACCCGAGAGTAGCTCTGTGGATCATATATGGCTGGTGCCCTTTTCCATCTTCCCCTACATAAGATATTTTGAACCTCTTGGGTAAATTAAAGTCAAGCTGAATAGTTGACATTTGCCATTCTCGTGACTGTGAGTCAACAGCCATCAAGTCCAGTTTTGGTCCATAAAATGCGGCTTCCCCTTTTGCTTCCTTAAATGGTGTTTTTGTTTCCTTTAAGAGATCTCTCATAAGCCTTTGCATCTCTTCCCACACTTTTTCATCACCTAGGTATTTATTTTTGCTTTTAGGGTCCCAAAGTGACAACCGAACCCAGTACTTTTTGAATCCAAAATCCTTGAGCATTTGCTCGTTAATCTCTAAAGCCTTTTTAAACTCATCTTTTACTTGGTCTTTTCGACAAAAGATATGAGCATCGTCTTGCGTGATTGACAGTACTCTGGTCAATCCACCTAGCTCTCCAGACTGTTCAGACCGATAGACTGTTGTTGTTTCTGCGTAGCGTTGGGGCATTTCCCTGTAGCTTATTGGATGTCTTGCAAAGATTAAGATGTGATGTGGACAGTTCATACCCTTCAGGACATATTCCCTCCCTTTAGATTTCATGATTGGAAACATGTCTTCTGTAAACTTTTCTAAGTGTCCCGATACTTCGTATAGTTTTTTCCTGGCTATGTGCGGAATCCAGACATGCTCATAACCATATTTCTCCAGAAGATTATACATATACTCTTCGACAAGCCGTCTCAGAGTTGCCCCTTTTGGGGAAAACAGGGGGAGTCCGGTACCAACCAGATCAGAAATGGAAAACAGATCAAGCTCGCGACCAATTTCTCGATGGTCTTTTGAGTTTGTTTTAGCCATGCTGATATTGTATCAGCTAATGGCGGCTTGAGGCAATCAGGAGTAAATTAAGGCTCGAAAGGTGTTTCACAGAGACAAGCCTGCTCAAGACCGTTTTTGGCCTAACCTATAAATCGCATAAGCGAGAGGAGAGTTTGCCAAAATTGCAATTATCAGTTCTGTTTCATTAAGGACCGAACTGCTTGTTAGCCAGCGAGGTAACTGAAGAGCTTCTTCTAGCGGAGTAAACATATAAACCAAATTGAACGTCCAGCTAGTAATAATGACCCAGAAAAAGATTTTCCAGAACTGACTCGACAAAAGATTTTTCTTGTAGACGTAAGCGTACAACCCTATAAAACCAATTACAACACTGGCAATTTCAAACCAGTCAGCAAAACTCCACACCTCCAGCTTGCCATAGACGAAGATAAACCCTGCTACCAAAAAAATCGCGCCGAGCCAGAAGTAGATTTTCCACCACATACTACTACAACGATGGTCTCACAGATAAATTGGAAAGTCAATCGATAAGACTATGGTTCAAATGGTCTTATGCTTGGAGATTGGTTTTTATTTGAATTCACAAATTCTATAACTTGGGAAGTCAAATCCCCAAGAACAGGAACAAGATTGATTTGTGTAAGTAAGTACCCAAGCAAGGCGAACACTATAGATAGCCCTATGGTAACACCAAGCCCCCAGGCTATTCCCCCGAGGAAATTCTGCCAAAGCATTTTCTTAATAGGTCTGTTTATTCTTGTGATTGGTTCAACCATTCTTTTTATTGTAGTGGGAAAATGGGGTATAATGCAACACATGGACTTAAAAGTTGGACAAACTTCTCCTTCCTTTGCATTGCCAGATCAGGATGAGAAAAAACATAGACTGTCGGATTACCGAGGACAGTGGGTTTTAATCTATTTTTACCCTAAGGATGATACTCCTGGTTGTACAAAGGAGGCTTGTGGTATTCGCGATAACTTTTCCGAGTTTGGGAAATTGGATGTTAAGGTTGTTGGTATAAGTGCCGACTCTCCGGCGAGGCACAAAAAGTTTGCTGAAAAGTACGATTTGCCTTTCACCCTTTTGGCAGATGAGGAAAAGAAAGTACTTGGTAAATATGGAGTTTGGGCAAGAAAGAAAATGATGGGGCGAGAGTATATGGGGATACTACGAACATCGTTCTTAGTTGATCCTAAAGGTAAAATTGCCAAGATTTATGAAAATGTAAAGCCAGAGGGACACGCTGAAGAGATCTTAAAAGACCTTGCCCAGCTTAAGGGATAAGTGCAAAAGATATTTGTAAGTTTTTTAGTTGTAGTTGGCCTTGCCGCTTTTGTTTTGTGGAGAGGGGATTTTTTTGGGGGCGACCTTCTTGTTTTCGACACGCCATCTCCACAATCTGGAATTGACAAGATAGATTCTACTAAAGAGGTTTTTGAATTTGAGTCTAGTGGATTAGCTCTCAAAGTCGCTTGGATTAAGGTTGCCGATACTTCTAAAATTTCTCTACATTCCAACTTGGAGTCCCAAAGAAATGCAAGGACCTTGATGGAGCAAAACAAATGTCAAAATTTAGTAAGCGGTGGTTTTTATACAAAAGAAAACCAGCCAATCGGGCTTTTTGTAACAGGTGGGGAAAGTGTTAGCAAGAGGATTAATAGTACACTTTTCGATGGTATCTTTGCCGTCAAAAAAGATGGTAATCTCGATATTACGACTGATATACTCGATGACTTGAGATTTGGGTTGCAGTCGGGTCCAATCTTACTTGAAAATGGGCAGTCGACAGAGCTGAAGATTAAAAATGATGCGCAGGAAAGGCGTGTTGTCGTTGCCACCACAGAAGAAGATCAAATTGTATTTTTGATCTTTTATGGCAAGGAGTCTCTTATCCAAGGTCCATATTTGGCCGACTTGCCGGGAGTAGTTCTAAAAGTGGAGGAGGAAATCGGGGTTGAGTTTAAGGATGCTGTAAATCTTGATGGTGGTACAGCATCAGCTTTTTACTCCGACGATCTTACTATTTCCGAACTAACACTAATCGGAAGCTATTTTTGTATAAAGTAGTTCTTGTGGACCCGACAGGACTTGGCCCCGCGCTTACGTGAGCCACGCGAAGCGGTTTACCTGTGACCGGTCGCCTTCGGCGACCGCTCTAGCCTCTATGTGGACGAGAAGGGACTTGAACCCCCGACCTTTCGCACGTCAAGCGAATGCTCTAACCAACTGAGCTACTCGTCCTAGCCAATTAACAAATTTTCAATTTGATATGCCTTAGCTTGCTTTGTCGCTCAAAGTATTTCGCGAGTCGCAAGATGCGGCATGAGCTACGAGTCCTCAAGGTACATTTTACCACACAATTATCTCTTCTCAGACCTTTTACTGGAGAATTTACTATCCGAGTTCAAGTGAGTGTCAAGACCAAACTATCCCGCAGAGCGTTGGGAGTAGTCCTCGGGTGAAAGAAGACGTTTGCTACCAGATTGGCCCACCTGGCCCCAGAAACTTCGGCGTTTGGCCGATCTTTGATTATGGGATTGAAGCCAAAGCGATGCATTTTCTATCTTTTTCCTGAAAGATGCAATAAAACTACGTAGTTTTTCAAAGAAGAGGATATGGTACACTCCTGGGTCCGCCGGAGCCTGCATGGCGGCAACTTCTACTTTGCGAGAAAGTCCTTGCGTGGATTTGGCAAGATGTTGTACTTCTTGCGTTAACGCATGAAGCTCAACTTTCAGCTCTTGGCTTTTTTGGGTGATAAGACTTTTATCTTGCTCTCTTAGGGTTCGTTCTTGGCTTAGGCGCAGTCTTAGTGCTTTATTTTCTGTGCGTTCAGCTTCAAGAACTGTGTCCATTTCAATACTTTGACCAGGAGCAATCTCTCCACTGGCGTGTACTGGCTCTTTCCCCATGCCAAACAACTGTCGCATAAAGTCTTCAGGTACACCCTGTCCAAAATCCTTTTTTACGGCGCGTGCGGTACCTCCACCTATATCTCGCAGAGACTCAAGAAGATTGTCTGTGCGCGGCGACGATTTAGATCGATTCGTCTTTTGGTTTTGTCCTGGACGTTTTAGAGCCATATTATGGACGGTTTCCCTATTTTAAAATAGACCGATAACTCTGTCAAGCGTAATCGGTGCTAGGTAAGATTAATGAGACTCTCGAGAGCCTTGCGTCTAAGGAGTGCAGATTTTATAAGTTGCCTTTGTTGGCCGCTTGCGGCAGGTTGAGGTTCTTGTACACCGTTTGTAGTGGCTGTGTTGCTAGCTTTGATAACCTCTTCTACTTCTTTTTCATCAACACCAATATTTTCCTTTTCTGCTATCTGATTCAGGGCAAGGGCAAGTGTTAATGACTCCTTGGCCTGTCGGGCATAATCTTCCCTGATTTGCTCGATTTTGGTTCCCTTCGAGGCAAGGTATTGCTCTGTCGTAAGTCCAAACTTTTGCAACTGATCCAGAAGACCAGACAACTTATGATTTACTTCCTCTTCGATCAAAGGTTGAGGCACCTTGATTTGTATTGAATTAATAAGCGCTTTAATAACAATCTGTTCCTTTTCCTCTCGGCTTGGTTCCTTTGCTTGCCCTGAGCCTGCGGCCGAAGAGTCTTTTCCTGGAACCCATATTTTTCCGGAACTTTTTGCGTCCGAAATAGCTTTTTTATAGTCGCCAAGGTTAATTTCAGGAAGCTCGCAAGTTGTTGCCCGCACACTCCAATCCTTATCATCGTCAGTTGATATAAGTTCGAAACGTGGGCCAATTGCTGGGCGTAGAGAATGTTCTTGGACTGCTTTTGTGTAAACTTCTGGTAGGACATGCTGAAGCACATGCTCATAGAGCTTTTGCTTTTCGATATGCTTTAAGGCGACATCCTCCGGAACTTTCCCTTTTCGGAAACCAGGAACCTCTAGCTCCTCAATTATGTGTCTTAGCGCCTCTTTTTTCTTTTCCTGAACTAGCGCTTGCGGAATATTGATAGTAAGCTGAACTGTCCCGTCCTCTTGTCGGGCAAGTACAGACTTATTTGGATTCTTAGTAGCTTGTGCTGCAGCCATTTGGAGTATTTTATCACAGACTGAGGCTAATTTCTAGGTTTGGAACAAAAAAACTTGGAAATCAGCCTTTTGCTTGAGAATCAACCTTTGTGTTGGGTTTTGAAGTGGGAAGGATTAAATTTAGGCTGAGGGGGTTTTTGCCCACCCCCGAGCGCAGAATGACCGCCAAATTGCTGCATCCTAAAATTGTTCGGGGTCTTAAATCCGAGCTTTTGTGTTTTCTTGGTTTTTGAATAAGATTTCATACGCTATCATTATACCAAACGCGATTTCAGGCTGCGAGTTGATCTACTAATTTGTCTAACTCAATTGATCTCGAACCTTTGATTAAGACTACGGTATTTTTCTTCAGGAGCGGCTTGAGGATTGGTAGAATTTCTTTTTGGTCTGTTGCCCACCAGGAATGGCCTTTAGGTAAATTCGCAGCACCCACCGCGTGTTTTGCGAGTTTGCCTACTCCAACAAGATAGTCTGTGCCCACATTTTGGACTAATTTACCAAGTTTTTTGTGTTGCGTAACTTCATCTGTCCCAAGCTCTAACATATCTCCAAGTACTACAATTTTTTTTTCTTTTCCGGCTACTTCTTTGAATGTCTCTAACGCTTTTTTGGCAGCTGCCGGATTGCTATTGTAGGAATCATCTAGAACTAGGGACCCATTCCTGAGCTTTATGGGTCTCATCCTATGCTCGGCAGGTTTAAACTCCTCGAGACCCTGTTTTATTTGATTAAGACTTGCACCACTTACCCAACCAACAGCTGCTGCTGCCAAGGAATTAGACACGAATTGTTCTCCTAATATTGGTAGGTTGATTTGGATATCCTTATTGTCCACCATAAGTGTGTACTGGCTCTTTAGGTCTTTGATTTCTATATTCTTTGCTTGTATATCCCCACCTTTTCCGAACCAAGTAACTTTAGCTTTAGTAGATTTTGCAAACCGCTGTGTATACCTGTTTTCCTTGTTTAGTATTGCAGCATCACTCTTGCCTAAACTGCGTACAAGTACTCCTTTTTCTTTTGCCACACCTTCTCTATCGCCAAAAAACTCTGTGTGTGTTTGGTGGACGTTTGTAATGACTCCCATTGAGGGTTGTGCAAGCCAGAGATAGAATGCCATCTCTCCCGGAAATTCCACACCCATTTCCAGTACCAGGTATCGAGTTGCAGGTTTACATCTAAAAATTGTGGTGGGAATGTTAAATACTGGATCCTCGTTTGCATGCGTCCATACAGTCTCACCTTGCCTTTGTAAAATCGCGACAATCATTTCCTTTGTGCTTGTTTTCCCTGCACTGCCAGTTAGTCCAATTACGACTAGTCCATAGAATTTTTGCAAGAATCTAACGTAATAGTGTGCAGTCCATCGCCGAATTGGATGAATAACCCATTTTCGGAAATAAACTCGTATTGCTTGGAATATCCCATTTGGTCGATCTTTGGAATCGATAAAGATATGTCGAATAGGAAGTTTTGGTGTTACCCACCAACGGATTAGACTGGAAGTATTAGTTGGTTGCATATTGAACTATTCTATCAAGAAGTTGAGGATAAGACATTCCTGCTGCAGCCGCGGCCTTAGGGAGGAGCGACATTGATGTTAATCCTGGTATTGTGTTGATTTCCAGAACAACAGGTGTTTTGCCATTTCTTAGGATGAAGTCAACTCTTGAGAATCCACGGCAACCTAAGGTTTGGTGAACCTTCACTGCTATTTCCTGGATTCTTTTTGTAGTGGTGTTTGAGATTCTTGCCGGGAATATCTCTTGTGTCTTTTTGTCGGTATATTTAGATTTATAGTCGAAGAATTCGCCACTGGGGATTATTTCGACAACCGGTAGTGGGATTGAATCTTCATTTCCTAGAAGAGCACAAGTTACCTCTGTGCCGGGAATAAATTCCTCAACTAAGGCAACATCACTATATTTCCAAGCTGCCTTTAGGGATTTAGCAAGCCCACTTTTCTTTCTGACAATAGAGACTCCTACAGATGAACCCTGGTCATAGGGCTTTACGAAATATGGTGGTTTCCCAACTTTTGTTGTCCTTTCACCCTTTTTTAACTCAACGTGTCGAGGGGTTTGAATAGCAACTGCTTTCATAAGTTTTCTAAAAGCTATTTTGTCCATCCCAAGTGCGCTTGCTAACACCCTTGATCCTGTATATTTTATTCCAGCAAGTTCTAACATTCCTTGCACTGTCCCATCTTCACCATACGGTCCATGCATTGCAATAAAAACTATGTCTATCTTGTTTTTATTTGATAGTAATTCTTGCCAACCTTGCCCATTGCGAGAAATTATTACTGGAAATCCACGATACTTTTCGGAAAGATTTTTGAGAACTTCCTTACCAGAGAGCATAGAGATGTCATGCTCCGCAGTTTTTCCACCCATCAAAACCGCGACGTTAATTTTATCCTTTTTCATCTCAAGCCTTGTACAGCGCTCTTGAATTGTTCGCCGCGGTCTTGATAGTTTTCAAACATTCCAAAAGAGGCACAAGCCGGAGATAAAAGTATAATGTCGCCCTTTGTAGCCAGCTTGCGGGCATTTTGCGCAATATCAGACATGTTTTCTAACCCTTTTCTAATTTGACCATTGTATTTTGTTTTCTTAATTTCGACTTCTATTTCGCTCGCTGTCTGGCCGATTAAAATTACTGCTTTGACATTATTTTTAGCTAACTCCTTTGCAAGATGCCCAAATTTAACACCTTTGTGTGATCCGCCAAGGATTAAGATTTTTGGTTCCCTAAACGCTTTGAGCGCCGCAATAGCTGACTCTGGATGAGTTGCTGCTGAATCATTGATATAAGTAATACCACCAACTTCCGCGACTTTTTCTAATCTATGTTCTGTGCCTTTGAACTTTTGAATACCCTTCCATGCCTTTTTGCCATCTGCTCCAGCAATTAATGCTGTTTTATATGCCAAGCAGGCATTTGCTTTATTGTGGTTCCCTGGGACCTGTAAGTTTTCAGCTGGTAGCTCTTTCCTGTAGTCGCACCAAACTACTTTACTCTGCGCTTTTTCTGCGAGCTCGCGACTTGTTTTGTCATCTGGATTCATAACTAAAAAATCATCTCTTTCTTGATGTTTCCAAAGCATTTCCTTTGCTTGAACGTATTCTTTCCTGTCTTTGTGCCAATCCATATGATCGGTGGTTATATTTGTAACAACTGCAATTTTTGGGCTTCTCGATAAGTCTATTGTTTGAAACGAGGATAACTCTAAAATCACCCAATCCGATTCCTGGGCCTCTGGTAGCCGGCTTAGCATTGGCTCACCGATGTTGCCCGCAAGCACTGTCTTAAATCCCGCCTCCTTCAGTGCAAGATCAATCATCCTTGCGGTTGTCCCTTTCCCCTTTGTTCCAGTGACTCCAATTATCGGGGTCTTGCATTCCTCAAAGAAGATAGTTGTGGTACTGGTAATGGTAGCGCCAGATTTTTCAGCTTTGACAAGTGTTGGGTGGAATCTATAGAACCCTGGAGAGCGAACAATCAGGTCGAAACCTTCCAGTCCATTGTCTAGGTAGTTTTTGCCACAAACACATTTGATCGATTTCTTTTTCCACTCCGCGTTTAGAATATCATCCCTTTTATCAAAAATGGTGATTTCTGCACCCCTTTTGAGAAAGTAGCGGGCAGCATCCTGTCCTTCTATCCCAAATCCTAAAATAGCAACTTTTTGCATACTAGAGCTGTTTTTTAAATCCTATTAGTTGGACTTCTGGTTCAAGGTCAATTCCAAATTTTTCCTTTACTTTATCTTTGTATTTTTTAGCCAAAGTAAAAAAAGCTTTAGCGGTACCACTGCCGCGATTTAGAAATAAGTTACCGTGGTATGAAGCCACTTCTACCCCATCTAACTTTTTCCCTTTTGCTCCAACTGCCTCGAGGAGATATCCAGTTGATATTTTACCGTAATTAATTTTGTCTTTCGGAATTCTTTCTAATATTTCTGGTGAAAGGTTGTCTGCAATTATATTTTTAAAAAAACTCCCTGGACTTTTTAGTCCATCATTATACTTTTGCCTTCTTATTTTCCTAATTTCGCGAGATACCTTTTGCAGATCTTTCGAACTTTGTTTTTGAAGTTCAAACTCAATTTCAAGAATTGTTAATTTTTTGTTTTTCTTAAAAATACTTTCTCGATATTGAAAATTGCAATCCTCTTTGGACATCCAAAAAACTTTGGTGCCATTGAAGACTTGGACCCGTCTGATGTGGTCGCTGATTGTTTTTCCGTATGCACCGGCATTTCCATAGACTGCTCCACCAACAGATCCTGGGATGTCAGTAAGTTTTTCTATACCACCTAGCCCATGTTTATTTGCAGTATCTATTAAGTCTTGGAGTTTGGTACCACTTTTAACAAGTAAGTTTTGACCCTTAGCTTTGATACCCTTTATGCGAAAAAGAATGACTAATCCATCAAATCCAGAGTCGCTGATTAATACATCACTTCCTCCGGCTAGTATGAAATATGGGATCATGTTTCCGTTTGCTTTTTGGATAGCATCTTTGAGTTCTGTCTCGTTTGTAACTTCGACAAATAGCTTTGCAGGACCACCAATCTTTAAGGTTGTGTAATCGGCCAGCAAAACATTTTCCTGTATGCCTTGCAAGTCTTGCTTAAGGTTTGTACTCATAGCGCTTTAAGTAAGTCCTTGTGAATATAGAATATGTCCCCAGCACCCATTGTAAGAATAATATCTCCTGGCTGTGCAGTTTTGACCAGAAATTTTAGAGTTTCTTTATGTCCTCCAGTATAACTTACATCCTTTTGGTGTTTCCCAACCTCCTTTGTCAGAAGCTTTGAATCAACTCCTAATGTATCAGTTTCGCGAGCCGAAGAATAAATATCCATAATAGATACTACATCGGAAAGTTTGAGGCTTTTGGAGAATTCGGTAAACAAAGCTTTAGTTCGAGAGTAGGTATGAGGTTGGAACACTGTAACAATTCTTCTTTTTGGGAACCAATCCCGTGCTGCTTGAAGGGCAGCTTCAATCTCTGTTGGGTGGTGCGCGTAGTCGTCATAGACTGAAATGCCATTTTTCTCTCCTATT